>JBEPVB010000028.1:0-24514 GCA_041691215.1 Chloroflexota bacterium
GACCGCCCAGGCGAACGACCTCCGCGTCTGCCTGCCCTGATATAGCGGCACACCGCACAACGGAGGTGTCAAGCGCTTCGGCCGTGTCCCAGCAAGGTCCGAGCGTATGATGGACCGGCGTTTTCCCGCCCTCTGGCGCGGCCACGACATCGGCCGCGCTGCAACATCCGAGGTTCCTCCCGATGGCCATCGACCAGACCGCGTCCACCGGCGTCAGGGCCCTGAAGATGATGATCGGCGGCCAGTCCGTCGACGCCGCCGACGGCCAGACATTCGAGGTCGTCAACCCTGCCACCGGCAGCGTGATCGCGACCGCGCCGCTGGGCGGCAAGCCTGATGTCGATCGGGCCGTCGAGGCGGCTCAGAAGGCGTTCGACGACCCCAGGGGCTGGGCGACGTGGGCGGCCGGCAAGCGCGGCCGGACACTGGCCAAGTTCGCGACCCTCATCAAGGACAAGAGCGAGGAGCTGGCCTGGCTCGAGACCCGGAACGTCGGCAAGCCGATCTCGTCGTCGCGAGGCGAGATCATCGGAGCGAGCCTCGTCTTCGACTACTACGCCGGGGCCGCCAACAAGGTCTTCGGCCAGACCATCCCGGTCTCCAAGCCGGGCCTCGACTTGACCCTCCGCGAGCCGATCGGCGTCGTGGGCCTCATCGTCCCCTGGAACTTTCCGCTC
This sequence comes from Chloroflexota bacterium, assembly GCA_041691215.1. Taxonomy (GTDB): domain Bacteria; phylum Chloroflexota; class Limnocylindria; order Limnocylindrales; family CSP1-4; genus UBA5189. The sequence continues at coordinate 678 of JBEPVB010000028.1, forward strand.
CTCATGGCCAGCTGGAAGCTCGGGCCGGCCCTCGCCGCCGGCAACACCTGCATCCTGAAGCCGGCGAGCCTCTCTCCGATGACCGCCCTCCGGATCGGCGAGCTGGCCCTCGAGGCCGGCATCCCGGCCGGCGTCCTCAATGTCGTGACGGGTCCCGGGGGATCGGCCGGGGCGTCGATCGCCGCCCACCCCGGGATCGGCAAGGTCGCCTTCACCGGCGAGACCACCACCGGCCAGGAGATCATGCGACTGGCCTCCAACAACGTGAAGAAGATCAGCCTCGAGCTCGGCGGCAAGAGCCCCAACATCGTCTTCGCCGACGCTGACATCGAGCGCTTCGCCGCGGAGTCGCCGTACTCGGTCTTCGACAACTGCGGCCAGGACTGCTGTGCCAGGAGCCGGATCCTCGTCGAGCGGTCGGCCCACGACCAGGTCGTGGAGCTCTTCGCTGCGGCGACCCGGAAGGTCAAGGTCGGTGACCCGGCGGACGAATCGACCGAGGTCGGGACGCTCGTCAGCTTCAAGCAGCGAGATCGGGTCCGCGACTACATCGAGATCGGGCTCGGTGAAGGCGCGAACCTGGTGATCGGCGGCGGCGCGCCCGAGGATGCGGCCCTGGCCGGCGGCGCCTACTTGATGCCTGCGGTCTTCGACGCCGCAACGAATGACATGCGGATCGCCCGCGAGGAAATCTTCGGCCCGGTGGTCACCATCATCCCCTTCGACACCGAGGCCGAGGCGATCGGTCTTGCAAACGCCACCCCCTACGGCCTGTCCGGATCGATCTGGAGCCGCGACATCGGCAAGGCCCTTCGGACCGCCAAGGGCGTCCAGGCCGGCGTCCTGTCGGTGAACTCGAACAGCAGCGTCCACACCGAGGCGCCGTTCGGCGGCTACAAGATGTCGGGCATCGGGCGGGAGCTCGGCATGTCGGCGATCGACCTGTATACCGAGGTCAAGAACGTTTTCATCGACCTCCGCTCGTAGCCGGGGCGGGCGGAAGGCAGGGGCGGGTCAGCGATGCCCCGGCGTGCGCCGATGAATCCTGACGACCTGCCGGTCTTCGACGAGACCCCGGCTCGATCGCTCGAGGTCCCCGCCCGAGCCATCCGGCCACGACGCGCCTGGCCGGCGGCGGCCCTGGTCGCGGCGCTCGCCGCCGCCATTGTCCTCGCCGGCTTCGCGAATCGACCGCCGGGTCACGATCAGGCCCAGCTCGGGCCCGTTCGATCGTCCCTTGGCCCGACGCCGCCATCGACCTCGATGGCCCCGCACGAGCTGACAGCCCTCGCAAGCGGCCCGGCGGAGGCTCGCCCGGTCCGGGTCCTCGACCTCGCGTCACCCGGGCCTGGCACCGTCGCCGTGACCTCGAATCGGCTGACCGTTGCCGGGCATGTCCTCGTCCGGGCGTCTCGCGTCGAGATCGTCCTGGCCTCCAGCGGCAACCGCCTCTTTGGCCAGGCGAGCGCCGACGTCTCGGATCCCGATGGCGGCATCCGCCCGGCCCGCGAGCCCGCCTTCACGGTCCAGTTCGACCTGTCCGGCACCCCCCGGCCGATGGGCACGATGCAGGTCGTGGTCACCGCCTATGACGCGTCCGGGAATCCGATCGGCGGCATGCGTCGCGCGATCTCCATCGCGCCGCTCGCCGGCGACTGATGGCTCAGCGGCCGCCGGCGAAGGCCGGAGCCGTGAGCTCCGGGTGGCGGCGGGCGAGCCAGTCGACGAGCGCCCAGTGGGTGGTCTTGAAGGCAAGTCCGGACCAGGGAATCGATCCGGCCTCGAAGTTCCTGATCTCGAGGGCCTCGACGGTCGGGGCGGCAATCCCGCCAACGACCCTCGCTTCGAGGACGAGCACGACAACCGCTGCCTCGAGGCGCGTGTAGAGCCCCACGATCTCGCCCGGCCGCACGATCAGCCCGGTCTCCTCGAGCGTCTCCCGAACGGCGGCCTCGCCGATGCTCTCGTCGATCTCGAGGAAGCCGCCGGGCTGGGCCCAGGCGCCCTTGCCAGGCTCGATGCCGCGGCGGATCAGCACCAGGCGGCCGTCGTCGGTCAGGGGCAGGGTGGTCACCACCAGCCGCGGGTTGACGTACGAGATGTGCCCGCAGGCGGGGCAGCTCGAGCGATGGCGGTCCTCACCCTCGATCGGTCCGAAGCGCAGCTCGGCGCCGCAGCGCGAGCAATGGCGGAGGGTGGCGGCCATCCAAGCGGGGACGCCACCGCCGGAGGCGAGGTCCGTCGAGCGCGCGTCCGGTCCACGGTCTGGTGTGGCGTGGCGCCTGGCCGGATCCGCCGGCGGGTCCGGCGCTGTCATGCCCCGAGGGCCAGGAGCGCCGCGGCGGCGAAGACCACGATCCCGAGCACGGATGCCGCGAGCCAGGCCAGGCGGAAGAGGCCGCGGTTCCGGTTCAGGGGCATCCAGGCCCGGGCGGAGCGCCAGATCCGGAGCGAGGCGTCGGCGGTGGTAATGATCAGGATCGGCGAGCCGACGAGGATGCAGAGCTTGACCAGCGGGCTGGCCAGGGTCGAACCGGTCTCGAGGGCCGTGATTGCGATCGCGCCGGCGACGAGGGCGATGAACGACAGGTTGATGTAGTGCTTCTGGAGCGGCGTCGGCGCCAACTCGGGAATCGACCTCGGCGAGGTGGCCTGCAAGGCCTGGCGCTCGAGCACCGGCATGCCCGGCTCCCAGCGTGGATCGTCCATCCGATCGAGTGTACCGGTCAGGCTCCGCGCCGATCCTCGACCGCCGACCGCCGACCCCCTACCCCGGCTTCAGGACGGTCAGAGCCGGCGGGACTGGTGCGTCGGGGCGGCTTCGACGACCTCGCCACAGGTGGGGCAGTACCAGCGGGCGTCGAGGGCCGTGCCACAGGCCTCGTGACGCAGGAACTCGTGGGTCTCGCTCGCGCCGCCTCCGTGGCGGGCGCCCCAATCAGCGAGCAGCCGAAGCGCACCGGCGAGCGCCCGGCCGTCGACCGTGAGCCGGTAGTCGAAGCGCGGCGGGCGCTCGCTGTAGGCGGTGGTCGTGATCAGGCCATCGGCCTCGAGACGCCGGAGCCGGTCGGCCAGGATGTTCGGGGCGATCCCGGCCACGCCTTCCTGGAGATCGGCGTTGCGGCGCGGACCCTCGAGGAGGGCTTGGATGATCTGGGGGCTCCAGCGGTCGCCGATGCGTTCGAGGGCCGCGGCGAGGGGCGAGGAGCCGGCCGGTCGGGGGTCGTTGAGAGAGGCCACGGGAGCATGGTAGGCGACGCTCCGGCGGTCGCTTGCGTCGTCGTGGAAGATCGCGTACGGTGTCACTTGCATATTGCAAGTATGCCTCGTCCTCCCGGATGAGGCGCCACCAACACCGCAGCTCCAGGAGTCAACCGCAACCATGTCTCTCCTCGACGATCTGTCCACCTCCATCTCGGCCGCCGCGGCAGCCGCCTCTCCTGCCGGCGGCGGCGTCGGCGCCCGCCTGCGTGGCTCGGGCGTCGTGCTCGAGAGGGGCAAGGTCCTGACCAACGCCCACAACATCCGGGGCGAGGAGGTCACCGTCACCTTCGCCGACGGACGATCGCTTCGGGGCCGGGTGGCGGGCACCGACCTGGACGGCGACCTCGCCGTCATCGACGTCGACACCGCGGACGCCGCGGGCCTGGGCTGGGCCGACGGCGAGGTCGCGCTGGGCGCCGTGGTCTTCGGCCTCGCCGCAACGAGCGGCGGCCCGGCACGGGTCACGGTCGGTACCGTCTCGTCCATCAATCGCGCCTTCCGCGGGCCCGGTGGCCGGCGGATCTCGGGCAGCATCGAGCACACGGCACCCATGGCGCCCGGCTCGTCGGGCGGCCCGATCGTCGACGCCGCGGGACGCCTCGTCGGCCTCAACACCCATCGCATCGGCGAGGGCTTCTACCTCGCCCGCCAGGCCGATGCCGACCTCAAGGAACGGGTCGAGATCCTGGCCCGCGGCCAGAGCGTCGAGCGGCCCCGCCTCGGGGTCGAGGTCGCTCCGGCCCACGTGGCGCGCCGGCTGCGCCGATCCGTCGGCCTCCCGGAGCGCGACGGCCTTCTCGTCCGGGGTGTGGAGGACGCGTCGCCGGCCGCCGGAGCGGGCATTCGTGAGGGCGACCTCATCGTCCGGATCGCGGGCGCCGACGTCGCCGACGCCGACAGCCTCCTGGACGCCATGGCCGGGGCCAAGGGCGCCGTCGAGGTTGTCGTGGTTCGCGGCGCCGAGGAGCTGACGGTCAGCGCCGACCTCGGATAACCATCACGCCCATCGCCAGCGGCCAGCCAGGCGATGGGCACCCCCTCTTACGGCAGCGCCGCCACATAGGGCGCGAGGCCCGCATCGAGGGCCGGCGCCAGCGACGCGCTGAAGGTCGCCGTGAGGTGGTGGTTGTCGCGGTAGACGATCATCCCGTTGCGGACGACCTGGCAGGGGATGGCCGGGCAGATGCTCGAGATCAGGTCGAGCGTCCCGGCCCCCGTCGCGTCGGCCGCGAGCCGCTCGCGGACTCCGAACGAATCCTCGAACGCCGAGCGCGGGATCGCGCAGGCGCGGATGTCCGATGGATGGGCGGCCAGGCAGCCCGGCACGTCCGTGTTGGTGCGGGCCGTGTCGATCATGACCAGGACCCGCCCGGGCAGGTGGGCGATGGACCGGCCGATGGCCCGGCCCTGGCGGGTCACGTTCTTGTCCGCGTCGAGCCAGGGAAAGATCCCGCGATGGCTCATCGCCACGACCACGATGTCGGGGTGCTGGGCTGGGATGACCCGGATGACCTCGTCCCGCCAGGCTGCGCACTCGGCATATTCGCGCGCCAGCGGGTAGTTCTGGAGCGGCATGTCGATGAACGGGCAGGACAGCTTCACGTACGGCACGAGCCGCCAGTGGTTGGCCGTGGCCACGGCCACGAAGGCCGGGAACCACTGGGCGGCATGGGAGTCCCCGACGAGGGCGATGGTCAGCGTTCCCTTGGGGTCGCCGTAGACGCAGATCGGCGGCTTGATGACGTCCACCTGGGCTCCGCAGCGATCCCGCCACACGGACTCATTGTCCTTGCGCGCGGCCAGCAGCGAGGGCCGGACATTCGCCGGCAGGGGGAACGGGTCCGCCAGCTTGAGGTCCGGGATCTGGTCCCAGGTCAGCGGCGCCGGCGTCGGCACGGCCGTGACGTCGGCGGTCGGCTGGGGCGTGGCGGCGCCGCCGGAGGACGAGGGTGACGGCGACGGGCCGACCGTGGCCAGGCCGGGATCCGGCGTCGGGGTGGCGAGGCTCGGGAGTGGCGTCTCGCCGGCGGCCGCGAGCTCGATGGCCTCGATCGCCCGAATGCTGCCGATGTTGAGCGCGCCGGCGATGACGACGACCGCGACGATGGCCGCTGCGCCGGCCGGCAGCACCCGGCGGGGCCGGGCGATCGCGAGGCGGCCCCGGCGGAAGGGCTCCTCGACGAAGCGCCAGCTCAGGGCAGCCACCCCCACCGCAGCGAGGGCCAGGAGGATCCGTGGCTCCAGCTCGAGCGGCGCTCCGAGGGCGATGGCCGGCAGGATCAGGATCGGCCAGTGCCAGAGGTAGAGCGAGTAGCTGATCCGGCCGATGAACCGGATCGGCGGGGTCGAGAGGAGGAGGCCCGGCCCGGCGGCCAGGCCGCCCGTGGCCAGGAGGATCACTGCACACGCGGTCGGGGCGACGGCGAACAGGCCCGGGTAGGGAACGCTCGAGGAGAGGAGCAGCGCGGCGGCACCAAGGCCGGCCAGCGATAGCCAACCCGCCACCGCGAGGATGACCCTGGGCAGCCGATCGAGGGCTCCGGCGGCGATCGCCAGGAGGCCGCCAGCGGCGAGCTGCCAGGCCCGTCCCGGGAGCGAGTAGAAGGCCCAGTTCGTGGCCGACTCCGTGAGCCACAGGTTCGCAGCAAAGGACGCCACGAGGACGGCGACCAGGACGAGCGGCACCCGCCGCCGGCCGCCGCCGGCGAGGATGAAGAGGATCGCCGGCCAGACGAGGTAGAACTGCTCCTCGACGGCCAGCGACCAGAAATGCAGGAACGGCGAGAGCTGGCTGATCGTGGCGAAGTAATCGCCGGCCGCCAGGGCGAAGCGCACGTTCGCCACCGACAGCGCGGCCGAGGCGCCATCGGCCATGACGTCGGGCCGATCGAGGGGGTTGACGATCATGTAGGCCGCGGCGAGCGTCGCCACGAGGACGACGGCCGCGGCCGGCAGGAGCCGCCGGACGCGGCGGGCGTAGAAGCGGGCGAAGGAGACCACCCCGGCGCGCTCGTGCTCGCGCAGGAGCAGGCCCGTGATCAGGAAGCCGCTGATGACAAAGAAGACGTCGACGCCGATGAACCCGCCCGGCACGGGCAGGCCGGCGTGGAAGAGAACGACGAGCAGGACCGCGATCCCGCGAAGGCCTTCGACATCCGGGCGGAAGGCCGCTTCGCGCGCGCCGGACGGTGACGAACCAGGGACGGGCGGCGACGCCGCGACGGGTGGCGCTTCAGCGGCCTGAACGGTGGTCACCTTGCTCAAGACGCCGGGCGGCGGTCGTTGTGGCGTGCGGGCTCACGGTGCATCCGCGTTCGAGGGGTCGTCCATGACCATCCGCGTCTGGTCGGCCCGATACGCTGCGAGGCGCTTCGCAAGCCGCGGGTCCGCCAGGGCCAGGATCTCTACGGCCAGGATCGCCGCGTTCTCGGCGTTGCCGATGGCGACCGTCGCGACCGGGATGCCCCGCGGCATCTGGACGATCGAGAGGAGCGAATCAAGGCCCCCGAGATGCTGGGTCGGGATGGGGACGCCGATGACCGGCAGGAGCGTCTTGGCGGCCAGCATCCCCGGCAGGTGAGCTGCCCCACCGGCCCCGGCGATGATCACCCGGACGCCGCGCCCCGCCGCCCCCTCGGCGTAGCGGAAGAGGTGATCCGGGCTTCGATGGGCCGAGACGACCCGCAGCTCGCACGGGACGTCCAGCATCTCGAGGAGGGCGGTGGCCTTCTCGAGGATCGGGAAGTCGGAGCGGCTGCCGCCTACGACCCCCACGATGACGCCGGCGAGAGCGCCCGCCTGCTCATTCATCGCCTTCCCTCCTGCCCGTCGGTGCCCGACGGCCCGTCATCATCATCGGCCCAGCTGATCAGGGCGGCACCCGTGCGGGCGGCTTCGATCGCCGCTGCCGCCGAATCCCGGATGGCCGTGACGTGGCCCATCTTCCGACGCTCGAAGACCCGCCGCTTGTCGTAGGCATGGACGTGGACGTCCTTGGCCTCGAGCGCCCGGTCGAGGCCACGCATCGCCGCCGTGCGGTCCGGCCCGCCGCCAAGGAGGTTGACCGTCGCCACGCCGCCGGCGCGGAGGGCCGTCGATCCCAGGGGCAGGCCACAGATCGCCCGGACGTGCTGCTCGAACTGGCTCGTGATGGCGCCCTCGATCGACCAGTGGCCGCTGTTGTGGACGCGCGGCGCGAGCTCGTTGACGACCAGCGACCCGTCGGGCATCAGGAACAGCTCGGCGGTCAGGAGGCCGACCATCCCCATCCCGGTGGCCAGGTCGGAGGCCAGGCTGACGGCTTGCTCGATGGTGTCGAGGGGCAGCTCGGCGGGTGCCGACGACTCGATGAGGATGCCCTGGTCATGGACGTTGCGGGCGATGGGGAACCCGACCGTGACTCCGTCGACACCCCGAGCGACGATCACCGAAAGCTCGGCGACGAACGGCAGCTCCCGCTCGAGGAGCATGGGGCGGCCCGCGGCGGACTCCTGGTCCAGGAGTCGCCGGGCGCCGACGAGGTCGTCGAGACTGCCGATCCGGACCTGGCTCCGACCGTCGTAGCCGCCGATCGAGGCCTTCAAGCGGAGCGGCGTCCCCAGTGCTTCCGCCGCGGCGGGCAGGTCCTCGACCGTGGCGACCTCGCGCCACGGCGCGACCGTGGTCCCGTTGGCCTCGAGGAAGCGGCGCTCGGCGAGGCGATCCTGGGTGAGCTTCAGGGCATAGGGGCCCGGCCGGATGGCGCGCGCCCCGGTATCGAGGGCCTTGACGAGGTCCAGGGAGACGTGCTCGAGCTCGAAGGTGATGACGGCGCAGCCCTCGGCCAGCCGCCGGGCAGCATCGATGTCCTCGTACGAGCCGACCTCGAACCGATCGGCAACCGGCGCGGCCGGGCAGCTCGGGTCCGGGTCCAGGACCGCGACGCGGTAGCCCATCGCCCGGGCCGCCATCGCGATCATGCGCCCCAGCTGTCCCCCTCCCAGGATCCCGATCGTGGCCGGCGGCAGGATCGGCGGAAGGCGATAGCCGAGCTGCTTGTAGACGCCCAGGATCCACGTCGTCTTGGAATGCGTGTAGCGGAAGCCGTCGACGCTCGAACCGCCAGTGATGCGCGTCTTGAGGTCGGCGTACTGGCGCGTCAGCTCGGGGTCGTTCCGGAGCGCGTCGCGGAAGGCGATGTCACGGGGCATGTCGCCGCCCGTCGGCTGGACGTGGAGGTGGATGCGGAACTCGTCGCCGTCGACCTCCACCGCGCCGACCAGCATCGGCCTGGTCGGTGGCCACGGATCGGGGCCGGGCTGGGGCATGAAGCCGAGTCCCAGGAGCAGCTCCACGATGCCGGGGATCGCCGCGGGATCGGCCTCGAGGGAGAGATCGACGATCCCCTTCCCGGGCAGGCCAGGAACGGCCGTGCTGCCGATGTGCTCGACGACGAGATCCGGACGGCGGCGCTCGACCATCGCCTTGATGGTCGCGGCGACGTCGATGGCGCGCGGATCCCAGGGCCCGACGTGGGCCACCCGGCGCTCGTAGGCCATGATCGGCACGTCGGGGCGGTGGAGCTCGGCGCTGGTCACGGGCGGAAGTGTAGGGGCTGGTACGGGTGCGTCGACCATCCAGCCGACGTTCCACGAGGCGCCGCCGATGGTCACCCGCCCGAATCCGGCCCGCTGGGTCAGGGGCCTGCGCACGCGGCTCGACGCGTCGCCCTGCCGGCGCTATCCTCCCGCGCATGCTTACCACGGTCGTCGGGCGCCGCCTCATCGAGGTGGACGTCGGCTAAGTCGCCCAGATCGTTGCCCGCCACCACGGGGTCACGATCGATATCGGCACGGGCGACGGGCGGGCGGTCCTCGATGCCGCGGCCCGCGACCCGCGCCGGCTGATGATCGGCCTCGACGCGGACGCGCGATCCATGGCCGAGGCCTCGCGGCGGGCAGCCGGGCCGGCTCGCAAAGGCGGCCTCGAGAACGCCCTCTTTGCGGTAGCCGCGGCGGCGGCCCCGGCGGCGGAGCTGTTGGGCGTGGCCTGGCTCGTGACCATCACGTTTCCGTGGGGCTCGCTGCTGCGGGGCTGTCTCGGGACGGACGGGGCCGTCGCGGCCGGCATTGGATCGCTGCTCGCGCCCGGCGCCGAGCTGAGGGTCATCCTCGCGCCGGCGGACCGCGACCGGCTTGCTGGTCTCCCCACGGTCCCGGCCGCGGTCATCGCGGCGGCCCGGGTCACCTTCGAGACGCTTGGGCTGACCCTCCTGGAGGGCCGTCCCGCGACCGCCGAGGAGCTCCATCGGAGCCACTCCTCGTGGTCCCGGCGACTCCTTCCGGACGGCCGAGACCGCCAGGCCACGCTCGTCCGCTTCAAGAGCCCGTAGCATCGCGACGATGAGCGAGTCGCCCGCGGGCCTGCCCGTGATCCTCGACGTCGACACGGGGATCGACGACGCACTGGCACTCCTGTACGCCTGCGCCTCGAGCGACCTCGATCTCGTGGCCGTCACCTGTGTCGCGGGCAACGTGGCCCTGGACGCGGTGGTTGCCAACACGCTTGCCGTTCTCGAGCTGGCCGGCCGCGGCGACGTGCCCGTGCACGCCGGCGCCGTGGCGCCGATGGTCAAACCGCTCCAGACGACCGAGGAGACCCACGGTCCCCAGGGCATCGGCTACGCGACACGTCCCGCGGCTCGGAGTCGCGCGTCAAGCAGCCCGGCCGCGGCCGCGCTCGTCGAGCTGGCGGGGGCACGGCCGGGCGAGGTCCAGCTCGTGACCCTCGGCCCGCTGACCAACCTCGCCGCGGCGCTCGCGCGGGAGGGCACGCTTCCATCGCTGCTCCGTGGCTGGACGATGATGGGCGGCGCCTTCGCCGTCCCCGGCAACACCACGCCAACGAGCGAGTGGAACGTCCACGTCGACCCCGACGCGCTCAAGGACTGCCTCGGGCGGTGGGAGTCCGACCGGACGGGGGGGGCGGCTCCAGCGTGGCCACGGCCGGTCGCCCTCGGCCTCGACGTGACCGAGCGCGTCCGGATCCTGCCGGAGGGCGTCGCCGCGCTTGCCACGCGGGCCGGCGCGGCCCCGGCCGATGCGGCGGCCCTCGCTGACCGTCGAACGCTCATGCAGGCGCACGGCTCCGTGGCGGCGAATCCGATCCTGCGCTTCATCGTGGACGCGCTGCGCTTCTACTTCGAGTTCCACGCCGCCAACGACGGCTTCTACGGCGCCTTCATCCACGATCCCTTCGTGGTTGCGGCAACCCTCGACCCGACCCTCATCCGGACGCGGCCGCTGACCGTCGACGTCGAGACCGGCCCGGGGCTTGCCCACGGCATGACCGTCGCCGACTGGCGCGGGGCATGGGCTCGGGAGCCGAATGTCGACGTCGGCATCGACGGCGATCCGGCAACCTTCCTCGATCGCCTCGTGGAGCGGATCGGCCGCCTGGCGGCCGCCGTGCCTACTGCTGGCGGTTGATCCAGACTCCGCCCGGCCCGGTGTAGCTGATGCCCTCGCCCCACGTCGCAATCGTCTTGCCCGCCGAGGTGATGGCGATCTCGCCGTAGTCGCCGTAGACCTCGGCGAACCCGGCCCCGGTCTTGTAGGGGGCGCCGGTGCCGGCATCCGAGATCCGCAGCGGGGCCGACCAGGTCGATCCGCCGTTGGTCGAGGTCCGGTACCAGATGTTCCAGGCATCGACGTTGCCGCCGCCCGAGGTCTGGTAGTACCAGGCCCGGACGTCGCCGTTGCCGGTCGAAGTGATCGCCGGGGCCGTCGACTGCTCCCCGGATGCCGAGATCGGCGAACCGGCGGTCCACGTCCCGCCGTGATTGCTCGACCGGCTCGCATGGATCGTCTGGAGGCCGCCGTCGGTCGTCGCACCGTCATACAGGACGACGGCGTTGCCGCCGTTACCGCTCCCGTCCACGGTCAGCGCGGTGTGGCCCACGTAGAAATCCGTCGTGCAGCCCACGGCGACGCACGGGATCCCGGGCTGGACGGTTGCAACGAGGTGATCCTGCCACGTCGTGCCCTTGTCCTGGGACACGAAGACGTGGTGCTCGATCGGTCCCTCGACCTTGCCGCCCTTGCCGGATGCGGTATAGGTGATCCCGCTCTCGGAGAAGTAGACGGTCCCGTCACTGGCGACATCGGCCCCGAAGGCGAAGTAGTAGCGCTTCGTATCGATGACCTTGGTCTGGGTCCACGTGGCACCGGCATCGTGCGACTGGGCGATCCACGGATCGCCGCCGGTCGGGCCGTTCCAGGAGGCGTAGACATCCTTGCCGTCATTGCTCATGGCGATGACCGGCTTGTCGTTCCATGCGACGTTGCCGTACGTCGGGACGGCCGTGGACCACGTCTGGCCGTGATCGAGCGACTTCGTGAACCAGACGTTGAACTCGATCATGAACAGGGCGTACACCGCGCCGTTGTTCGGCACGACCTCGATGATCGGGTCGAACTGGCCCTTGCCCGCGCAGACGCAGAGGGGCTTGGCCGTCGACCATGTCGCTCCGTTATCGGGGCTGATGAGGAGCTCGATGACCGGCGACGGGCAGTTGCCCTGGCAGGGCTCGGGCACGCCGTAGCGGGTGGTCAGGACGTAGACGTGCTTGGACTTCGGATCAGCGGCGATCGCGGGCTCCCAGTCGTCGACGGTCGCGTCGACGACCTTCTCACCGAACCAGCCGGCGGCTGGCGTGCCGGTGATCGGGGTCACCTTGCCGAAGGTCCCGGCCTGGAGGGCCTGTTGATAGGCCCCGTGGCGCTCCTGGGCCTGCTCGCCCTGCTCGGCAATCTCGGGGTTGTCGCTCGCGGCGGTGGGCTTGGGCCCGCCGCGGGCGAGATCAGCGTCTCGGCCCCCGTCCCGCGGGATCGAGGCGTTGACGAGCAGGACCGCGCCGATGAAGGCGATCGAGGCGAGGACGACGAGGATGGTCCGGGATAGCGCTGCGCGAGTCATGGCTCCCCCTCCTGTGCGCCGGTCGCGGCGACGTCGGCAGATCGTAGGCGCCGGAGGCTGTCGCTACCAGCAGGCGTATCGGCAGGCGGTGCCGGCGCGCACCACTATCGGCCGTGCTGCCCGGCCGGCTCAGCCGGCGAGCGTGATCTCGACCTCGTGAGCCTGGCCGTCGAGGATCCGCCACGCCCGGATCGACTCGGCGCCGGTGACCGGATCGGCTTCGGCCGGATCGAGCGAGACCAGCAGGTACAACGCGTCCGGGTAGAAGGCGAGGCGAAGGTCCGTCGGCGACGGCACGGCCGGGGTGTGGGTATGGGAGTGGACGATGGCCCAGAAGACCTGATCGCTGGCATCGGTCTCGATGGTCAGGCGGAGCAGCTCGTCGGGATCGATCTCGTAGCGGAACGGCGAGGCGGCCAGGTTCCGGGTCGGGACCCACCGGATCGCCCGGCCGTCATCGGCTGCCGGACGGTCGCCGATGATGACGCCGCAGGCCTCGTTGGGGACCTCGGCCCGGGCATGATCGACGATGGCGGCCCGGATCGCGGCCGGCAGCTCGACGGCGCCCGGCACCGGGCCGATCGGCGCCGGCCCGGCAGTCACTTCACCACCAGTTGACGCCGCCCTCGAGGTCGGCCTCCATCTCCCCGAGGTCGCGCGAATACGTGCCCGCCGACAGGTACTTCCAGCCCCCGTCGGGAAGGAGGGCCACGATCGTGCCACCGTCCATCTCGGAAGCCAGCCGGGCGGCCGCGACCATGACCGCCCCGGATGAGGGCCCGGCAAAGATGCCCTCGAGGTAGACGAGGTCGCGGAGGGCCTCGATGGCCTCCCGGTTGGTGACCAGGTACCTGGCATCGAGGACGGAGGCGTCGAAGATCTCGGGCACGAAGCCGTCATCGAGGGAGCGGAGGCCCTGGACGGCCTCCCCGGGCTGGGGCTCGGCGGCGACGATCCGGACGCCCGGCTTGCGGGCCTTGAGGTAGCGCCCCACACCCATGAGCGTGCCGCCGGTGCCGAGGCCGGCCACGAACACGTCGAGCTCGGGGCAGGCGGCCAGGATCTCCGGCCCGGTGCCGAGAAAATGGGCTCGCGGGTTGGCCGGGTTGCCGTATTGGTAGGGCATCACGAAGCGCGCGTCGCGGGCGGCCAGCTCCTTGGCCAGGGCCACCGCCCCGTTCGAGCCGAGATGGCCCGGCGAATCGATGACCTCGGCCCCGAAGAGGGCCGCCATCTGGCGCCGCTCGGCGGTGATGTTGTCGGGCATCACGAGGGCCACCCGGTAGTTCTTGAGCCGCCCGATCATCGCCAGGGCGATGCCGGTATTCCCGCTGGTCGGCTCGAGGATGATCGAATCGAGGCCGATGACGTGGCGCTGCTCGAGGTCCTCGATGAGGGCCTTGGCCACCCGATCCTTGACCGAGCCGGTTGGATTCGCCGCCTCGAGCTTGGCCAGGATCCGGACGGCCGGGTTCGGCGACATCCGTTGCAGGGCCACGAGCGGGGTATGCCCGATCGCGTCGAGGATGCTCTCGTAGCGGCCGGCCACCGGGGTGGCGGGCTCGAAGGGGGCTTCGCTCGACATAGTGGACGCCCCCGCCGCGCGGAGCGTCGTCATCGTCAGCCGCCGGCCATGGCGGGCAGGAGCCTGACCTCGTCGCCATCGGCGACCGGGGTCGCGAGACCATCCATGTAGCGAACGTCCTGGCCGTTGACGTAGACGTTCACGAACCTGTTCAGCTCGCCGTCGGGCCCCAGCAGCTGGCCGCCGAGGCCGGGATGCCGCTCCAGGAGCGCCGTCACGAGCTCGCGGACGGAGCTGCCGGCCAGCTCCAGTGATTTGGCCCCGGCCACCGCGGGCCGGAGGACGGTGGGAATGAAGACCGTGCTCATGCGCTTGCCTCCGGTCCCGCCGGGCCACCGCCGAACCCGGCGCCGCCGAGGACGAACGGGGCGTCGGTCGGGAAGGCCGCCAGGGCGGGGGCCTCGCCCCGCTCGCGCGCCGCGCGGGCCTCGTCGGAGCAGACCGGGCAGGCGGGATCTCGCCGGAGGGTGAGCTCGGTGAACTCGGTCTCGAGGGCATCGAAGAGCAGGAGCCGGCCGGCCAGGGTGGTCCCGATGCCGAGGAGCAGCTTCAGGACCTCGTTGGCCTGGAGGAGGCCCAGGATCCCGGGCACGACGCCCAGGACGCCGGCCACCGAGCAGCCGGGCGCGAGCTCCGGCGGCGGCGGGGTCGGGTAGAGGCAGCGGTAGCACGGCCCCTCGTAGGGGATGAAGGTCGTGAGCTGGCCCTCGAAGCGGAAGACGGACGCGTGGACGACCGGGATGCCGGCCGCGACCGCCGCGTCGTTGAGGAGGTAGCGCGTCTCGAAGGTGTCGGTCCCGTCGAGGATCACGTCGTAGCCGGCGATGATCCGCTCGACGTTGTCGCCGACGAGCATCTCCTCGTGGGGCAGCACGGTCACGTCGGGGTTGAGGGCGGTGATGGTCTTGCGAGCGCTCTCGACCTTCTTCTCGCCCACCCGTTCCGTGGTGTGGAGGATCTGGCGCTGGAGGTTCGAGACGTCGACGACGTCGAAGTCGACGAGCCCGATCGTCCCGACGCCGGCGGCGGCGAGGTAGAGCGCCGCCGGGCTGCCCAGGCCGCCGGCGCCGATGAGCAGGACCCGCGACTCGAGGAGCTTCGACTGGCCCGCGGTCCCGACCTCGGGGATCAGGAGGTGGCGGCTGTAGCGCTGCTGCTGGGCCTTGGAGAGGACGACCGGCGCGGTCCACGGCAGGCCCTTCGACTTCCAGGCCTGGAAGCCGCCGGCCATCGAGATCGGGTGGCTGTAGCCGAGCTCCTTGAGCGTCTGCGCCCCGAACGCGGAGCGGACGCCACCGGCGCAGTAGAGGACGACCGGCGCGTCGTGGTCGGGCACCGCCGCCTCGATCTGCTGCTCGAGGTACGAGCGGCTGATGTGGAGGGAGCTGGGGATGTAGCCCTGCTCCCATTCGGGGTCCTCGCGGACGTCCACGAAGGTCACGCCCTCGGCGAGCAGCCGCTTGGCCGCGGCCGTGTCGACCTCTTCGATCGAGGCCTTGGCCTCCCGGAGGAGGTCGGCGTAGGACTTGGTCATGCGGGCTCTCCTGCCGCGGCGGAGGGGTCCGGCACGTAGCGGAGGTACGGCCGCTCCGCCCGCCAGCCATCCGGAAACTTCTCACGGGCCTGCTCGTCGCTGAGCGAGGCGAGGATGATCACGTCGTCGCCGTGCTGCCAGTTGGCCGGGGTGGCGACGGAGTTGCTCGAGGTGAGCTTCAGGGAGTCGACAGTCCGCAGGATCTCGTCGAAGTTACGGCCGGTGCTTGCCGGGTAGGTCAATGACAGGCGGACCTTCTTGTTGTTGTCGATGATGAAGACCGAGCGGACGGTCTGGGTCGCCTCGGCCGTCTGGTCGAGCATGTCGTAGGCCTCAGACACGGCCCGACTCTTGTCGGCAACGAGCGGGAAGTTGAGCTTCACGCCCTGCGTCGCCTCGATGTCACGGGACCAGCCCTCGTGGTCGTCGACGCCGTCGACGCTCAGGCCGAGGACCTTGACGCCTCGCTTTTCGAACTCGCCCTTGAGCTTGGCCACGGCGCCGAGCTCGGTCGTGCAGACCGGGGTGAAGTCCTTGGGGTGGCTGAAGAGGATGGCCCAGTCATCGCCGAGCCACTCGTGGAAGCGGATCTCGCCCTCGGTCGAAGGGGCGGTGAAATCGGGGGCGGTGTCGCCAAGTCGGACGGACATTTCGGGTTTGCTCCTGGGGTGCAAGTGACGGGCGCCACGGCCGGTTTCGGCAGGGCGCGGAACGGGCGATCCGCGAGAGGGCGCGGTCGCGGGCCAGCCGGCGATCAGGCCGGCGGCGTACACCTGCAGCGGCCCATACCGGGCAGGCACCCAGCGTCGATTGTCATCATGCAGTCCGCCCGACGGCGGAGGTCGCGGCGGCAGCATCCCCAGACGCGTCGGCGGAGGTCGGCCTCGCCGCGTCCGCGAGCGCGTGCTGGAGGGTATCCAGGCTGAGGAGCGCGCACTTCAGGCGGGCCGGCGAGATGTCGATCCCCAGCAGGTCGAGGACGTCCTTCGAGGTGAGCGAGGCGGCATCCACGACGGGCTTGCCCTTGATCTGGTCCGTCAGCAGCGACGCGGAGGCCTGGCTGATGGCGCAGCCGCGGCCGGTGAACCCGACGCCCGCGATCTTGCCGTCGGCGAGGCGCAGCTGGAGCGTGATCCGGTCGCCGCACAGGGGATTGGCACCCTCGTGGGAGGCGTTGGCATGCTCGAGAACCCCGAAGTTATGGGGCCGCCGATAGTGCTCCAGGATGTAGTCGCGGTAGAGGTCGTCCATCGAAGTCCTGAGTGTAGCGCGAAGGCTCAATCCCGACCAGCGAGGTTGGGTATGGATTGCGAGCGGGGGGTCAATGCCTGGACAGCGCCGACACCAGCGCGTCGATCGCACTGAGGAGCGCCTCGCGACGATGCTTGTCGAGGTCCTTGGCCAATTCGTCGGCTCGATCCGACAGGGAACCGGCGGCGCTGGCCGCGGCGCTGACGTCGCCGCGATGGAGCGCGTTCCGGACGGACGCCGAAAGCTGGGTGAGCTCGTTGCCGTCCTTGCCGCTGAGCCCGTCCTTCCCGCCGCGCGTAGCCTCGATGGCGGCATCCACCCGGTCGACGGCAGCAACCATCGCCTGCAGGCCGCTCGGGACGGGCGAGGCCGACCGTGACGCGGCCGCGGTCGCCGACGCCTTCGGGGACGGCGATCGCGACGCGCCAGGCAGTTGCCCGTTGGCACCGAGCAGGCCAGGGAGGACGAGCACGGCGAGGATGGCCAGGATGACGAGCCCGATCCCGACGATGACCCTCCGGGGGTAGGCGTCCAGGCCGGACGGCGACGGCGCGACTCGCGACACGGTCCGTCGTCGGGCAGCCGCTCGCACAGAGGCGACGGGTACCTCAGGCATGGGCGATACCTCCGCCGCCCCCGGGTGCCCAGGCCCGCTCGGCGCGGGCGCTGAAATCGGGGGATTCGAGGGCGCGGGTTCCAGGCCCCCGGTCGCAGCCCCGGCCGCGAGAGCCGAAGCCACGACCGCCGGTGCCACCCGGGTCGGCGCCTCCATGTCGACGTCCGAACGACCCTTCGGCCGTGGACGGGGCTCGTGGTCGGCGCCGGGGTTGGGCCTCGCGACCCCCCATAGCTCGCCTCCGGACACCAGCTGAGCGGCGAGCTCGGTGGGCGAAGGGCGGTCGGCCGGGTCCTCGGCAAGCGCACGGCCGAGCACGACATCGAACCGGGGCCCGAGATCGGGCGCCGCTGCCGAGACCGGGAGCGGTGCGCCGGATCCCGCGATGCTATCGGGTTCGGCCATCGAGGTTGCCTGGGGATACTGCCCGGTCAGTGCCTGGAAGATCGTCACGCCGAGGGCATAGACATCGCTGGCCGCGCTCGGCGGGCCTTCAGCGGCGAGCTCCGGCGCGAGGTACGCCATGGTCCCGAGCGTCGTACCGGGGAGGGTCAGCGGATCGCCCTCACGCGGCCCTTCGGTCCAGGCGAGCCCGAAGTCTGCAAGCTTGGGCCGATCGCTCGCGAACAGGATATTGGCGGGCTTGACGTCCCGGTGGATGAGTCCCCGGCGGTGTAGCTCGGCCAGGCCTTCCGATACCGCCGTGACGATCGGAATGAGGTCGGCCGGCGCAATTCGACCCGAGGCCTTGAGGCGATCCGCCAGCGAGCCCCCCTCGCAGTACTCCATCACGTAGAACGACTCCCGGCCGGTCGTGGGATCGCCCGGCTCGACGTCGTAGACGGCCGCGACATTGGGATGGCTGAAGCCCGCCATCGCGGCCGCCTCCCGATTGAAGCGCTCCGCGAACTGCGCGTCCGCCGAGAGATTGGCCGCGAGAACCTTCACCGCAACCTGGCGATCGAGGCGGACGTCCGTGGCCAGGAAGACGGACGCCATCCCGCCGACACCGAGGACCGATTCGATCCGGTAGCGGTCCGCCAGGACATCGCCGACGATGGGCATGGGAGGCAGAGCGTACAGGTGTTGGCTCGTCCGGAGGGCGGGCCGCGCTTCGGTTGCGAACCGGTCGGTGCGGGACTAGACCCCGAAGACCCGCTTGACCTCGCCGATGCCGGTGATCAGATCGTCGATGTCGGCCCGCGTGGTGTAGACGTTGAAGCTCGCTCGCGCGGTGGCCGGCAAGTCCAGCCGCTCGTGGAGCGGCATCGTGCAGTGATGGCCGGCACGGACCGCCACGCCCGAACGGTCGAGGACCTGGGCGACGTCGTGGGGATGAATGCCCGGGATGTTGAACGGGATGACCCCGCCCCGGAGCCCGGCATCGAGCGGACCGTAGAGAGTCACGTCCGGGTGCTTCGTCATCAGCTGGACCAGGGCGTAGCCGACGAGTTCGCGCTCGTGCTCGCGGACACGGCCCATGCCGAGCGTGGCCAGGTACTCCGCCGCCGTGCCGAGGCCGATCTCGGCCGCGATGTCGGGCGTGCCCGCCTCGAACTTCCAGGGGATCTCGTTGAACTCCGAACGGCGGAGGTGAACCTCGCGGATCATCTCGCCGCCGGACAGGAAGGGGGGCATCGCCTGGAGCAGTGCCCGACGGGCCCAAAGCGCGCCGGAACCCGTGGGCCCCAGCATCTTGTGGCCGGAGAAGACGTAGAAGTCGGCGTCGATCGCCTGGACGTCCACCGGCACGTGGGGCACGGCCTGGGCGCCGTCGACCAGGACCAGCGCGCCGGCGGCGTGGGCCATCCGGGTCATCTCGGCAACCGGGTTGATCGTGCCGAGGGTGTTGCTGACATGCGTGAACGCAACGAGCTTCGGCTTCAGCTTCAGCAGCACCTCGAAGACATCGAGGCGGAGCAGGCCGTCGTCGGTGATCGGGATGAACTCGAGGTCGCCATCCTTCTCCTGGACCAGGAGCTGCCACGGAACGAGGTTGGCGTGGTGCTCCATCTCGGTCAGGACGATGACGTCGCCGGCGGCGATGTTCCGGCGGCCCCACGAGTAGGCGACCAGGTTGATCGCCTCCGTGGCGTTGCGGGTGAAGACGATCTCGTGGCGGTCCGGTGCGTTGATGAACTCGGCCACGCTCGTCCGAGCCGCCTCGTAGGCCGCCGTCGAACGCTCCCCGATCTCGTAGATCCCGCGGTGGACGTTGGCGTTGTACTCGCGGTAGAAGGTGTCCATCGCCTCGATGACGGCGAGCGGCTTCTGGCTCGAGGACGCGGAATCGAGGTAGACGAGCGGTCGCCCGTGGGCGTTCGTGGTCGAGAGGATCGGGAACTCGGTCCGGATGACCTCGGGAACGAGGCGTCCGTCGCGGATCCTGGGGTCAGCGGTCGCCGGGGCGGCCTGCTCGGTGGTAAGGGTCATCGAGGTCGGCCGGTCAGTGGGCGGGAACCGCCGGCTCTTCGAGCCGGAGGGCGTCATCGGGAACATCGATCTCGAGGCCGTTCTGGCGGAGGATCGGGCCGTAACCCTCGTCCTCGAGGCGGAGGGCCAGGTCGCGCCCGCCCGAGGCGACGATCCGCCCGCGGGCCAGGACGTGGACGACGTCGGGCTTGATGTGGTTCAGGAGGCGCTGGTAATGGGTGATCAGGAGGACGCCGAGGTCGGGGTTCAGCATCGCGTTGACGCCGTCCGCGACGATCCGCAGGGCGTCGATGTCGAGGCCCGAATCGGTCTCGTCGAGGATCGCCATGTGGGGCTCGAGCATCGCCATCTGGAGCATCTCGAGGCGCTTCTTCTCACCGCCCGAGAAACCTTCGTTGACGTAGCGGCTGACGAACGTCTCGTCCATCTTCAGGAGGGCCAGCTTCTCGCGCATCTTGCGGCGGAAGTCGAGCATCGAGACGCCGCCCTTGACCGGGTCGGTCGGGTCGATGTCGCCGTTCTTGTCGATCCCCTGGAGCTTCGCGTTGAGGCCGCTCCGGATGAAGCTGGCGACGCTCAGGCCGGGCACGGCCACGGGGTACTGGAAGGCGAGGAACATCCCCAGCCGGGCCCGCTTGTCCGGGGACAGCTTCAGGACGTTCCGGCCGAGCCACTCGACCTCGCCGCCCGTGACCACGTATGCGGGGTGGCCCATAAGGGCGTAGGCCAGCGTTGTCTTGCCCGAGCCGTTGGGGCCCATGATCGCGTGAACCTCGCCGGGCCCGACGTCGAGGTCGATGCCCTGGAGGATCTCCTTCGTCGGGTCGGCGATCGGCGCGACGCGCAGGCCGCGGATCTTCAGGTGGCGGTCGGAATCGGTCGTCACGAGCTCGTCGAGGCTCCCTGGAGGATGGGTTGGGTGGACGTTCCGGCGAGGTCGTAGAGACCAGTCCGGAGCGGGACGAGGTCGGCGAGGGTCATCCCGTCGAGTGCGCCGGCGATGGCGTCACGGACCCGGACCCACAGGAAGTTGACCGTGCAGGACGCGGTCCGGTCGCACGTGCTGGCGTGATCAGGCGCGTCGCTGGCGCAGATCATCGGCGCGATCGGCCCCTCGAGGGCCCGCAGGATCTCGCTCATCCGGATCTCCGCCGGCGGCCGGGCGATCTCGTAGCCGCCGTGGGCGCCGCGGGTCGAGACGACAAGGCCCGCATCCCGAAGGGCCATGGCGAGCTGCTCGAGATAGGCCCGCGGGAGGTCTTCTTCGGCGGCAATCTCGGCCAGGCTGGCCGGCCCGGCCCCGAAGTGCCGCCCCAGCTGGACCATGAGGCGGACGCCGTACTCCCCCTTCGTGCTGAAGGAGACGGCGCCGGAGCCATGGAACGCGGGTCGAGTGGTCAGGGAACGGGTCCTCGGGGCGGGCGGGGTTCTCGAGTTTCGTAGCGTTTCCGGGTTGATTAAATCCGACCTGCGAGGTCGGGATTAGTCTAGGCGGGGTGCCGCGAGAACGTCAATCGGCCCGGCCGCGGCAGCCGTCTCTGCGGCGACCGCGTGGATCTGGGCGAGGATCCCTCGATGTCGGTGACGAGGAAGACGACGGCGGGACCGGTCGGAAGGGGCATGGCAGGAGGTTGATCTCGGCAGCCGGCGAGCCGCCCGTCGAGATGGCCCGCGTGAGATCGCGGGCCATTGACACCCGGGAGGGTCCATGCTGACGATCTGCTCGTCCCGGACACGTCACGACTCGAGGAGATGCAGATGCCCAGAACGCGGTATGAGTCATCCGTCATCGCCGTCTCGTGGATCCCGTCCGAGGCCATCGAGGGACCATCCAAGGTTCCCTTCGAGCTGGGCGTCACCCACTACGACGAGCCGCCGCCCGACCGGATCGAAGACCTGGAGGCGCTGCGGCGCACGGATCGCTTCCGGGAGGCAAACGAGCTCCGGGCCTTCATCGAGGTCGAGAACGGACGGATCGTCGGCTTCGGCCACCTGGGACAGGGACACATCGGGGCCACGACGGTCCGGGTCGGGCCCGCGGCGATCCGCTTTCCGGCCGTCCATCTGCCCGACATCCAGCCCGAGCCGGAGGTCGGTCCCACATCGGTTCGCTTCATCCAGACCGTCGGCGGACGGATGGGCATTCCAACACCCCGACCAGTGCCCCACAAGCCGTTCGTCCAGTTCTGGCCATCGATCGCCTGGACCACCCTGGCCCTGACGATCAACGCGGACGGGACGTCCAGCCACGAGCTGGTCGGCGCCAGCCCATTTCCCCGGCACTGGGTCTACGACGACGACGGAACGCTGGTCGCCAAATCTGGGGTCATCGACTTCGATAAGTGGTTCAAGAACTCATTCGGGGAGCGCACGCCGTGGGGCGCGAATGACTCGCCCGCAATGGTCGCGGCGGTCGAATCTGCCCTGGAACGGCAGCTGTCGAGCAGCATCATGGGCGACGCCAAGCCAAGGATCCGGACGCTGGACGCCGGCGAGACGCTCGTCGCCCAGCGCGATCGCTCGAGCGAGGTCTACCTGATCCTCGACGGCATGTTCGTCGTCGTGGTCAATGGCAATGAGGTCGGGGAAATCGGACCAGGGGCCGTCGTCGGTGAGCGCGCGGCGCTCGAAGGCGGCGCACGGACGGCGACGCTGCGAGCCAGGACGCGGGCACGGGTCGCCGCAGTTCGCGCCGATCAGCTCGATCGGGCAGACCTCGGCACGCTGGCGACGACGCATCGCCGCGAAGGGGAGTAGCGCCGAGATGGTTCCCGCCTCGAGGCTAGCCTCGCGCGGCGACCCGGGCTCGGCGGATCTGGTCGGCATGCTCGTGGACGTGCTCGGCGTAGATCTCGAGCCAGCGGTCCACCGAGTACGAGGCATGCTCGCTGTGGGACCCGGTCTTGGCCCAGTCCTCCGGCGTCATGGCGGCCATGAGATCGAGGCTCGCGGCGCGCACCGCCGCGGTCACGGCGAGGGACGTCGCGATCGGGCGGTCGTAGTGGAGGCGCCTGGCGAAGAGCGGCTCGTCGTAGCCCTGGATGACCGGTTCGTCGTCGGCCACGAGACGTCGGAGGCGCGTGTAGGACATCGCCTCGCCGTCGGCGAGGTGGTGGACGACCTGGCGGGCGGTCCACTCGCCGTCGGCCTGGGGCCGATCGAGCTCCTCCTCGGTGATCCCGCGGACGGCGTCCTCGAGATCGGCCGTACCGGTCCGGTAGCGCTCGATGTGGTCGTCCCGATTCATGCCTTGCCCAGCTCCTCTCCGAGTCGCCTCAGGCCCAGCGGGCCGAGGGCGAGCGACCGCGCGTGCCAGCCCTTCAGGTCGAACTCG
Source organism: Chloroflexota bacterium (assembly GCA_041691215.1). Taxonomy (GTDB): domain Bacteria; phylum Chloroflexota; class Limnocylindria; order Limnocylindrales; family CSP1-4; genus UBA5189. The sequence continues at coordinate 23,650 of JBEPVB010000028.1, forward strand.
CGGCCGTCGCCGGCTGCGGCGGCGCGGGCCTGCTCCCGGCCAGCCAGCCAGGTCCGCTCGCCGAGCTTGTAGGCCGTCGCCTGGCTCGGCCAGGACAGATAGCGAAGGACCTCGCTCTCCGCTTTGTCGCGGTCCATGCCGCCGGCTCGGACGATGAAATCGATGGCCCCGTCGTAGGTCCATTGCTCGCCCGAGTTGGGCCAGCCCTCAGGGATGTGCCGGCCGGTGTGGAGCCCGATGTCGACCACGATCCGGGCGGCCCGGAAGGCGTGGGCGCAGAGGAATCCGAGGCGGGTCTCGGGGGTCCGGAACCAGCCGAGCTCGTCCATCAGCCGCTCGGAGTAGAGGGCCCAGCCCTCCCCGTGAGCTGAATTGAAGCCGAGCTTGTGGGCCCTGGTCAGGGGCACGAGGCGGATCGTGGCGCCCTGAAGGTGGTGGCCGGGGACCGCCTCGTGGTAGACGGTGCTGACGTCGTCCCACGTCGGGAAGCGCGTCCGGCCGACGGTCGGGAACCACGTCCTGCCGGGCCGCTGGAGATCCTCGGACGGCGGCGTGTAGTAGGCCGCCGCAGCACTCCCTTCGGGCGGGATCCGGACCTCGCAGCGGGCGATGGACGCGGGGATGTCGAATTCCCGGCCGTTCAGGCCGGCGATCGCCTCGTCGGTCAGGTACTGGAGCCACTCGCGGTAGGCATCGACGCCCTGGATCGACCGGTTGGCGTCGGTGATGAGGAGCTGGCGAACGGCCTCGAACCCGCCGCCGGGCAGGATCCGCTCGCACTCGATGTCCTTCTGCGCCTCCAGCCGGGCGAGCTCCTCCCAGCCCCAGGCGTAGGCCTCGTCGATGTCGAGATCGGTCCCGAGGA
>JBEPVB010000029.1:0-23419 GCA_041691215.1 Chloroflexota bacterium
ATCAAGTCGACGCCCGAGGGCGCTCGCGATTTCATCGTCCCGTCGCGCCTCCAGCCGGGCAGCGTCTACGCCCTGCCCCAGAGCCCCCAGCAGTTGAAGCAGCTCCTGATGGTCGCCGGCGTCGATCGCTACTTCCAGATCGCCCGCTGCTTCCGGGACGAGGACCTGCGCGGGGATCGCCAGCCGGAGTTCACCCAGCTGGACCTCGAGATGAGCTTCGTCGACGAGGCCACGGTCATGGACTTCGTCGAGGCGATGGCGATCGCCGTGAGCCGCCAGGTCACACCCGAGCGGCCCCTCCAGGCGACGCCCTTTCCGCGCTTCACCTACGACGAGGCCATGGAACGGTTCGGCAGCGATAAGCCCGACCTCAGGTTCGGGATGGAGCTCGTCGATCTCGCCCCCGACCTGGTGGGTCCCGATGGCGCCCCGACCTCGGGCTTCCGGGTCTTCGACGAGGCGCTGGCGGCCGGCGGCCGGATCAAGGCGATCGTCGTCCCAGGGCTCGGGGACGCGCCCCGCTCGCGCATCGACGAGCTGACCGAGACCGCGAAGCGATTCGGAGCCCGGGGCCTGGCCCACCTGGGGCCCGGAGCCGCGGGCACCGCGAAGGGTCCGATCGTCAAGTTCCTGGGCGAGGACCTTGCGGCGCGCCTGTGCGCCCGGGCGGGCGCGAATCCAGGCGATCTCGTCCTCATCGTCGCCGACGCGCCGGCCGTCACCAACGACGTCCTGGGGCGGCTCCGGGCCGAGTTCGGCATCCGCCTCGGCCTGGCCGACCCGAACATCCTGGCCTACGGCTGGGTCTACCGCTTCCCGATGTACCAGTGGGACGTCGAGGGCGGTCGCTGGGACGCGACCCACAACCCCTTCTCGGGTGTCGTGCCAGAGGATGAGGCGCTCCTCGTGACGACGTCGGGCGACCCCGCGAAGCCGGCGCGCGATGATCCGGCCGGCCGCGCCCGCGCGATGCAGTACGACATCGTCCTCAACGGCTGGGAACTCGGCGGCGGCTCGGTCCGCATCTGGCGACGCGACCTCCTCGAGCGCAGCTTCGCCCTCCAGGGCTACAGCCTCGAGCGGATGCGGAACATGTTCGGGGCGATCCTCGACGCGTTCGAGTTCGGCGCGCCGCCCCACGGCGGCATCGCCCTCGGCATCGATCGCTGGTCCGCCCTGCTGGCCTTCCAGACGAACATTCGCGAGGTCATGGCTTTCCCGAAGACGCAATCGGGCAGTGACCCGATGCTCGAGGCTCCGTCGGCGCCCGATCCAGCCCAGTACGCCGATCTCGGGCTGCGCTTCGTCGGGTCGCCGGCCAAGCCTCCAGCCTGACCGGCGACGTCATGTCCGACCAGAAGCCCTATGGCTCGATCATGGATCGCTACCGTGGGACGGAATTCGAGACGCCTGTCACGCCGCCGCCGTCACCGCCGAGGGGACCCAACCGTGGCCGCCTGATCGTCCTCCTGGTCGGGTTCATCGCCGTCATGATCGGTGGCACGGCTCTCGCGATTGCCCTTGGGGCGGGCAGGACCCCGGCATCGGCTCAAGGAACGGTCATCCGGAATCCGGGGATCACACCGAGGATCTCGGACGCGGCCCGGATCCGGACCGCGTTCTGGGCCATCGCTCGCGACCCCAGGCTCGCCTACCACCTCGAGGCGACCGGAGAATCGCACGGTGGTGGCATCGACGAGCGATTCGAGCTGAGCCTCGACATCGTCGGCGACGACTTCAGCGGCACGGTCAACACGATCGGCGGCTCCGGGATGGCCGACCTTGTCCGGCTCGACGGGGTCGTCTATGTCCGCCAGGTGAACAAGCCCTGGCACTTCCTCGTGACGAACGACCCGATCCTCCGGCAGGTCCCGTTCGGCGGCCTCGAAGGCGAGACCGACCTCGACTACGAGGCGGCAGTGCAGGAGGGCCAGGTGACGGTCCATCGCCTCGTTACGACGGCGACCTACGGCCCGAGTGTCGGGCGGATGCTCGACCTGGCCAAGTTCGCGCTCCACCCCGACTCGGTCAAGCTCGCGCTCGTCGTGGCCGACGACGGTACGCCTCTACGAGCCACGTTCACTTGCATGATCAAGGGCGGGGCAGTCGCGGGCGTCGCCCCCTTCTCCGGCACGGCCACGTACACCTACACGAAGTTCGGGACGGTCGTGCCGATCGTCGCCCCGCCCGGATGACCGAGGTCGAGGTCCGGCGATTGGTCGCGGAAGATGCCGACGGCCTCGCTGGAGCCGTTGCGGCAAGCCAGCGGCACGGCGAGTTCCGCGGCTCGTCCGACGCCGAGGGGATGTTCATCGCCAAGGCCTTCGAGCTCGACCCTTCCATCTTCGGCGGCGCTTTCGCCGAAGGCCGGTTGATGGGCCTCGTTTCGTCCGAGTTCAAGTTCACCCTCGTCGCCCCGCCGTGGCGTCGCAAGGGCGTCGGGCGCCGGCTCGTGGATCTCGCCGAGACGATGGAACGACAGCGCGGCCGGCCGAACGTCCTCATGGGTCGAATTCCCGAGGACAAGATCGGAAAGGCGTTCTTGAAAGCGACAGGCTTCAAGTTCCACTCCACGCTCTGGGACCTGATCCTGCCCGAGGGCACTGCCGTGGGGGTCGCCACCTGGCCGGACGACCTCGAGGGCCGGGCCTTCGACCGGACCCGCGACGTCGACGGCTGGATCGGCCTCTTCAACGCGGCCTTCGCCGACCACGCGACGCCCCTCCAGCTCGATCCGGCGTTCATCAGGGCCGGTCTCGACGACCCCGCCAATGACGATGCCGATCTCCTGCTCCTCGAGGACCGGGCGTCCGGCGAGCTGGTCGGCTTCTGCGCCACGGCCCCCAACCGGACCGACGGCACCATCAGCGCCAAGGGCGAGATCTGGACGATCGGCGTCCGTCCGGATCGCCAGGGCCAGGGCCTGGGTCGGCAGCTCCTGCGCTGGGGTCTGGCCCGCCTCCAGTCGCTCGGCGTCAGCGAGATCGACCTGTCGGTCAACGCCCGGAACGAGCGCGCCCTCCACCTCTACGAAGCTGAAGGCTTCATCCGGACGCGGACCAGGGAGCGCTGGGCGAGGCCGATTTCGCCGGTGCCAGCCTCATCGCTGGGCTCAGCAGGGGCGGGCCGCTGAGCTTCGTCGCCTCCGTCCAGCGCGCCTACGACGGAATTGCCGAGCGGCCCCGCCTGGCTGCCCTCTTCGGCGCCATGTGCATCGCCTTCTCCGGGATCTTCTACCGCTTTGCCGAGGTGTCGCCCTCGACGGTCACGGTCTTCCGCTGCCTGTACGGCCTGCCGGTCCTCGTCCTCGTGGCCTGGCTGGAGCGGCGACGCTACGGGCCCCTGCCGTCCCGCGTGATCCGCCTCGCGATCGTGGCCGGGGTGTTCTTCGCCGGGGACCTCCTGACCTGGCATCACGCCGTCGACCAGGTCGGTGCCGGCCTCGCCACCGTCCTCGGCAACATGCAGGTCATCGTCGTCGGGTTCGTGGCCTGGGCCGTCCTCGGCGAGCGGCCGCCGCGGGCCGCCATCCTGGCCACGCCGGTGGTCCTCGTCGGGGCCGTCCTCATCTCGGGCGTCATCGGCAAGGGCGCCTACGGGGTCAACCCGCCGCTCGGCGTCGCGCTCGGCTCGGTCACCGCCCTGTGCTACGCCGGCTACCTGCTGGTGATCCGGCGGGGCTCGAACGACATCCGTCGGCCGGCCGGCCCGGTGGCCATCTCGACCGCCTCGACGATGGTCGTGGCGCTCCTGGCCGGCGCCGTCGTCGGCGACCTTGACGTCGTCCCCCAATGGCCGAGCCACGGCTGGCTGGCCCTGCTCGGCCTGACCTCGCAGTCACTCGGCTACCTCCTGATCTCGATGTCGCTGCCGCGGCTGCCCGCCGCCGTCGTCTCGATCATCCTCCTGGCCCAGCCCGTCGCGACCGTCATCCTTGCCCGGCTCCTCCTGAGGGAGGTGCCCTCGCCGTTCCAGCTGGCCGGCGTCCTCCTGATCGTCGGCGGGATCGCCCTCGCGACGATCCCGGTTGGCCGGCCGCGCGACCGCGCGCGGAGAGCGGCGACCTAGGTCAGTCCCGGTCCAGGGCGAGCGCAGGCCCGGCCAGCGGGGCGTCCTCGGGCATCGCGGCGACGGGCGAGCCCCAGTCCTGCCCGCCCGACGGGTCGGCCGGTCCGAGGTACGGGGGAAGGTCCTCGCGGCGCGTTTCGCCGTCGATCACGGTTCCAGGATCGCCAAGCTCGATGGCGTGGGTCGAGAGCCCGGTCGCGACGACGCCGGCGACGAGCTCGTCCGGCATTGCCGTTGCCGACTGCGCGCGAAAGACGGCGAGCGCATCGAGCGGCAGCAGGACCGGCCAGCCGGCGGCGCCCTCGTATTCGGGCTGCAGGAGCGATTCCCCATAGGGGCCGTGCGCCTCAACGAGCGAGGTCACCGTTTCCGGCCCGACCCAGCACAGCCTGGCCGGCCAGATGAGGGCTCCGGTCGTGCCCGATACCAGGCCCGCCGCGACATCGATGCCGCGAGCGATCTGGCCCACCGGGCCGCGTTCCGGGTCGACCGGCGTGGCCAGGGTGACCTCGGCACCGGCCAGCGCGGCAGCGACCCTGCCATCGGGATCGGGCGCGACGACGACGACCGGCATGGCGCCGCCGGCCCAGGCGGCGTCGGCGATCCGTCTGACCCGAGGCACGCCGTCGGCATCGGCGAGAGCCGACTCGACGGACGCGGCCAGGATCACGGCGCCAACGGTCATGTGGTCGGGAATCGTAGCAGTGGGCGCTGCGGGTGGCCATCCGGCTCGGCGCTCCCAAACGGCACTCCACGCGGCGTGTGCGACAATCCGCGGCCCATGGCCGATCCCATCCGCTCCACCCTGCCCGGCGCCGTCGCCGTGATCGACGACGCCCCGGCCGCGGGCTCGGTGGTTCGAGACGACCTCCGGGACGTGGCGATCGTGGCCCACGTCGACCACGGCAAGACGACGCTCGTTGACGCGATGCTCCGCCAGACGGGGACGTTCCGGGCCAACGAGACCGTCGTGGACCGGGTCATGGACTCGATGGACCTCGAGCGCGAGAAGGGCATCACGATCCTGGCCAAGCAGACGACCGTCGATCACGACGGCGTCCGCCTCAACATCGTCGACACGCCCGGGCACGCCGACTTCGGGGGCGAGGTCGAGCGATCGCTGCTGATGGTCGACAGCGTCCTGCTCCTCGTCGACGCGGCCGAGGGGCCGCTGCCGCAGACGCGCTACGTCCTCCAGAAGGCGATGGCCCGCAAGCTGCCCGTGGTCGTGGCCCTCAACAAGATCGACCGCCACGACGCCCGACCGGCCGAGGTCCTCGATGCCGTTTACGAGCTCTTCATCGATCTCGGGGCCGACGACGACCAGATCGACTTCCCGGTCGTCTACACGAATGCCAAGCTCGGCACCGCGACCATGGATCTTGCCGCTCCCGGCACAGACCTGCGGCCGCTCCTCGATCTCCTCGTCAGGGTCACGCCGCCGCCGCGCCACGTGCCCGGCCATCCGCTCCAGCTCCTGGTCACGAACCTCAGCGCCAACGAGTACGTCGGCCGGATGGCGGTCGGGCGCATCCGCAATGGCACCATCAAGGTCGGCCAGCGGATCGTGGTGCTGCGCGACGCGGCCGACGACACGTCGGGAGCCGTCGAGCCCGGCCGGACCGTGACGATCGCCGGCACGGTGACCAGCCTCCAGACCGCGCATGGCATCGAGCGGGTCGACATCCCCGAGGCCGGGCCCGGCGAGATCGTCTCGGTGGCTGGGCTGCCGGACGTCACGATCGGCGACACCCTCACCGATCCCGCCGACCCCCGGCCGCTGGCCCGCCTCGATGTCGACGCCCCGACGCTGCGGATGACCTTCGGGGTCAACACCTCGCCCCTCGCCGGGCGCGAGGGCAAGTACGTCACCTCGCGGCAGATCAAGGCCCGCCTCGATCGGGAGGTCCTGGGCAACGTCTCGATCGAGGTCTACCTGACCGAATCGGGCGACACGTTCGAGGTACGTGGCCGGGGCGAGCTCCAGCTCGCAGTCCTGATCGAGCAGATGCGCCGCGAGGGCTACGAGGTGACCGCGTCGCGGCCGGAGGTGATCCTGCGCGAGACGCGGGACGGGCTCCAGGAGCCTTATGAGCGGGTCACGATCGACATCCCGCCGGACTATATCGGCGAGATCCAGACGGCCCTGGCCGGCCGGAAGGGCCGCCTGGAGCAGATGACCACCGACGCCGACGGCCGCGTCCGCATGGAATATGTCCTGCCGGTCCGCGGCCTGATCGGCTATCGCGGCCAGCTCCTGACGGACACTCGCGGGACCGCCCTGCTGCACCAGATCGGGGAGGGCTACGGGCCGTGGGCCGGCGAGGTGACCCATCGGACCGCCGGCGTCCTCGTCAGCGACCGGGCCGGGATGTCGAATGCATACGGGCTCTTCAACCTCCAGGAGCGCTCCGAGCTCTTCATCGGCGCCGGGGTCGAGGTCTACGAGGGCATGGTGGTCGGAGAGAACGCCAGGTCAGGCGATCTCGACGTCAACCCGACCAAGGAGAAGAAGCTCACCAACATCCGGACCCACGCCCACGACGAGGCCCTGCGGCTCACGCCGCCCCGACCAATGACCCTCGAGTCGGCCCTCGAGTTCATCGCCGTCGACGAGCTGGTCGAGGTGACGCCGCTGTCGATCCGGTTGCGAAAGCGCCTCCTGGCCAAGCATGAGCGGGAGCGCGAACGCGGTCGCGAGTTCGACCGTAGTCAGGCATAGGAGTAGACGGGCAACCCGCGAGGCCCTCGCGGTCAGCAGGTCGAGGCCGTCGCCGGCGCGATCGCCCCGGTCGTATCCCCCAGGTCGACCGAGGTCGAGACCGCGAAGGCCTGGCCGACAATCAGGAGGGTCCGGCCCTGGCCGATCGTCACGTCTCGGACCGGCGAGCAGGTGTCCGTGTAGATCTCGACGACGACGTCGACCGGCTTGCCGCTCACGACCGTCATCGGCGCGTCGGGGACAAGCAGGAGGCCACTCCCAGCCGGAATCAGGAGGCTCGACGCTGGCCGCTGGCCCGTGGCGACGACGACGTTGAGGCGGACCGCGCGATCGCCGGCATTCCGGATGGCCAGCCCGAAGGTGGGCGCCGGCCCGTTGCCACCGCCGCAGGCCGCACCGACCAGCGCAAAAAGTAGCGCCGCGATCGCGATCGATCGCAGCGAGCGAAGCCAGGCCACGACGAACGCCCCCGAAACGTCCCGGTGCACCGCGGGAGCCTAGCATCCCGCTCCGGCGATTCCACGAAAAATTGGCCCCACCTTCGCCGGTTCGGTGCCGCATCGCACCGCTTGGCCAGGGATCCGCCAGGGTTCCCGGCCCCGCTAGAGTTGGGCCGATGGAGTCGACCCCGTCCGTCGCGCCCAACGCCGTGACCGGCCTGGCCCGCAACGAGCGAGTCCGGGCCTTCGACCTCGCCGCCGGGCTGGCCGTCTTCTTCATGATCCTCGTCCACATCCTGTGGCATTGGGGCCGGCCCTCGACCTGGACGACGCCCATCGGCGAGGCCATCAGCTTCGCCGCCGGACCAACCGCGGCGCCCGTCTTCGTGTTCCTCATGGGCGCGTCGCTCGGGGCGACCGAGCGCACCAGCTTCCGATCCCTCGCCGCCCGGGGGCTTTGGCTCGTCTTTCTGGGCTACGCCCTGAACTTCCTCCGGGGCGTCATCCCGGCGGCCCTGGGGCTCGCCAGCGGGGTCATCACCGCCGACCAGGTCGCCCCCTACACCCTGTGGTGGCTCGGGACGACCGTCGATCTCCACCACATGGTCGGCTTCTCGCTGGTTGCGATCGCGGCCCTCCGGACGAAGGCGGAGCCGGGCTGGATCTGGCTGGCCCTCGCGGGGCTCCTCGTCCTGATCGCGCCGATCGTCCGAACCGTGGCCGTGGGCAGCCCCATCCTCGATGCGCCGCTGACGCCGTTCGTCGGCTCGGCGCCGAACGTCTACTACGCGGTCGTCCCGTGGCTGGCCTATCCGCTGGCCGGCGCGGTCTTCGGCCGGATCATCACCCGGGCGGCCGATCGGACGGCCGTCTTCCACCGCGGCGCGTCGATTGGGGCCGGGCTCATCGTGATCGGCCTCGGCCTCATCTACCTCCAGCGGCCGGGCTTCGACGTCTACACCTACTGGCGCCAGCCGCTGTCCTTTGCGGTGGCGATCTTCGGGGTGATCCTCGTCTGGTTGGCCCTCTGCGATCTCGTCACCCGCCGGCCCCGGATCGACCGTCGTCTGGGCATCGTCTATGGCTGGAGCGACCGGGTCATCGCCATGTACTTCAGCCACTGGATCATCGTCGGCTGGGGCGTCGGCCTCGTCGGGTTCCGGGCGCTGGGCCTCGGCCCGGTCCTGGTGGCCATGGCGGCGGCCGTCGTCCTGACGAGCTATGCCGCGCGCTTCGCCGTCCGCCTCGAGGCCAATCCATGGTTCCGGACGCGCCGTGTCGCCCCTGCTCCGTCGCTTGAGGCGGAGCTGCCGGCGATGTGACCCGGATGCCGGCGTCGTCCCGCGTCGGCTCGGGCCCCGGCCTCAGCCCTGGCGGTAGCTCGGCGGGTTCGGCTGCTCTCGTCGCCAGGCCACGTGGAGGAGCACGGTGGCCCACATCCGGTATGGGCGCCAGGCCTCGGCTATCGCAGCCCAGGCATCGTCATCGGGTGCCGAGCCGAGGCCGTAGAAGTGGCGGACCGCTTCCCGGCTGATCACGTCGGCCAGGGGCAGTGCGTCGGCCACCCCGCAACCCCGGGTCAGGACGCCGCTCGCCGTCCACGGCCCGATGCCGGGCAGCTCCCGGAGCCGGGCCAGCGCGACTTCCTCGGGCAGCTCGCGGAGCATCTGCGTGTCGAGGCGGCCATCGAGCGCGGCGCGGGCGAGGCCGTGCAGCCGCTCGACCTTGACCGCGGCCAGGCCTGGGACATCCTTGAGCTCGAGGAGCCGGGCGGGGCGTGGGAAGGGCCGGATCGTCTGCTGCTCTCCGTCGACCTCGACCTCGACCGGATCCCCGACGAGATCCGCCAGCCGCTCCTTCACCCGGCGGGTCTGGGCCATGGAGATCCGCTGGCCGATGACGAACGACGTCGCGGCCTCCCAGGCCGAGTAGAAGCAGACCGGCCGGAGCAGCCCATGGCGCGCCTGGAGGCGGGCGATGACCTCGTCTCGCCGACCGATCTCGGGCCAGCCGCTGCCGTCGTGGTCGAGGGAGAGGGAGCGGGCGGCCTGCCGTTCGATCGCCGCGAGATCGCCGTCGCCGAATACTGGGCCGCCCAGGGAGCCGTCGGGCGCCTCCGTGAGCTGGATCACGGCCGAGCCCGTGCCGCTCTCGACCGGAAACGCCATGAGGATCGAGCCGTCGCCGGCCGCCCGAGCCCCGAGGCCTGCCGGGAATCCACCCGCGAACTCGCGAGCTGCGGCGAAGTCGAAGGGGCCGCGGGGTTGGATCGAGATGGAGGCCATGGCCCAAGTATCGGTCGAAGCGGGGCTCGAGGATGGGCCGCCAACGCGACGTGCGTCCGGTTTCATCCGGGATCGCGTCACGCGGGGCCTACAATTGCCGGGATGCCCATCTACCTCGACCATGCCGCCACCACCCCGCTCCGGCCCGAGGCCCTCGAGGCCATGCTCCCGTTTCTCGGCGGCGAGTTCGGGAACCCCAGCTCGCCACACGGCTGGGGACGGCGCGCCCGAACGGCCCTCGACGAGGCCCACGAGCGGATCGGCACCGCGCTGGGCGCCGGTCCGCGCGAGATCGTCCTCACCAGCGGCGGGACCGAAGCGCTCAACCTGGCCCTGAAGGGCGCCGCGTGGGCCGGCAAGGTCCGCGGCCACCGCATCCTGACGACGGCCGTCGAGCATCACGCCGTGCTCCACCCGCTGCAGCAGCTCGAGAAGTTCGGCTTCGAGATCGCCGAGCTGGCGGTCGACCGCTACGGGCGTCTCGACCCCGACGTCCTGAGCGCGGCCCTGACCGATCACACGATCCTCGTCGCCATCGGCCACGCCAACAACGAGGTCGGGACGATCCAGCCCCTGGCCGAGCTCGTGCGCCGCGTCCGGCGCGACGGGCCCAAGGGCTGCCTCGTCGCGGTCGACGCCATCGCCTCGGTGCCCTATCTGCCGGTCGACGTCGCCGCCCTCGACATCGACATCCTGGCCATCGCGGCCCACAAGTTCGAAGGCCCCAAGGGTGCCGGCGCGCTCTACCTGCGAGCCGGGACCCACATCCTCAGCCAGCAGCAGGGCGGCAGCCAGGAGCGGTTCCGGCGGGCCGGCACGGAGGACGTCGCTGCGGCGGTCGGCATGGGCGTCGCCCTCCAGCTCGCCGTGGCCGAGCGTGATGCCGTCGGCAAGCGCCTCCGCCGCGCTCGCGAGCGCCTGGTCCGGGCACTCACCGCGATCGGTGGGGTCGAGCAGACCGGCCACCCCTCGGAGCGCATCCCGGGCCTCGTCTCGATCGTGATCCGCGATGTCGACGGGGCGTCCGTGGTCATGAAGCTGGACCTGGAGGGCGTGGCCGCTTCGGTCGGCTCGGCCTGCACAACGGGCTCGGCCGAGCCCTCGCACGTCCTCCGGGCCATGGGTTACCCCGAGGAAGAGGCGCGTGGCTCGTTGCGCCTGTCCATGGGTCGCTCGACGACCGAGACCGAGATCGGCAACGCCGTCGAGATCGTGCCCCTCGTGGTCGGAGCGGCCCGAAACGGCGCCCAGAAGATCAACTCCGCGCAGGCGGCGTCCGCGGCCGGCCGGATCGGGCTGGCGCCGCGCGACGGGGCCCCGCGCGATGATCCGTCGCCCCTCGGGTCGAGGGCCGGCGCTTGAGCCGAATCCTCGTCGCGATGTCGGGCGGCGTTGATTCCTCGGTCGCTGCGGCGCTCCTCGTGGAGCAGGGCCACGACGTCGTCGGGGTCTGGATGCGGCTCCACGATGTCGCGGACACCATCTCGGAGTTCAAGAAGAGCTGCTGCTCCCTGGACGCCGCCGAGGACGCCCGGCGGGTCGCGGGCCAGCTCGACATCCCGTTCTACGTCATGAACCTCGAGCGCGAGTTCGACGCGGGCGTCCTGTCGCCCTTCCTCGGCGCCTATCTCGACGGGACGACACCGAGCCCGTGCGTCGACTGCAACACCACGGTCAAATTCGGGGCGCTCCTGGGCCGGGCCCGGCACCTGTACGACTGCGAGGCGGTGGCGACGGGCCACTACGCCCGGCGGGTCGTCGATGCCAAGGGCCAGGCACGTCTCCTGCGCGCGCGCGATGAGGACAAGGATCAGACCTACTTCCTGTACGGCCTCCGCCAGGACCAGCTCCAGGACGCCCGCTTCCCCCTCGGCGAGCTGACGAAGCCCGAGGTTCGGGCCGTCGCCCGGAAGCTGGGGCTGGCGACTGCCGACAAGCCCGAGAGCCAGGGCATCTGCTTCATCCCGAACGGCGACGTTCGCGACGCGCTCCGGTCCCGTGCGGGCTGGCTGCCGAGCGCGGGGCCGGTCCTCGACGCCGATGGGACGCGGGTAGGGGAGCACACCGGCGCGGCGGGCTACACACCCGGCCAGCGCCAGGGCCTTGGCATCGCCCTCGGCAGCCCGCGCTACGTCTCGCGGGTCGACCCGATCTCGAACACGATCACCCTCGGCCGGCGGGAGGACCTCGAGACGCGCACGTTCGAGATCGAGGATGCCCGGTTCATCTCCGCGGACGCTCTGTCCGAGGCCTTTCGAGCCGAGGTCCGGATCCGCCATCGGGGCCAGCCGATCGCCGCCACGGTGACGCCCGCGCGGGCACGAACCGGCGCCGAGCGCGGTCGCTGGACAATCGAAACGGACCTCCCGGTCTGGGCCATCGCGGCGGGCCAGGCCGCCGTCCTGTATGCAGGTGAGACGTGCCTCGGCGGCGGCCGGATCGCGCGGACGGCCACCCCGGTGGCGGCCCTTGCGGCCGCTGCTCCGAGCGGCGCCCGCGCCAAGCCTGAACGTACCCGCAGCAGGGGGCATCGCGCCACGGCCCGAACGGACGAGATCCCGGTCCGGTGACGCTCGGCCCCGCGGTCGTCCTGGCCCTCCTCCTCGGGTTCGTCCACGTTTCGCTCTATGTCCTCATTCGCGGCTCGGCGGGCCGCCGGCTGCCGTGGTTGATCGGCGCCGCGTTCCTCGGGGCCTGGGCCGGTGATGCCCTGGCCACCCGAACCGGCCTCGATCCCTTCCGTATCGGCGATTTCCATCTCATCGGGGCATCGATCCTCGCCTGGGTCGGCATCGGTGCGGTCGCGCTGGTGGCGGTCCTGGCGCCCGAGCCCCAGGATCCAGGGGAGGCAACGACGCCATGAGCCGACGATCCCGTCTCGACCTCCTGCCATGGCCGCGGGAGCGGCCCGATGAGGCCGCTCACACCCAGGCGATCTTCCTGCGCGGCTTGTCCCTCGGCGCCCTCATCGGAGCCGCCATCGCCGGCTCGGCGATCTGGGAGCGGCGCCGGATCCGGGGTCGGGCCGGGGAAACCGAGCGCGAACCTCGTCCCGAGCCACGCACGGCCGACGCCACCGCCTAGCGGACTCAACCCGATTCCGTCCGGCACAGGCGGGGAGGTCGCGACTCTACGCTCCGGTACCATTGCCGCCGATGCCGACCCCCGTCTTCGAGCGCGATTCGCGGATCGCGCCGCTTCCCGCCGCCGAGATCCGCCGCCGCTTCGTCGAGTTCTTCGCGGAGCGAGGTCATACGGTCGTGCCGAGTGGGAGCCTCGTTCCAGCGGGCGATAACACTCTCCTCTTCGTCAACTCCGGGATGGTCCCCTTCAAGGACGCCCTGACCGGCGCCGAGAAGCGGAGCTACACGCGGGCCGTCAACTTCCAGCGCTGCCTGCGCGTGGCTGGCAAGCACAACGACTTCGAGGAAGTCGGCCGATCGCCGAGCCACCACACCCTCTTCGAGATGCTCGGCAACTGGAGCTTCGGCGACTACTTCAAGCGCGAGGCGATCCACTGGGCCTGGGACTTCATGACCAAGGACCTCGGGATCCCGGGCGAGCGCCTCGCCGCGACCGTCTACACGACCGACGACGTCGCCCACGCCGTCTGGGAGGACGAGATTGGCCTGCCGCCGGAGCGGCTCGTCCGGTGGGGCGACTTCCCCAACGGCGACGAGAAGAACTGGTGGCGAATGGCCGACATCGGGCCGAGCGGGCCGTGCTCGGAGATCCACTTCGACCGCGGCGCGGAGTTGAGCGAAGGCGACTTCTGCGTCCCGGATCATTCGGAGTTCTGCCCGCGCTGGCTCGAAGTCTGGAACCTCGTCTTCATGGAGTTCGAGCTCCACGCGGATCGGTCGCTGTCGGCGCTGCCCGCGCCGGGGATCGACACGGGCATGGGCCTCGAGCGGATCGCGAGCGTCGTCCAGCAGGTCGGGTCCAACTACGACACCGATCTCTTCACCCCGATCCACGACCGCCTGCGAGAGCTCCTCGGTCACGATCCCGATGCGTTCGAGACGGAGCGCTTCAGCTACCAGGTCATCGCCGACCACTCACGGGCGGTGACGTTCCTGCTCGCGGACGGCGTGCTGCCCTCGAACGAGGGTCGCGGCTACGTCACCCGTCGGATCCTCCGTCGCGCGGTCCGCCACGGCCGCATCCTCGGTCGGCGGGAGCCATTCCTGGCCGAGACGGCGAAGGTCGTAATCGCCACGATGGGCGACTTCTACCCGATCCTTCGCGACAACGAGGTCTCAATCCTCGGCGCGATCGCCCGCGAGGAAGCGGCCTTCAGCCGGACCCTGGAGGCCGGCACAGGACTCCTTGAGGAGGCGTTGATCCCGCTGACGTCAAACGAACGGCAGGTGGGGCTCAAGGCCGAGAAACTCCCCGCCGACGCGCCGCAGGTCCCCGGCGACGTCGCCTTCAAGCTCTACGACACCTTCGGCTTCCCGATCGACCTCACGATCGAGCTGGCCGCCGAATATGGCGTCGGGGTCGATCGGGCCGGCTTCGAGACGGCCCTGGCCGAGCAGCGCGACCGCTCCCGGTCGGGCACGAAGGCCGAGCTCGCCCGCCACGCCGAGCTGACCTCGCTCTACCAGTCGATCCAGGGCCGTTCGGGCGACACCACGTTCCTCGGCTACGAGACGACGACCGTCTCTGACGCCCGGGTGGTGGCCATCCTCCGCGACGACATCGAGTACGAAACCCTCGAGGCCAAGGGTGACGAGGAATTGCGCACCGAGGCCGGCGCCTCGGCCGCGGTGATCCTCGATCGGACGCCGTTCTTTGCTGAAGGCGGCGGGCAGGTGGGCGACCGGGGGGTCCTTCGAGCCGCCGACGGGTCGGTGGCCTTCGAGGTCCAGGACACCCACAAGCCTGTCGGCGGCCTATTTGTGCATCGGGGCACGCTCCGTGGCCGGCTCGCGGTCGGCGAGACCGTCAGCGCGGAGGTCGATGCCGAGCGACGTGCCGGCACCATGCGCAATCACACCGGGACGCACCTTCTGCATCGGGCGCTGCGGAATGTCGTCGGCGATCGGGCCCGCCAGGCGGGCTCGCTGGTGACGCCGGAGTATCTGCGCTTCGACTACCCGGCCGATCGGGCCCTGACCGATGAAGAGCGTCGCCAGATCGAGGACGAGGTCCGCCGCATCGTCCGCGAGGACCGGGCCGTCTCGATCGCGTTCATGGGCATGCAGGAGGCCATCGATGCCGGCGCCGACGCGTTCTTCGACGAGAAGTACGGCGAGACGGTCCGCACCATCCGCGTCCAGGACTACAGCTTCGAGCTGTGTGGCGGCACCCACTGCCGGGCCTCCGGCCAGGTTGGCAGCTTCGTGATCACCTCCGATCGGAGCATCGGCTCCGGGATGCGCCGGATCGAGGCCCTCACCGGTGCCGGTGCCGACGCCTACCTGCGCGATCGATCCGAGGCGCTCGAAGCCGCCCAGGCCGCCATCGGCGCCCAAACCGCAGAGGCCGTCTCCGGCCGGATCGCTGCGCTCCAGGAAGAGCTCAGGGACGCGCGTCGCCGGCTTAAGACAGGCGAGGGCGGCGCGAGCCGCCTGCCTCGCCCTGCCGATCTCATCGCCGCGGCCAGGGAGGTCGCACCCGGCGTCCTCGTCGTGGCCGCCGCCGCGCCATGGGAATCGATGGACGCCCTCAAGCGCATTGCCAAGGACATCCATGCGACGCTCGGCAGCGGGGTCATCGCTCTCGGTCTCGAGGCCGACGAGCCACAGCTGTTCGTGACCGTCAGCGAGGACCTCGTGGCCCGGGGGATCGCGGCCGGTGAACTCGTGCGGGCGGCGATGAGCCACCTCGAGGGCAAGGGTGGGGGACGGCCCGAGATGGCCCAGGGCCGGGGGACCCGTCGTGACGGCTTGGCCGCCGCTCTCGAGGCCCTTGGGGCAGGGGTCCGCGAGGCGGCCGGCCGGAGCGAATGATCACCTTTGAGCAGGCCGTGGGCTGGTCGGCGCTCATCGCCGCGGTGGCGACCCTGATCGGGGCCGTGACCCTTGCCCTCTTCTTCCAGCGTGGCGAACCCTGGGGGACGCGGAACGACGTCGCGGCGATCTTCCTGATGGGCTCGACGGTCCCCGTCGCGATCCTCATCGGCGCGATCGAGGGCAAGGACTTCGGGATCGCCGCCGGGATCGTGGCCGGCGTCGGCATCATCGGAATGCTCGCTGCAGCGGGCTTCCAGCTCGCCCTCGTTGCCCGGCTCCGGACGTATGAGCAGCTGCTCGGGCGCACCCTCGCGGCGGGGGTGGTCGTCGGGGCCTGGTACGTGCTGGCGGGGATCCTCGCCCTGTCCAGTGGCCTGGACCAGCCGCTGCCGCTCCTCGCGATCGGCTCCGGACTCGGCTTCATAGCCGTCGGCTTCGGCTTCGCTGTCGGCGCCCAGGGCCACCCGCTGTCGATCGGCGGGGGGCTCCTCGTGCTCGTCGCGTCGACGGCGTTCCTCGGCCTCCTGGGCTACCGCCTTGTGTCGGGCGGGATGGTCGTCCCGAGCTGGAACGGCTGACAGCGATGACCTTCCTGCGGCGAATCTGGCAACGCGAGGGCGAGGAGACGGCCCTCAACGCCTGCACGGCGCTCGACATCGGGACCGAGTTCGCGAAGGCCCTTGTCTTCGACATCGCGGACGGCCGGGGAGTGGTCCGTGGCGTCGGCCGGAAGCGGCAGGGACTGTCCCACATGCAGTCGGGCACGGTCGCCGATATCGCCGCCGTCGTCGACAATTGCTCGGTGGCTCTCCAGGAGGCCGAGGAGATGGCCGGCTTCCGGCCCTCCCAGGTCGTCATCGGCATTGCCGGCGAGCTCGTCAAGGGCTTCACTACCGCCCATACCCAGGAGCGGGCGCGGCCCGACGTCCAGATCACCGAGCCGGAGCTCCAGAAGCTCATGGAGGGCGTCCAGCGCGAGGCCCTCCGCGAGGCGGAACGGTCGATCACCTGGGAGACGGGCCTCGCCAACGTCGACGTCCGGCTCGTCCACGCGGCGACGGTCGGGGCCTGGATCGACGGCTACGCGGTCTCGAATCCCATCGGCTTCCAGGGCCGCAACGTCAAGATCGCGATCTTCAATGCCTTTGCCCCGCTGGTTCACCTCGGAGCGCTCCAGAGCGTTGCCCAGCAGCTGGACCTCGAGCTCCTCGAGGTGGTCGCGGAGCCGTACGCCGTCGCTCGCGCCATCAACAGCGACCAGGTCCGCCAGGGCGGCGCGCTCTTCATCGACGTCGGCGGCGGGACCACCGATGTCGCCCTGGTGCGGCAGGGCGGGATCGAGGGGACGCGCATGTTTGCCCTCGGGGGGCGGGCCTTCACCAAGTCGATCGCGGATCGGCTGGAGCTGCCCTTTCCGCGGGCGGAGGCGCTCAAGGTCGACTACGCCCGAGGCATTGCCGGCGATCGGACCGAGGCCGTCCAGGCGATCGTCGGCGATGACGTCGCGGTCTGGGCGGCCGGCGTGGAGCTGGTCATGGAGGAGCTCGCCGCCGGCGACCTCCTGCCGGGCCGCATCTATCTCTGCGGCGGCGGCTCGCGCCTGCCCGAGATTCGCGAGGCCCTGGCCAACAAGGCCTTCTCCAAGGGCCTGCCGTTCGCCCGGCCGCCCGAGGTCGCGCTGATGTCGCCCGACCAGATCGAGATGATCCACGACGAGACGAAGCTCCTCGTGGACCAGCAGGACGTGACCCCGATGGGCCTCGCCTTCCAGGCCATCGAGCTCGGCGAGACGAGCGGGACCCTCGATGGCGCCCTCCGGCGGGTCGTCCGCCAGCTGCGGATCTGACGATGGCCGCGATCGTCTACCTCGACGTCGACGATGAGATCACCTCGGCGGCGGCCCGCCTCCGGACCCTCGAGGACGACCGGATCGCGCTCGTCCTGCCGCTCGGCTCCCGCCTGGGAACGTCCCGGATCAACTTCCGCCTCCTGGCGCGGGAGGCGGCCAACCGCAAGAAGACGCTCGAGATCGTCACGGGCGATGCCTCGACTCGCGCCCTGGCCGCCTCGGCCGGCCTGGCCACGCACACCTCGGTCGCGGCCTTCGAGGGCCGGCCCGAGCCCGGCGCGGCGGGCCGCGCGATGCGTGGAGCCGGCGCAGGTGGGTCCGGCGGCATCGCCGGGGCCGCCGGCGTCGCGGCAGCCGTCGGCGGGGGCGGATCGGGCACGCCCGGTCCCTCCAGCCCGAGCCGGGGGATGGATCGCGGTGTCGACGACAGCCCGACCGTGGTGACCCCGATCGTGA
The DNA here is from genome assembly GCA_041691215.1 of Chloroflexota bacterium. Taxonomy (GTDB): domain Bacteria; phylum Chloroflexota; class Limnocylindria; order Limnocylindrales; family CSP1-4; genus UBA5189. The sequence goes on from JBEPVB010000029.1 coordinate 17,781, forward strand.
CCGCCATCCCGGCAATCCGCCCACCGCGCCGAGGTCAGCCCGTACCCCAGGTGGGCCGGCGGCAGCCGCTCCGCCTCGACAGTCGGATGGTCGCGATCGCCCTCGGGATCGTCGCCGTCCTGATCGTCGTGGCCGTCGCCGCGTACCAGCTGCTGCCGAGCGCCAGCGTGACCCTGGCCCCGGCCGTCGATCACATCGGCCCGATCCAGCTGAGCGTCACGGCCCAATCCGGGATCACCCAGCCCGACCCGACGCGCCTCCTCGTGCCGGCCCGGAGCTTCAGCTATGACCTCGAGGTCTCGGACACCTTCCCGGCCACGGGCGTCAAGGTCGACGATGTCGCCGCGAGGGGCGTGGTGACGTTCTCGAGCCTGGACACGGGGTCGTCGAATCACATCGCTTCGGGGGCGATTGTCGGGACCAGATCCGGGATTGATTTCCGGACCCTTGCGCCCGTTGACCTGCCGCCGGCCGGGATCGGGGTCGTGGACGGAAAGTTCGTGGTCATCCCATCGACCGCCAAGGTCGACATCGAGGCCGTCGTTGTCGGCCCGTCCGGCAATGTCTCGGCCGGAACGATTGTCGTCGTCCCCAATGGCGAGAATTCGAAACGTACGGCGGTCGCCAATTCGAACCCGACGAAGGGCGGGGCGCACACCGAGGCGAAGCAGGTGGTACAGGCGGACATCGACGCCGCGCTCGTCGCCCTGAACGACAAGCTGGCGACCGCCTTTGACGACAAGATCGCGGCCGCCGAGGGCGTGCCCCAGGGAACGACCCTGTTCGTCGAGACCAAGATCCTCGGCAAGGCCACCCCGAGCGTCGACGCCAAGACGCTCCTGTCCAAGATCGAGGACACCTTCGAGCTCGGCCTGACGGCCAAAGGCACGATCGTGGGCGTCGACCCGGGCCCCGTCTCGACCCTCGCCGACGCCCGGATCCGGAGCTCGGTCAAGGAAGGTTTCGATCTCGTGGAGGACTCCATCCAGATCTCCGTCGGCACGCCCCTCGTGACCGGCGCCACGATCACCTTTCCGGTCATCGCCAAGGCCAACGCGACCCGCCAGCTCGACGCCGCGGCGCTGCGTCAGCGGATCCACGGCCTGGGCCTGCCGCAGGCGCGGACGGTCCTCGGCGAGTTCGGCACGGTCACGATCAGCGTCTGGCCGAACTGGGTCACGACCATCCCGAGCAATGACGATCGCCTCTCGTTCACGATCACCTCGTCCGCTGCGCCGTTCGCGTCGCCAAGCGGTTCGAGGTCCCCGACGCCGACAACGGCACCGACCGGGGCAGCCTCCGGGAGCGCCCCATGACGCGCCTGCTCGGCATCGACCTCGGGGAGCGGCGGATCGGCCTGGCGATCGCCGAGCCCGGCCTCGAGCCCGCCCGGCCGTTCAGCACCCTCACCCGGGCAGCGACCCTGGCGGCCGACGCAGCCCGTCTCGAAGGCGTCGTCCGCGATCAGCGGATCGATGAGCTCGTCGTGGGGCTGCCGCTCGAGGCGTCCGGTGCGGAAGGGCCGATGGCCATGGCTGCCCGGACCTGGGCCGCGGCCATGGGAGAAGCCCTCGGACGGCCGGTCCACCTGCGCGACGAGCGCCTCTCCAGCCATGTCGCCGAGACGCGCCTTGGGTCCATGCCCAGGGGGCGGGCGGGCGGGCCGCCGTCGCGAACCCAGCGAGACCGCTATCGTGCCCGGGTGGACCGCGAAGCAGCCGCCATCATCCTCCAGGACGAGCTCGACGCCCGGGAGCGTCCGGGTTGACGATCCGCGGCGGACGCAACCCGCGCGACCAGGCCCGGCCGATGGACCCGGGCGCATACGAGGGCTCCGACCTCCCGTCGTGGCACGCCTCGGACGGGCGGGGCAATCCGCCACCGGGCAAGCGCGCTCAGCGGCGCGGTCCGCGGGGGATCCCCGGCCTCCTGAAGTTCCTGGTCTTCGCCGGCGTTCTGGCGGTCATCGTCGTGATCGCCGGCCTGACCGCGCTCCGGCCGCTGGTTCGGGCGGCCGTCTACGGCTGGGCCTGGGACAACCCGGGCTCGCTGCGCCTCCCGCTCGTCGCCGACCTCGTTCGCGAGCAGCTTGGCGATGCCCTGACCGCTCCCGCAACGGGCTCCGCCGCCGATACGGTCTTCGAGGTCAAGGCCGGCGAGACCATCACGGCCCTCGACGCGCGGCTCCTTGATGGTGGCTTCATCGAGTCCGACCGGGCCTTCATCTTCGAGGCCACCGAGGCCCGCCTCGGCGACCATCTCCAGGCTGGCCTGTACATCCTCCGCCGGAACATGACCCCGGCCCAGGTCGTGACGGCCCTTGTCGATGCCCGCGTCGTCATCACGACCGTCGACGTGACCTTCCGGGAGGGCCTCCGCCTGGAGCAGATGGCGGCCAAGCTCCAGACCCTCGACACCGGCGTCAACGCAAAGACGTTCTACGACCTGGCAACGAAGCCACCGGCCGCGCTCCTGGCCGACTATCCGTGGCTCAAGCTGCCGAAGGGCGCCACGCTCGAGGGTTTCCTGTACCCGGCCAAGTACTCGCTCATCACGGCGACCAATGGCGGCCCCTTCACGATCACGACGGCCGAGGCCCTCGTCCGGATGATGCTGACCAAGTTCCACGACGCCGTCGGCGACACGCGCCTCAACGTGGCAGCGAGTCGAGGGATGACCTTCTACCAGGTCCTGAGCCTGGCCTCGATCGTCGAGCGCGAGGCCGTCGTCGACGCCGAGCGTCCGATCATCGCCGGCGTCTACCAGAACCGCCTCGACGGTCTCGGCGGCTCGAAGACCATCCTCAACGCGGATCCCACGGTGCTCTATGCGTTCGACACCATGAAGCTCCGGGACCTCGACTTCAGCAAGTGGCCGAACTACTTCTTCTGGGCCATCCCGGACGGCGGGCTCGGCAACGTCCAGGTCACCAGCGACCTCCAGGGCTACCAGACCTACCAGACCCGGGGGCTGCCGCCGGGACCCATCTGCACGCCCACCGTCGCCTCGATCGATGCGGCCCTGGAGCCGGACACGGCCAGCGGCTACCTGTACTTCCTCGCCATCCCCGACGGGAGCGGCACCCACGCCTTCGCAAAGACACTGCCCGAGCACAACCAGAACAAGGTCAAGTACGGCTACAAGTGACCACCTCGCAGGGCTCGGGCATCGCCTGGCCGCATCCGGCCGACTTCGCCGCTCCGCCGACCCACGCCGACCTCGCCCGCTGGGAGGACGCCGACCGAATGGCCCGTCCGGCCCGCCTGGCCCGGCTCCGGGCGCGCATGGAGCAGGAAGGCGTCGATGCCTATTTCGGGGTCCGCCGCGAGCACATGCGCTACCTCACCGGCTTCGCAATTGCCGAGAACGAGACCGCCTCGGCGGGTGATTCTGGCAAGTTCCTGGTGACCGCCGACAAGGCCCTGATCCTGGCGGACTCGCGCTACACGATTCAGGCCCGCCGAGAGGCGTCCGACTGCGACCTGTTCGAGTGCTATCACGCCCTCGCGATCCGCTGGCCGGCGCTCATGGCCGAGTCGGGCGCCCGCCGGGTCGCCGTCGAGGCCGGCTTCGTGGCCCATGCGACCTGGCAGCGGATAGCGGCGTCGACGCCCAACGTCGAGCTCGTCCCGGTCGAGGGCTGGGTCGAAGCTGACAGGCAGGTGAAGGAAGCGGCCGAGCTGGAGCGGGTGGCTGCGGCCTGTGCCGTTGCCGACCGGGCCCTGGCGACCCTGCTGCCATCCATCCGGCCGGGTGTGACCGAGGCCGAGCTGGCCCTCGACCTCGAGTGGCGGATGCGCACCGGCGGTGCGGAGGCCCTGGCCTTCGACGTCGCCTGCCTGGCCGGCCCGGAGGCCGCCCTGCCGCATGGATCCCCGGGCGACCGAGCGGTTCGAACGGGCGCAGTCCTGCTGTTCGACTTCGGGGCCCAGGTCGCCGGCTATCGCAGCGACATGACCCGGACGCTGTTCGTGGGCGAGCCAGCCGAGCGTGATCTCGGCGTCTACGAGCTTGTCGCCAGGTCCCAGGAGGCGGCGATCGAGGCGGTCCGGGCGGGGCTGGCGGCCGCCGCCCACGGGGCGCCGTTGCCGGATGGCCGGGCCATCGACGCCGTCGCCCGTTCGACGATCAGCGCGGATGGGCGGTGGCCGGTGTACGGGCACGGCCTCGGCCACGGGATCGGGCTCGCCACCCACGAGCTGCCCTCGCTCGGGCCGCGAGCCGCGGAGACGCCGCTGCCGTCGCCGACCGTCTTCTCCATCGAGCCCGGGATCTACCTCGAGGGCGAGATGGGCGTTCGGATCGAGGACCTCGTCGCGATCGACGCCGCCGCCGGGACACTGGATCGGTACACGAGGTTCCCGACCGAGGTGGTGGTCGTCGGGGCCTGACGCCGCCGGGTCGCCCTCGTTTGGGGCAGAAGGGGCTGGATTACTGCCATGCCACCCGGTAGGCTGCGGACATGAGCGCAGACTTCGGCGGCTTCATGAACGCGATCTTCGGGATCACGATGCTGGGCTTCGTCGCCACGTTCGCCGTCGTGATCCTGATCGTCGTCGTGGTCATCCGAGCCGTCCGGCGGAACGGCATGACCGCCGACCCGGCCGAGCAGGAGCTCCGCGGCCGCCTCGCCCGCGGCGAGATCGACATGGCCGAGTTCGAGGTCCGGCTCCGGGCGCTGCGCAATGGGGACGCGTTCTGACCTGATCGTCGGCGGGCGGTGGGTCGTCGGCTACAATCGGGCGACGTTCCGAAGATCCCTCCGGGCCCGGCCCGTCCGCGCGATCGCCCGGCTGCCCAATCCCAGGAGTCCCCGAATCCCATGATCAGCACCGGCGAGCTGCGCAAGGGCGTGGCCATCGAGCTCGACGGCGAGCTCTGGCAGATCCTTGACTACCACCACATCAAGATGGGCCGGGGTTCGGCCCAGGTGAAGATAACTCTCCGGAACATCCGCCGCGGCCAGACGGTCGAGCGGTCCTTCCAGGCCGGGACCAAGTGGCCGCGCGCCTCCATGGAGCGCAGGCCCGTCCAGTTCCTCTACCGGGACGATGCCGATTACCACTTCATGGACACCGATTCGTACGACCAGTTCATGCTCCGCGCCGACCAGCTCGTGGACGTCAGCCAGTACCTCAAGGACGGCATGATCCTCGACCGGACGACCTACCAGGGCGAGACCATCGGCGTCGAGCTGCCGGTGACCGTGGACCTCAAGGTCACCGAGACGGAACCCGGCTTTGCCGGTGACACCGCCCAGGGCGCCCGCAAGAACGCGACCCTCGAGACGGGTCTTGTCGTCAGCGTGCCGCTGTTCGTGAACGAGGGCGACACCGTCCGGATCGACACCCGGACCGGCGAGTACCAGACCCGACTGTAGGCCGCTTGGCCGCTCCGGTTCGCGACGGCTTAGCATGGCCTTGTGGGCAATCTCGACGAGCGATCGGAACCGGGCCTCGAGCAGCGGCCCGCCAGCGCGCCGGGCACCTTCGGGCTGCGAATCCTCGGCGTCACCGAGGCGGCGAAGATCGTCTCTGCTCTGGTACGTGCCGACGAGCGCTTGCGCGACCTGTGGGTCGAGGGAGAGGTCGGCCGGGTCACGATCTCGACGGCCGGCCACGCCTACTTCACCCTCAAGG
>JBEPVB010000030.1:0-23020 GCA_041691215.1 Chloroflexota bacterium
GGCGGCGGTGGCGAAGCGGCTGGCCCCGGCCAGGCGAATCACGCTGCCGGCGGTGTAGGCCTTGAGGGCGACCTTCACGGCCTCGCTGATGACCCCGCTGCCGCCGAGGACCACGATCCGCTTGGGTTTGAGCCGGACGAGCTCGGTGCTCGTGGCGATGTCGAGCGGGAGGCCCGAGGCGGCGAGCAGGACGGGCCCCCGGATCGTGCCTGCGGCGGCGGCCCCGGCGAGGGCATCGGGATAGTTGAAGGCATAGGCGATGTAGGCGACATCGACCCCGGGGGCAAAGGTCGCGGCGCTGATGGCGGCGGCGGTGGCGAAGCGGCTGGCCCCGGCCAGGCGAATCACGCTGCCGGCGGTGACGCCGGGGTTGGCGTGCAGGGCATCGAGGTACGTCCCGTAGCCGGAGGGCGAGGCCCATTCGGCGGCACTCTCGACCGAGGTCCCTTCGCCCCACTCATCGAACGTCGTGATCAGCTGGAGGGGCGCGTTCGAGGCGACCATGTCGGCGATGTCGTGGGTCCAGGCTGCCGGGCTGCGGGCCAGCCGGGGCGTCGCCTCCGATGCCTTGTAGAAGCCGGGGCTGATCGTGAACGCGTGACCGGGCTGGGAATCTTCGGCGCCGGCAGGAGCGTACTGGTGCCAGTTGGCGGGCTGGTCGAGGCAGGTCCCGTAGCCGGGGAAGACCTTGAGGACGACGTAGAAGGCGTGGGCGAGATCGGCCTGCGCCCAGCGGGTGGCCATGGCGCAGCCGTCCGTCCCGTCGCCGTAGACGAAGAGGACCGGTTTGCCGCCGATCCGGAGATAGGCCGGATCGGCCGTGTAGTGGGTCGTGATGTACGCCAGGTCGCTCTGGAGCTGGGCGACCGTCGGATCGCCGGTGGCCTCCCGCTCGTAGTAGAGGCTCCAGCGGAACGAGGTCCCGGCCGCGCCCGCGAGGAGGGCCGGAATGCGCGTGTCCGTCGGGCTCGCCTGGCCCCACCAGGAAGCGATCCCGGCCTCGATGTGGCCGTACTGCATGGCCGCGATCTGGCTGGCGATCACCACTGCCGACGTCGAGTTGTAGAGGCCGAGGCTGGGGTGGTACCGGGTGTACGGATACGAGGCGAGCTGGGTCCAGGCCTCGGGAAACCAGGGGTAGAAGAACGCGGCCCGGATTGGGATCGCCGGCTGGGTCGAGGTGCTGGCCGCGGCGGTCGTCGCGGCCGTCGCCACTGCCGCCAGCGGGCCCTTCGGTGACGGCGTCGCAGCCAAAGCGACCGACTGACCGGTCACGGCCGCGCCCAGGACCAAGGCCAGGATCAGGCGGCTGCGAACTCGGGAGGGCATTGGGATCTCGACTCCGTGGCGTCCGACATTCGTTGGGAAGCCAGCCGAGGTCCGCGATCACCAATCCGGCGGTCGTGGCGGCCCCGGGGAACGAGCTCTCCAGACTGCTCCCGACTCTGCCACCTCAGCCCCGCCGAAAACCATCTCCATCGGTACCGGGCGGTGGGTTTGCGGTGCGCCCGCGCAACGAAAACGCCGCGGTCAGGACCCGAAGAGAGCCTTGACCGCGGATTCGAAGACCTCGCTATGTCGATCGACATCGGCCGCGGTGGTAGCGGGCGACATCAGGGCCATGTTGTGGAAGGGGGTCATGAGGATGCCCCGGTTCATAGCCCAGAGATGCAGGAATCGCTCCAACTCGGGGTCGCCATGGTCCCACTGCTGGCGGCCGTTGCGCGGCCGCGTCGGCATGAAGTGGTACTCCGCCCGAGCCCCGAGACGGGTCACGTGCCAGGGCACGTCGTGCCGGACGAGGACGTCGTCGACGCCGCGCTCCCAGCGCTCGGCAAGGGGGATCATCCGGGCGAAGGCCTCGTCGGTCAGGACCTCGTCCAGCGTTGCCCGAATGGCGGCCAGCGAGAGGGCGTAGCCGGCCAGGGTTCCACCGATCCCACCGACATCGGAATCCTCGTCCTCGATCGAGGCGCTGACCCGGCCAGCGATCTCGGCGGTCATGCCATAGGTCGCGGCCGGGATGCCACCCCCGATCGTCTTGCCGATGACCAGCATGTCGGGTTCGTAGCCGCCGTCGGCGGTCACGCCGCCTGGACCGGCGCAGATCGTGTGGGTCTCGTCGTGGATGAGGATCGTGCCGTGGCGGCGGGTCATCTCGCGGACGCCTTCGAGGTAGCCGGGCTCCGGGAGGACGATCCCGATGTTCGTCAGGGCCGGCTCGATCAACAAGGCCGCGACCTGGCCGTCGGCCAGGGCTCCGTCAAGGGCACCCAGGTCGTTGAACGGCACGACCCGGGTGGTCCGGGCGGGGTCGACCTGCGGTCCGATATTGCCGCGCCGGGCCTCGACCTGGCCGTCGTCGGCCAGCCAGGCGAACGTCTCGTCCACCGTACCGTGGTAGTTCCGGTCGTGGACGGCCACGAGCGGCCGTCCGGTGATGTGCCGCGCCAGCCGGAGCGAGAAGCGATTGGCGTCGGTGGCGGTCAGGGTGAACTGCCAATAGGGGAGGCCGAAGCGGCGGGCGAGCTCCTCGCCGGCCCAGATGGCGTCCTCGGTCGGGAGCATGGTCGTGATTCCGCGCCGGAGCTGTCGCTCGACCGCTGCGATCGTGGGCCCAGGGCCGTGGCCGGCCATGGCCCCCGTGTCGCCGAGGCAGAAGTCGATGTAGTCGTGGCCGTCGACATCGGTGAAGTGGGCGCCCGCGGCCGTCTCCACGTAGAGTGGGAAGGCGCCTGCCCACTTGATCATCCAGTTCATCGGCACGCCATCGAGGAGCGAGCCCTTGGCCCGCTCGTGGAGGGCGGCCGCCCTGGGATGGCGGGCGATGAAGTCGACCTGCTCTTGGGCCATCAGGCCGGCGAGGCGGCTCCGGTCAAGGGTCTGCACGGCTGGATCACCCGGGGGCTGGTTGGCCCACCGATGATCGGGGATCGACGCCGCCGGCGTTGGCGCGTTGCGCTGCCCGGTCCGGGCAGCGGCCACAGGCGTGAGCCGGGGTTCAGTTCAGGCGGCGACGGAAGCCGCAGACCGGGCAGACGGCCTGGTGGCCGTCGAGATCGACCTCGAGGAAGCTGGCACAGCCGTTGGTCGAGCAGAAGAGGCGGCTCGTGGTCGCCTGGCGCCGTCGAAGGCGCCGCATGGACGCAGCGCGTCCCACGGTGGTGGTCTGGAGTGATCGCGAAAGCATGGTGCTCGGTATTCCTTGAACCCGGGCGGACATGTTGGTTCCGCACGACGGGTTTCGTGATGCAATCGGTCGCGTGATGGAGCGACAGGTTGCGTTGGGTGGATCCAGGCGGCGATCGCGGGAGCGAGTCGATGTCGGTTCCAGTGAACTCGATCGATGCTCTGACCTGCGGCCGTCTCGCGGACCCGGGTTGTCCCAACCAGCATGGGGCCGGTCCACCCGCCTGTCAAACGCCCGATCGGCCCATTCGACCCCGGACCATGGCCGGCTCCCGCACCGGCGCCAAGGGTTGCGGTCTCGCAATCGTCCCTTCACCGCACCACGGTTGCGTTCCTGCCCCACACTTGTCAGATTCCGGCGCACGCGCCCCGGGGAGGACCGCCGCTTGGCGGTCGAGGGCGCGCGAGGCGCAAGCCATCGCGCATCCGATGCCGGTGGGCGCCCCGTACAGATCGCAGTTGAGGAGATCGTGGCGAGCATGACGACTGAGCGAGCATTGTCGGGCACAGGCGGAACCGCCCCGGCGGGGTTCCGGCGAGGCGCACGGACCGGTCTCCGGCGAGCTGTCGTCGTCCTGGCCGCGGCGGGGATCGCCGTGACCGCCCTTGCGCCCGCCGCCCTGGCGGCGAGCGGCTTCGAGGTGACCACGCCCTACCCGGCCGTCGTCGTTGCCCCCGGCAGCCACGTCAGCTTCGACGTCTCGATCACGACGGCTAATCCGGAGCGGGTGAGCCTCGCCCTCTCGGGAGCACCGGCCGCCTGGAAGGCGGCCCTTCACGGCGGCGGCTTCGTCGTCGACGAGATCGAGACGAACGGCAAGGATTCCGCCACGGTCCGCGTCGACCTCGACGTTCCCGCCGATGCCACCGGCTCGACAGCCATGAACCTCCGGGCGAGCGCCGGGGGCGGCTTCGTGGATCTCCCGCTTGTCGTGCGGGTCAACACCACCGAGACCGGCGCCGTCAGCCTGAAGAGCGACTTCCCGAGCCTCAAGGGTCCCTCGACCCAGACCTTCAGCTTCAATTTGACACTCGACAACGGGACGGCCCAGGACCTGACCTTCTCGGTCAACGCCCAGGGCCCCACCGGCTGGGAGGTCCAGGCGACCCTCACCGGCCAGACGCAGGCAGCCAGTGCGGTCGTCAAGGCTGGCGCCACGTCGGGCGTGACCGTCTCCGCCACGCCGCCCAGCGGGGCGGCCGCCGGGACCTATGACATCAACGTCGTCGCCACGGCCGGGGGGCAGTCCGAAACCTTCGCCCTAAAGGTCGAGATCACGGGGACCTACACCCTCACGATCTCGACCCCGACAGGCGCCCTCAACGGCCACGGGGCGGCCGGCAGCACCTCGCCCCTGGCGGTCGTCCTCACCAACACCGGCACCGCCGACATCACCAATGTCAAGCTCACCGGTACCGGCCCGAGCGGCTGGACCATCACCTTCGACCAGCCGACGGTCGCCAAGGTCGCACCCGGGACGGCCGGGGCGGTGACCGTGAACGCCCAGGTCAAGCCGTCGGGTGACTCGATCGCGGGCGACTACAACCTCACGATCTCGGCGGCTGGGGATCCGTCGGCCTCGACGTCCATGCAGATTCGCTACACGGTCGAGACGTCGATCCTGTGGGGCGTCGTTGGAGTGGCCCTCATCATCGCCGTGGTGGCTGGCGTCTGGTGGGTCTTCCAGCGCTACGGCCGGCGGTAGCGGGGTGACTGACGTCGCCCCGCCGCGGCCGGCACGGCGCCGCCGCAGGACCGCCCATCTCACCGACCCGGGCAATCCCGGCGCGCCGATCCGGACGCGAGCGCTGACCAAGAAGTACGGCGAATTCGTGGCCGTCGACCTCCTCGATCTCGAAGTGAGGCCCGGCGAGATCTTCGGCCTGCTCGGCCAGAACGGGGCCGGCAAGACGACGACGATCCTCATGCTCCTGGGCCTGACCGAGCCGTCCGGCGGCACGGCCCGCGTCGTCGGCCACGATCCTGCCCGCCGGCCGCTGGAGGTCAAGCGCCGGGTCGGCTACCTGCCCGACGCCGTGGGCTTCTACGACAACCTGACCGGCCGCGAGAACCTTCGCTACACGGCCCGCCTCAACGGCCTGGACTCCACGAACGCCGAGGTCCAGATCGAGCGAGTCCTCGAGCAGGTCGGCCTGGTGGGACGCGCCGATACCCGGACGGACACCTACTCCCGGGGCATGCTCCAGCGCCTCGGCATTGCCGATGCCCTGCTCAAGAACCCGGACGTCCTGATCCTCGACGAGCCCACGACGTCGATCGACCCGATCGGCGTCGTCGAGATTCTGGACCTCCTCCGCTCGCTGGTCCGCGATCGGGGGATGACGATCCTGCTGTCGAGCCATCTCCTCGGCCAGGTCCAGTCGGTCTGCGATCGGGTCGGGATCTTCGCCGCCGGCAAGCTGATCGGCGTCGGCACCGTGCCCGAGCTGGCGGAGCGCTTCGGCGACGGAGCGGGCCATGTCGAGGTCACCTTCGCCACCGGCGCCGAGGGCCTGGCCCCACCGGATCCGTCGGTCGTCCTGGCCGAGATCCCGAACGTCGCCTCGGTGACCTGGAACAAGGTGGCCGAGGCCTGGCACCTGATGGTCCGCCCGCCCGACGCCTCCGGTGAGGTGCGCGAAGCGGTCCTGCGAACCTCCGTCGAGCGCGAGCTGCGGCTGACCTCGCTGCGGGTCATCGAGCCCTCCCTCGACGACATCTACCGGACCGCCGTGGCCTCGATGTCCCAGGCGGGCGTGACCACGGAGGTCGGAGCATGACCGCGGATGCCGGCGTCGCCCCCGAAGCCCGCGCTGTCGTGACCGGCCTCGAGGGCCGCTCGGCGGGCTGGCGGATCGTGGCCCGCAAGGAGTTCGCCGACCACATCGCGAGCGCTCGCTTCTTCGTCCTGCTGGTCGTCCTGGGGGCGGCCGCGATCGTGCCCCTCTATTTCGCCTCGGACGCGATCAAGGCCGTGGCCTCCCAGGTGAACGACACCCGCGATGCCTTCCTGGCCCTCTTTCTCGTGACCTCCCAGGGGACCCCGATCCCGAACGTCTACAACTTCGTCGGGATCGTGGCTCCGTTGCTCGGTGTGGCCTTTGCCTTCGACGCGATCAACAGCGAGCGGACGGATGGGACGCTGCCGCGCCTGCTGTCCCAGCCGATCTATCGCGACGACGTGGTGAACGGCAAGTTCGCGGCCGGCCTGGCCGCGATCACCATGGTCATGCTGGCCGTGGTCGGGATCATCGCCGGCTTCGGGATCTTCCGACTGGGCATCGTGCCCGGCGCCGACGAGGTCATCCGGCTTTTGGCCTGGCTGGTCCTGACCGTCCTGTGGGTCAGCCTCTGGCTGGCCTTCGGCCTTCTCCTGTCGGTGGTCATCCGTCGCGCCGCGACGGCGGCCCTCGTAGGCTTCGGCGTCTGGCTCCTGGTGGCGATCTTCGGCCAGCTGATCGTCCAGCTCATCGCCAATGTCGTCGCCCCCGTCGCGAGCGCCGGGTCACTCCAGGATGCGCTGTCGCTGACGGCCCTCTCCACGACCATCGAGCGGCTGCTGCCCCTGACCCTCTACCAGGAAGCGTCGGGGGTGCTCCTGAATCCGACCGTCACGACCGTCTCGACACCGACGACAATCGGCCAGTGGCAGCAATGGCAGCAGCAGTCATCGGCCCAGCTGCTGACCTTCGACCAGAGCGTCCTGCTGGTCTGGCCGCACGTCGTGGCCCTCCTGGCCATGACCGCGATCTGCTTCGCCGCAGCCTACATCTGGTTCATGCGCCAGGAGGTCCGGGCGTAGGCTCACCGGCCTGGGGCGTGCGTCAGTAGGCCGGCCAGGGGACGGCCGGCCAATCGGGGTTCGGGCGGGGAAAGCGGCGGAACCGGAGGAGCGAGGCGACCCGCCGCTTCGTGGCCGTCACCTCCGCCGGGTCGAGGAGCTCGCGGAGGGCTGGCCTGAGCGGGCCGCCGAGCGCGGCGCGGACCCGGTCCAGGCCCTCGATCTCGTCGCTCCCGAAGGGCGTCCCCATCCAGCCCCAGAGGACCGTCCGGAGCTTCGGCTCGGTCGAGAACGTGACCCCATGATCGACGCCGAAGACGTGGCCGTCGGGCAGGGCCAGGAGGTGGCCGACCTTGCGATCCGTGTTGTTTACGACGGCATCGAAAACGGCCATCCGGCGCAGGCGGGGGTCGTCGCGGACGACCATCTCGACCAGGTCCACGCCATCGTCGGCACGGACCCACTGCTGGACCATCCCCGTCCCGAACGGCCCCTCACGGAGCACCGTGGGCGGGACGATGCCCCAGCCGCTGGCCTCGGAGACCAGGAACGCGGCGACCTCGCGACGGGCCAGGGTCCCGATGGGGAAGTCGAAGAGCGGGCGCTCGGCAACGGTCGCCTTGTAGACGGCGTGAAACGGCTCGCCCAGGTCCGGGTGATGGACGAGGACGACGAGGGCCTGGTTCGTCGAGCCGGGCAGGCGCCCGAGGACCTCGAGCGTGCCATCGCGGAGCGCCGCCAGGGTCGCGGGATCCGCCCTTCGCAGATCGGCGGGCGCGGCCGAGGGTGGGGGCGCGCCCGGCGTTCCTGGCGCGGCGGGCGTTGCGGCCGGAGCCGCGTCGTCAGTTGACGTACTGACCGTTCCGGCGGGGACAGATGTGGCCCTGGGGGTCGAGTGGATTGCCGCACAGGGGGCAGGGCGGCCGGCCCGAGCGGACGACCCGGAGCGCCCGCTCCACGAAGCCCCGGGCGATGTCGGCCGTGAGATGGACGCGCAGGACGTCCGGGGCATCCGGATCGTCATCGGCGGCGAGAACCTGCTCGAGGTCCGTCTCGGTGCTCGACTCGGCTTCCTCGTCGTCGTCCTCGCTCTGCGCCCGGGCTTCGATCAGGACGCGCTCCCGCCCGCCGTCCCAGCCGAGGGTCAGGGTCCCGGCGCGGAAGGCCTCGGTCAGCGGCTCGTCGAGCGGGGCCACGTCGTCGGCGGCCCGATCCTCCTCGAGGGTCACGATGCCGCGCTGATCGAGCTCGAAGAGGAGGCGGCCGAGGCGCTCGGCGAGGGCGGCCACCTGGACCTTCTCCAGCGAGACGCTCACGATCCGGGCGCCCTCACGGGCCTGGAGGAAGAAGGTCCGGCTGCCCGGCTGGCCCACGGTACCGGCGATGAAGCGTTCCGGCGGATCGAACAGGTAGGTGCGGCGTGCCACGCCCCGAATCTACCGGATTCCGGCTCCGGGGCCCCAGGCCCGCATCGGCTCAGCCGACGTGGAACTGGACTTGGTGCCAGCCCCGGGCGCCGCTCGGATCCGGCCGCGTCTCGGTCTGCGTCTGCGTCTGGCCCGATTGGTCCGTCGCCCGGACGGTGACCGTGTGGCTGCCGGGGGTCGCCGTCCACGGATAGACCCACTGGACCCAGGTTGCCTTCGAGATCGGCACCGAGATGGTCGCCTCGTGCCAGGCGCCGCTGTCGATGGAGACCTCGACCTTGGCGATGCCCCGATCCGGCGCCCAGGCGACCCCGGCGATCTTCGCGGCCCCAGCCGAAACCGAGGCACCGGCGGCAGGGACGTCGATCCGGGACTGGGTCAGGATCGGCGCCTCCTTGGCCCAGCCGAGCGGGACCCAGTAGGCATCGAAGGCCTCGAGCGTCGTGAACTCCAGCTCGGTGACCCACTTCGTGGCCGAGACGTAGCCAAACAGCCCCGGCACGATCACCCGGGCAGGGAAGCCGTGCTCGCGCGGCAGCGGCGCGTCGTTCATTCCGAAGGCGATCATCGGCTCGCGCTCGGGGTCCATGACCCAGGCCGTCGGTGTGCCGGCCGTCCAGCCGTCCGCCGACCGGCCCACCATCTGGGTAGCTCCGGGCTGTATCCCGGCGAGGTCCAGGACGTCGCGGAGGCGAACGCCGGTCCACTTGGCATTGCCGACCAGGCCACCGCCGACGGTATTGCTGACGCAGGCGATCGTCACGTACTGCTCGACGATCGGCAGGGCGATCAGCTGGGCGTAGGTCAGGGTCACCTCGCGATCGACCATGCCGTGGATCCGCAGCTGCCATGTGTCGCGATCCACGTTTGGCGTCAGGAGGGCCGTGTCGATCCGGTAGAAGTCGGCGTTCGGGACCACGATCGGGGTGAGGCCATCGAGGCTGAGATCCGCCCCGGCCGGCAGGGTCGCCGGGTTCTCGGCCAGCGGGAGGGCGCCGGCCGGGGGCGTGCGCTGGCGTTCCAGGAAGGTCCGTCCGATGGCTCCGGCGACGACGGCCCCGATCGCGATGGCCCCGCCCTGGATGAGCAGGCTGCGCCGCGACCAATCCGGCATCGCGCCTCGACGGCTGCGGCGTACTGCCTCGGCCGCCGCCGCGGCAAGAAGCCGGTCGAGGGTCCAGGTCCCGA
Source organism: Chloroflexota bacterium (assembly GCA_041691215.1). Lineage (GTDB taxonomy): Bacteria > Chloroflexota > Limnocylindria > Limnocylindrales > CSP1-4 > UBA5189. The sequence continues at coordinate 9,587 of JBEPVB010000030.1, forward strand.
TAACGAGCTCGCCGAGTCCGGCCGCCACGGCGAGCGTCGGCGAGGCCGAGGGATCGCGGAGCCCGGCGATGACGCCGACGGTGACGAAGGCGCCCAGGACCGCCATCGCAACCCCGCGTCTTGATCGTCCGAGGATGCCAAGCCCGGCCCCGACCGCCAGCGCCACGAGCAGGATGAGGACCTGCAGGATGAGCTTGTCGTTGGTCCCGAAGAGGTCGACGAAAAGGTTCTTGGCGCCCGCCGGCTGGAAGTCGACCAGCATCTTTCCGACGGCGAGGACGGGCGAGGGGACTCCCGGCAGGATCCCGGCCGCGAGCTCGCCGGTCGCAAGGGCGACCACTGTGGCCACCATCCCGGCGAAGCCGGCCGCCAGCCGATTCGGCCATGGCGAGGGAGTGGTCCGCCCGGCCCGCGCGGGCATGGACGGTGCGGCGCCGGACGGAACGCTCATGGCTGGATCCTAGCCTTCGGGCGTGACTCGACCGTGACAACGGGTGGTGGCCCTGCGCGATCAGGCGCCGGCAGCATCGGCCACATCGTCCCATGTGTCCATCGTCGCGACCCCGATCCGCTGGTCGCAGTCCCGCCGGCCGTGCTGGCCTGCCAGGTCCATGGAGACCCGGGGCCCACTGGCTATGATGGCCGGGTGTTAACAAAGGACGCGGGATGAGTCCCGACCTCGTCATGCAGCTGGACCTGGGACTCCGCATTCTGGTGGCCGCCGCGCTCGGTGCGGCCGTCGGGGCCGAGCGCGAGATCCATGGCCATCCGGCCGGCATCCGGACCCACATGCTCGTGGCCCTTGGCTCCGCCCTGTTCACCGTCCTCTCGATCCACGGCTTCACCACCGACGGCAACGCGACCGGGAACATCGATCCCACCCGGATCGCAGCCCAGATCGTGTCCGGCATCGGCTTCCTCGGCGCCGGCGCGATCCTCAAGGACGGGGTCGTGATCCGCGGCCTGACCACGGCGGCGAGCCTGTGGGCGACGTCGGCCGTCGGCATGGCCGCGGGGGCCGGCCAGTACGTCATCGGCATCGTCGGGGCCGTGATCATCCTGACCAGCCTGTGGCCGATCAACGCCCTCGCCGAGCGCTTCCACGGGACTGCCTCGCCCGAGGTCCAAGTGCGGCTCGCGCTCCAGCGGGTCGAAGCAATCGGTGAGATCTCGCGCGCCCTTGGCGAGAACAAGATCGATATCACGGCCCTCCAGACGCAACGCCTCGGCAAGAGCAGCTACCGGGCCGACCTGTCGATCCGCGGTCGGTCGGACACCGCGGTCGCCCTGGCCCTCGAAGCGATCAGCCGCATCCCGGGCGTCGACCTCATCACCACGAGCGGTACCGACTGAGCTGCGGCGTGGCGCGGAACGCGCCCGTGGCCTGGCCGATCCTCTGCTAGCCTCGGCCGATGCGTCCTGTCGTCGCCGAGGAGCTTTAGCTCGATGTTCGGCGAGCCACGCCCCGTCGCGCCGCGGGCCCGGGACCTGGGAGTCAGGATCGGCGAGATCGCGCCCGGCCCATTGAATGCGATCACCGACGTGGCCGGCGTTCGGGTCGGCCACACGACCCTCATCGAGGGCGACGGCGCCCTGGTGGTCGGTCGAGGCCCCGTCCGGACCGGGGTCACCGTGATCATCCCCCACGAGGGCGACGTCTGGCGAGAGCCGGTCTTCGCCGCGTCCCACATCCTGAACGGCAACGGCGAGATGACCGGCCTCGCCTGGATCAGCGAGGCGGGCCTGCTGGGCGGCGCAATCGCGATCACCAACACCCACTCGGTCGGGGTGGTCCGCGATGCTCTCGTCGCAGAAGGTGTGCGCTCCCAGCCGCCGGGCGGCTTCTTCTGGTCGCTGCCGGTTGTCGGCGAGACGTGGGACGGTCTCCTCAACGACGCGGCGGGCTTCCATGTCCGGTCTGAACACCTGCGGGCGGCCCTTGCCGATGCCCGGGCGGGCCCGGTTGCCGAGGGCAATGTCGGCGGCGGGACCGGCATGATCTGTCACGAGTTCAAGGGCGGGATCGGGACTGCGTCGCGGCAGCTGTCCGTGGCCGCCGGCGGTTGGACGGTCGGCGTCCTGGTCCAGGCGAATTATGGGCGGCGAGGGCTCTTGCGCATCGACGGCGTGCCGGTGGGCGCGGAGATCTCGACAGCTGAGGTCCCCTCGCCTCGCCCGCCCAGCAGGCTCCTGACCCCCGAGCCCGGACCGGAACTGGCGGGTGACGGCTCGATCATCATCGTCATCGCCACCGACGCGCCGCTCCTGCCGCACCAATGTCGGCGGCTCGCCCAGCGCTCTGGGCTCGGATTGGCGCGAGCCGGCGGGGTCGGGGCGACGACCTCGGGCGACCTCTTCCTGTGCTTCGCGACCGGTAACCGCGGCCTGCCGCCGCCCGACAGCGAGCCACCCGCCGGCCTGACGACGAGCGTCCGAATGCTGCCCGACCGGGCCCTCGATCCCGTGTTCGAAGCCACGGTCGAGGCGACGGAGGAGGCCATCGTCAACGCCCTCGTCGCCGCCGAGACGATGGTCGGCCGGGACGGCCACACGGCCCATCGGCTGCCGCACGATCGGCTTCGCGAGATCATGGCGAAGTACGGACGGCTGCGCCACTGAGACCGGCGATCTGGTGCCCGGACCGCCCTTGTCCTGGGCGCGGCCGGAATCGTGGCCCGGGCCACGGTCCCTCGCTCCCACGCGGGTGCGACGCGGGACCAGGGGCGGCCGGACCTGGGTCAGCTACGTGGCGGGTTCGGGAACCATGACGGTCAAGGCGGCCGGCCGGATCGCGATCTTGATCGGCGTCGATCCCACGACGCTGCCGTCGATCTCGACGAGGCGGCTGGGGTCGGTCTCGATCCGGACTTTCTTGGCGCTGGCCCGAAAGGCGCGACCGCCCGGGCTCTCGCCTTCGTCGTCCTGGCGGAGCGCCTCCCAGCCCGCGAGCAGCGCTGGCAAGCGCCCGGAAGCCTCGATCGCGATCACGTCAAGGAGGCCATCGTCGGGCTCGATGTCGAGGCGAGGTCGCACGCCCAGGCCCATCCGGCCCATGTTGGCAACGAAGAGCTGGGTAGCCTCCAGGACGCTCGCCTCGCCGTCGATCGTGAGCCCGTGGCTCACGTTCTTCACCCGGTGGCTCTGGCCGACGGCGCTGGCAACGTAGGCGAGCTTGCCCCAGCGTCGCTTGTGGCTCGGCCTGGTCGCCTTCATGACCTCGGCGTCGAAACCGACCCCGCAGGCCACGCTGAAGAACTTGTGACGGCCGCCGATGGCAACGCGTCCCAGGTCGATCTGGCGGCGCTTCCCCGCGAGCAGGACCGACACGGCGTCATTCAGCTTGTGGGGGATCCCGAGGTTGCCGGCCAGGAGGTTGCCCGTTCCCAGGGGAACGATGCCGAGGGCAACCGGGGTCTCGGCCAGGGCCTGGACCACCTGGAGCACCGCGCCGTCGCCGCCGACCGCCACGACCACGTCGAACCCGGACTTGACGGCCCGTCGGGCCCGCCGCCGCAGCTGGCTCTTGCGGTCGACGACGGCATTCTCAACGGTCCAGCCGGCGCCCTCGAGCTGGCTCGCCGTGTCCTGGACGGCCTTGCTGATCGGGCGGCCCGGCCGCCGGCGACCGATGACGAGCGCGCTCGTCATGACGACTCTGCCCCGGGGTGAGTGGCGCGCGGCACTTTCCCGGCGATGGCGTCGGTTGGGTCACTCGACGCATCCGTGGCGATCCCCGGTGGGCTCGCCCCGTCAGCCATCACCGACCCCCAGGCCCACCATTTCGGGCGCAGCCGGAAGGCGAAGCCGACCACCACCAGCCAGGCCGATCCGGCCAGGATCGCGGCCACGACGTCGGTCAGGTAGTGGTAGCCCAGGTAGATGCGGCTGATCCCGACGCCGATGCTCAGGACCACCGCGACCGCCATCGCGGCAACCCCGATCCGGCGGCCGAAGATCGACCAGATGATGAGGGCGAGCGCGGCGTAGAAGACCACCGTGTTCATGGTATGGCCGCTCGGAAAGCTGTAGTCCGGCTGGACCGTGGCCCACGCCAGCTGCGGCCGCGGACGGGCGAAGAACAGTTTCATCGCCCACTCGATGATGGTCCCGCCGATGGCGGCAACGGCCAGGAACGTGGCGGCGCCGAACCGCCGCTTCCGCGCCAGGAGGATCACGGTGACGATGAGGATCGGCGGGATGACGAACGACGACCCGATTGTCGTCAGGGTGTTCATGAGCGCATCCATGAACGGCGACTGGATGCCGTGCAGGAATGGCGTCGCGGTCGTGTCGAGGATGAAGATCTCCTGCTTGCGGATTGCTTCGGCGACGAAGCCGAGGACCACCAACAGCGCGATCAATACCGCCAGACCGACGACGACCGTCAGCGTTGCCGTGCCCAGGGGCGGCCGGGGGACGGTTCCCGGCGGGGCCGGCTTGGGGGGATCGACGCGACCCAGGGGACCGGACTCGGTCTGCGCCCCCGCGTCGACACGCGATCCTGCTACCTGCCCCGGCTGGACCTCGTCGTCGGCCATCAGGCGGCCCTCCCAGCGCTGGAGAGTGATGCGGCCGCGCCCAAAGCCCTGCAGGTGGTACAAACCTTCGTATGACGAAGCTCTTGCTGGGACCTCTGGTCCGACACGTGGGCGAGCGCGATGCGACGGTCTGGGTGGAGACCGCTGCGCCCTGCGAGGTCGTAGTTCGTGCCGGCAGCGGTCAGGGCCGGGAACGGACGTTCACTGTGGCCGGACATTACTACGCGGTGGTGGTCGTGACCAACCTGCCGCCGGGCACGGCGACCCCCTACCAGGTCCTCCTCGACGGCGACGCGGTGTGGCCGGAGGCGGGCTCGACCTTCCCCCCGAGCCGGATCGCGACCATCGATCCAAACCGCCAGATCCGCCTTATCTTCGGCTCCTGCCGGGAGGTCACTGAACGGCATCACCGGGGATCGAGTCCCGCGGCTCCCGACGTCCTGATCGCCTTCGCGACCCGGATGATCGGGGAGGACCAAGCGAAATGGCCCGATCTCCTGGTGCTCCTCGGCGACCAGATCTACGCCGACGAGACGTCGGCCGCCATGCACGCCTTCATCAGCAGCCGCCGCGATATCAGTCGACCCCCGAAGGAAGAGGTCGCCGATTTCGAGGAGTACACCCGGCTCTACTACGAATCGTGGGGCGAGCCCACGGTCCGCTGGCTCCTGTCCACCCTGCCGAGTTCGATGATCTTCGACGACCACGACGTCCGTGATGACTGGAACACGTCCGAGGCGTGGCGGCTCGACATGCAGAAGACGGACTGGTGGGACGAGCGCATCACCGGCGCCCTGATGTCCTATTGGGTCTACCAGCACCTGGGCAACCTCAGCCCGGCCGGCCTGGACGCCGACAAGACCTACGCAGCCGTTCGCGGGGAGGCCGACGCCGAAGCGACCCTGCGCGCCTTCGCGCAGCACGCCGACAAGGAGGCCGACGGCGCCAAGGGCACCATGTGGTCGTACCGGCGCGACTTCGGGCCGGTTCGCCTGATCGTCATCGATTCCCGCTGCGGGCGGGTCCTCAAGGACGGCCATCGATCCATGATCAGCGATCCGGAGTTCGAATGGATCGAGCAGCAGGTCGAGGACGGCGGCTTCGAGCACTTGGTGGTCGGAACCTCGATGCCCTGGCTGCTGCCCCGGGCCCTCCACGACATCGAATCTTGGAACGAGGCCCTCTCGGCCGGCTCCCGCGGGCGCATCATGGCCCGCCTCGGGGAGCGGGTTCGGCGGGCCGTCGACCTGGAGCACTGGGCCGCCTTTCGGACGTCGTTCGATCGCCTGGCGCGGCTCTTCGCGAGAGTCGGTCGAGGGGAGCATGGCGGCCCCGCGCCGGCCACGATCACGGTCATTTCGGGGGACGTCCACCATAGCTACATCGCCGAGGCGGACTATGAGCCGCTCCTCGATTCGCGCGTCTACCAGATCACCTGTTCGCCGATCAACAACACGATCCCCCTGGCGATGCGCCTGGTGTTCCACGTTGGCTGGAGCAACACTGTCGAGCGGCTCACGCGCGCCCTCGGGCGCCTGACCCGGGTCCCAGCTCTGCCCATCTACTGGCATCATCCGTCGGGCCCTCACTTCGGGAACATGCTCGGCCTGCTCATCCTTGACGGGCGTTCGGCACGGATCCGACTCCATCGGTCCATCGGACTGGCGCCTCCCCACGGGGCGCCGTCGGACGCCGACATCGAGATCGTCACGGAGATGTCCCTGACCGACGCCCCCCGGGTCATCACCTAGGCGGCCTTGCGGTCGACGGCACCCTCGGCCGGCTGGGCCGAAGGTCGGGTCGGCTCGTGGGCCGGCGGCCGATCGGCCCAGCCTCCCGGACGAGTGAACCAGGCGTACAGGCCCAGGACGACGAACCCGCCGAGGAACCCGGCAAGGACGTCGGCCGGCCAGTGCTCATCGAGAACCAACCGGGCAATCCCGACGAGGATCACCTCGATCGTCACGAGGCCCGCGAAGGCCACGCGCGCCCAGCGAGCGAACGAGCTCCGCCAGAAGCGGATCGTGACCATGCCCAGGATGGACAGGACCTCGAGCTCGTGGCCCGACGGGTAGGCGCCGGGGACACCGGGGATCCCGTCCCCGTTGCCGGAGGGGCGACGCTCGGCGACGAAGAGCTTGGTGAGCTCGCTGCCACCGGTGATCACGCCCATCAGGATCAGGGCGAGGAGGGCCTCCCGTCGTCGGCCGGTCACGAACAACCAGCCCACGAACCCCAGGCCGATGACGATCAGCGGGATGTTGGCCGACGCCGAGATGACGTCCCAGAACGACGTGTGAGGGATCTCCTCGTGGACCGACGCCAGAACGGAATGGTCGAAGGCGACGAGCATCCCCGCCTTGACGACGAGGGTCAGGGCCACGAAGCCGATGATGCTGAGGGCGGTCAGGACCAGCCAGCCCGTATGCGGGTCGCCGGCATTTGGGCGGGACGTTGCCGCTGAGCGGTGTGGGTTGTCGGAATGATCGGTCATGGGTTGGCGACTCCAGGGCGGGGGGTGGCGATCATGGGGCTGCTCCGGTCTTCATGGCGAGCTCGGACCTCGTTGCGGCCGTCGTCCCCGGGAAACTTCGTTCCGGGTTCCGCTCCGAGAAGCAGGTCCCGCTCGATCTGGAGACGCAGTCGATAGAGGATGTCCCACTCGTCGGTCGGGATGGCCAGCTCGAGCAAGGTCTCGTCGATCTGATCGAGCTCGGCCCGGTCGGCGGCCCGTAGCTTGCCGCCGTCGGTTGTCCTGGAGGTTGTCAGCTTCTCGAGGCGATCCTCGACCTTCTGGGCCTCCTCGCTGGTGGTCAGGTGAGCCGCGCTGGTCGCGAGCCGGCTCAGGATCGCCGCTCGCGCTCGTGTCCGCTCGCTGTTGGCACCGGAGATGGCGATGTCGGACGGATAGAGGCCGACCCGCAGGTTCTCGCCGTTCAGGTCCATCAGCCGATCTGCGCGCAGCTTCCGGACGTTGCTCCCGGCCACGGCCGTGAGGATCCGGGCCGGCAGGATCAGGACCCACGGCGCCTCCTCGACCTTGATGTCCAGCCCTGCGCTGTCAAGGGCATCCTTCAGGTCGGCCACCACCTGATCGTAGCCGTCCGGCTTGACGACGATCGGGACGTGGCTGTCCGACCAGCCGTGGCGCTTGCTCCGGATCTTGCGGGCGATGCCGACGCCGCCCAGGAAGATCAGGAGGCCGCTGATCACGGGGGCGAGGAGGTAGCCGCGGGCGATCTCCCGCGGGATGGCCACGGTGTCCTCGCGGCTGCCCGCGGCGGGCACGAGATAGCCGGCCAGCCCGACGCCGAGCGGCAGGACGAAGATCCCGACCAGGAGGGCAAAGCCGAGCCAGGCTGCATTCACAAACGGCGGGTGGGGGGTGCCGGCAAGGAAGAGCGACTGGACGCTTGGCAGCACGATCCCGAGGACGCACAGGCTCCACAGGATCGAGAGGGCCATCATCACGACCAGAAAGGCCTGGTGAGAGCGAGGCACGCGACCGAACAGCAGGCTGCTCGCCCAGCCAAGGGCGCTTCCCAGGAGGTCGCCCGCCCATCGACCGGCGATGCCGAAGGCCGAGATGATCATCGGGCTGGCGCCGTGACGCTGTCGGGACCTGGTGCCGCGATCGAGCGCATCGTGTCTCCTCGACGAATGATCCGGACGAAGGGCACATCAGAAGAGCGAAGCCGTGTCCGGGCAGGCGGGCCTTCGGAAACGCCCGCCGTCTCCTGCCATCGGGTTGTCGTCATGACGGACCTATATTCTGACCGAGCAACACGGCATTTTCGGAGGCAGGGAGGCGCCGCGACGTTGCATTCCTGCAGCAGACATCTCTCGGCCGGCTGCGCTGGGGTGCCCTAACTTTCGAGCGGCGCGCCATTCTTGAGCTCCACATCGGCGAGGTGGCGGAATCGCGTCGCCAGGAGCCATGCCAGCGCATACAGCAGGGCGACCACCACCAGGAGCGCCCGATAGCCCGTGACGAGGGCTACGTACTCCAGCGCCCCACCGACCATCGCGCCCAGCAAATTGCTGGCGAAGGCCATGTCGGCCGTGCGGGTGTCGCGGAAGGAGAAGGTGAAGACGAGGTTGGCCACGAACACGGGAGCGAAGGCGAGACCCGCCGCGAGGACGTAGCGCAGCCAGGGGGGATCGATCAGCAGCGATTCCGGGGGGATGAGGAACGCCAGGAGCAGGGCGCCAGCGAGCAGCCCGTACAGCAGTCCAGGCCGCCGAAGGTGGAATCGCGCGTTTACGAGGATCGCCAGCAGGACCGAGGCCAGGATCGCGAAGAAGGCCAGGGCGTTCACCAGCCAGGTCGAACCGAACAGGAGGCTGAAGCTCACCAGGCTCCGTGTCTCGAGCAGCAGGAAGGCCGCACCCAGGACGAAGAAGTGGGGGCTGAAGCGTCGGATCGAGGCGCCGCCGACTCGGGCGGCGCAAGCGACGCCGATGAGGGCGACGCCCAGGCCGAATGCCAGGGCCAAGAGGTAGTAGGGCGCCACGAACGGCGTCCGGAGGTAGAGGAACGGCCAGTCATCCGTCGCCGGCCGGGGCGTCGGATCTCCGACGTTGGGGGTGGCATCGACGCCGTCGCCCGGCGGCGCGGCCCCGGCCAGGGCCGCTACCGCGGGGCCGTCGCCGAGGATCGCTTCGTTCGCGCCGAAGAGCCGCAGGATCGGGGGCGTCCCGAACGAGTCCCGGAGCATCCCGCCGATCTTGGTGATCAGCCACGGCTCCCGGTAGTAGTTGTAGAGGACGAAGATGCCGTCAGGCGCGAGGTGGTCGCGGACGCTGGCAAACGACTCCTCGGTGAAGAGGAACGACTCGAGCCGGATGTTGGCCGTCGAGCTGACCAGGGTCAGCGAGTCGGGCAGGGCGAAGATGATCAAGTCGTAGCGCTTGTCGGTGCCTCGCAGAAAGGCCCGGCCGTCGTTCTCATAAGCGCTGACCCGGGGATCCTGGTAGGGCTGGTTGGGATGGAGGTCCCGGCCGATCCGCTGGATGGCCGGATCGATCTCGACGGCGTCGACGTGCTTCGCGCCATGCGAAAGCGCGATCGCCGTATCGGTCCCGGACCCAGCTCCCACCACCAGGACGTTGTCGTACGTCCGATCGGGAAACCACTTGTAGACCTGGTCGTAGAACGGCTCCCTCGCGTCGTTGAGGGGATGGAGGACCTGGTGGGGGATGCCGTTGACGTTGATCTCAATGTGGCTGGCCCCGTCAATCCAGAGATCGATCCGGTAATACGGCGACCAGATCTGGCCCGGGGCCTGGGCCAGCCACATGACGGCGATCAGGGCCCCGATTGACGGCACCCGTCGAAGCGGAAACGGCGTGCCCAGGGCCATCACGATCACCAGGACCGTGACCACGAAGAACCAGGCCACTGGCGGCGTCCCGGCCGCGGACAGGGAAACGAAGGCGGCAATCCCCAGCATCGAGCCGAAGACGTCGAAAGCGTAGGCCCGCAGCGGTGGCATCGATCGGAGGAGCCCACCGAGGGGCAGGGCGAGGGACGCCATGAGCGCCGTGACGAGCGTGAACACGATCGGCAGGACCAGGAAGTTGGCATCCGCGGCGGTGCTCTCGGCCAACCCGAAGAAGATCTCGTTGGCTGACCGGACCTGGACGTTGAGCTGGACGGTAGTGATGAGCCAGACGACCGCCACGAGCAGGATCGGGAAGACCGCGATTGCCTCGCTGTCGCGCCGATGTCCGAGCAGGATGCCGATCCCGATGCCGAGGAAGCTGGCCATCAGGACGAAGTTGCTGAAGAAGCCGATGTAGCGGACTTCGGACGGGATCCACCGAATGAGCAACAGCTCGACGAAGAGCAGGCTCCCGCTCGTGAGAATCAGCCGCGAGCGGGGATCCCGGAGGCGACCAATCGTTGGGGCGACCGCCCGCGGAACGCTCGCCCGGCCGCCATCGCTCACCCGCGGATGGTGCCATTCCGGGCCACCCGCGTGGCGCTGGATTCGACACGCCCCTGATCTACGTAGGTAGTAGCAGCCGCAAGTATTGGCGGAGCGCAGGGCTCGAGCCTCAATGCGGCGCATCGAGTCGGCGCCAACGGCCCTCGGCCGCCGCTATCGTTGCGAGGTGGGCATTCAGGCGATCCGACCGACCGTCGTGGTCATCGGTTGCCTGACGATTGACAGCGTCGTCGAGGCAAACGGCGCTTTGATCCGGAACGCTTGCGGTGGCAACGTCCTGTACGCCGCCGCCGGGGCGCACGTCTGGGAGCCAAGGGTGGGCATGGTCGCCCGCGCCGGCCGCGGATACCCGGCGGCATGCCTGGAGTCGATCGGGGCGAGGGTCGACATCGCCGGAATCCGTCGCCTCGAAGATGACCATCCGATCCGTGTCGCCTTCGCCTATCGAAGCGACGGCAGCCGCAGCCGGACGGTGCCGCCGGAGGCGCTGGCCACGATCCCGCCGGCCATCCGGGGCGACTTCGTCGACACCACCCGGGACGATGAGCGGTATCTCGCCGCAACGCCCGCGTCGGACGACGTGCCGGCCGCCTGGCTCCAGGGCGCGGTCGGATTTCATCTTCCGGCGCTCCTCGAATCGAGCCTTCGAGCGCTCGTGGCGGCGATCCGAGTCGCCCGACCGAATGCGCTCATCACCGTGGACGCACCGTGGTTCACCCGGCGCGACGGGACCATCAGCGCCGACCTCGGCTGGCTTGCCGATGTCGACGCCGTGCTGCCGTCTGAGGAGGACCTGCTTGCATATCGGCCAGGCGTCCCGATCGCGGAGGCGGCTCGCGACCTCGTCTTGTCTGGGGCGCGGGCCGTGGCCGTCAAGGTGGGTGCCCGGGGCTCGATCGTCGTCGACGCCCGCGGCGGGGTGAGCCTCGTGCCGGCCTATCCGGCCGATGTTGTCGACCCGACGGGGGCCGGCGACTCGTACTGCGGAGGCTTCCTCGCCGGCCTGGATGAGACGGGCGATCTCGTCCAGTCGGCAGCGTACGGTACCGTCGCGGCGTCGTTCGTCGTCGAGCACGCTGCGGCGATCCCGGTCCTCTCGATCACCCGCGCGGAGGCGCTGCCACGGCTTCCGATCGTCGTAGACGGCGTGCGATCCGGAATCATCCGAGACGCGGATTGGAGGAATCCTTGATCACCATCGCGGTCATCGGCCGGGCCAGCCATGGGCTGGGCGACCCCGTGCCCGAAGCGACCCTGGAGGCCGCCTACGCGGTCGGTCGGGGCATCGCCGAGGCCGGGGCGGCGCTCGTGTCGGGCGGAACCAGCGGGGTCATGGAGGCCGCATCACGCGGCGCTCGGGACGGCGGTGGCCTCACCATTGGCGTGCTGCCGGGCATGGACCGGGCCGCGGCGAATCCGTTCGTCGACGTCGCCCTGCCGACCGGGCTCGGCACGGCCCGGAACTTGATCTACCCCCGCGGCTGCGATGCGGTGGTGATGGTCGGTGGCGGCGCCGGCACCCTCAACGAGCTTACGATCGCGTACCAGGCCGGGACGCCCGTCGTGATCGTCGAGGGCAGCGGTGGCTGGGCAGACCGGATCAGGCCCGTCCTCCTCGAAGGGCACTTCATGGACGAACGCCGGACGGTCGAGATCGAGTTTGCGTCCTCGGGCGCCGCTGCGGCCCGCCGTGCTGTGGAAAAGGCCGAGGCTGCCGCAGGCGCTCCGTCGACCCGGTCCGATCCGACGATGCATGAAGGCGGCCGCCCGATCGGCTGACGGGGCGGGCTCAACTGTCGGGGCTGGCTCGGCTGCCGGGCAGGCTCAGCTATCGGGGATCAAGTCCAGTGCGTTTCCGTGTTGGTCGGCCGACGGCAGCGGGAAATCCGGCCACAGGAAACGTCAAACGCCTTGGTCGAGGTCTCGTCCCCCAGCGTTGTCTCCGGTTCGTCAACCACGCGGGAATTGCCAGAAATTCACCGTCCGATCGGAGCCGGCGGTGCCGCCAGTCCGATCAGGATCACGGGCTTCAGAAGCCGCTCACGCCGCTCGCGATCGGCCGGCCGGCCGTGCCATCCGACGGTATGACGACGAGCTGCTCGTGTCCGGTCGCGTCGATGAGCGGTAGGAGGATTGACGCGTTCTCGGGAGTCCACAGCCGGTGGCTCAGGGCGTACCGGTCGAAGTAGGGCAGGAAGGCGCTCACGAAGTGGCTCCCCAGTCGGACGGTCTGTTGGGACCGGGCGACGCCGGTCGCGACGTCAACGACGACGAGGCGTACCTCGGCGCCGGGCGGCGGCGTCGCGGCCGCTTCTGGGGCTGACAACAATGCCGCCGCGAGCACGGTCGCGGTATCGGCCATCTGGCCGCGCGACGGCAATCGAAGGCCCGCGATCGTGCGCCCATCGGAGGCCCAGAAGAACGCGACCACCGACCCGTCGAGGAGCGTCCGCACGGCCCCGGACTGGGGGTCGATCAGTCGGAGCGGACCGAGCGGGAGTGACGGCGCGGCGGGGTCGGACTTTTCGGCGGCGATCGACGCAAGGGTGTCGCCGGTCGGGTCGAAGACAAAGGCAGCCGGGCCGAACGCCGGCAGCTCGTGGTAACTGGCCCCATCGCGCGAAGCCACCACGATCTCGCCCGGCACGTCCGTCGCGGCGCGGACATACGCGAGATAGCGCCCGTCGCGGCTCGCGCCGGCCGAGCGGAAGTGGCCGGTCCCGGGGACAGGAGCCCGACCCCGACGCCGTCCAGGCCGACCTCCCCGACGAACGCGCCCGGCCCGTTGCCGACGTGCAGGAGCACGCGATCGGCGCTCTCCCCGTCGAAGTAGAGCGGGGCCCCTTGGCGGAGGATCGTCCCCGGCCCTGCCCGTCCGACTCGGTCGCCAGGGAAGGCGATCGTTCGGCTGTCGGGCGTCCAATACAGATAGAACGGTGGAGACT
>JBEPVB010000031.1:0-22139 GCA_041691215.1 Chloroflexota bacterium
TCGCCTGGCCCTCGTGGAGGCGACCCGGATCACGCTCGCCAGCGCCCTGGGACTCTTGGGAATCTCGGCGCCCGACGCGATGTGACCATCCGCCGCTGCTTACCCGTCCAGGGCGGGGGCCGGCGGAGCGCGTCGGGGCTTGCGACGGCGACGGCGACGGCGACGGCGGACATTAAGGGACGGGGCGCACCTTTCGGCGCGCCCCGTCCTGGTCTCGGGGACCCAAGGGTTGGGCCCCGGGAAGGCGTCGTCGGCTTAGCGCCGGCGGACGCGCTCCCGGCGGAGCCGGCCACGGGTCGGGCCCAGTGACCCGACGAGGAGGCCGATCCCAATGAGGGCAAACAGGGTGAGCATCGGGCCGGAGCCCGGGTCGCTCGGCGCCGGGTCGCCGCTGTTCAGGGTGTCGGTTGGCGGCAGGGTGATGATCGGCCTGTCCGTGGCCGCTTCGACGAGCTGCACCAGGACGTCGGCCGTGGCGCTGACCGGCGCTGTCTGATCGCTGTCGATCGTGGCCACGTTCTCCAGGGGCTGGGGCAGGCTGTTGGACCCCACCAGCACTTGGGCCCGATAGGTCACCGAGCCGTCCTTGGTCGCGGTCGAGGCGGTCCACCGCAGCGTCCGGGTCGCGTCGTCGTAGCCGACGAACGAGACCTCATCGCTGTTGGTTGCCGAGCCGCTGACGTAGGAGAGGCCGTTCGGGAGGACATCGGTGATCACGGCGTCCGTGACCGCAGCGCCATTTACCTGGTAGCTGAGCACGTACGTGAGCGAGTCGCCGACGTTGGCGATACCCGTTCCGTTCACGGCCGAGCCGCCCGAGTTGCCCGTGAAGGACTTCACGACGTCCAGGGCCGAGCCGACCGAAACGGTCTTGGTGTCGGTTGCCTGGACGGTCCGCTCGCCGTCATGGCCGATGGCCGTGGCGACATTGGTGGTGGTCACGCTGATGGAGCTCGTGCAGGTGAAGGTCCACGTCTCCGCCAGGTCGAGCATGGCATTGCTGTTCGCATCCCCGCCCACGAAGGCCGGGCTGTCGCACTTGTCATCGGCCACGTCGACGCTCGAAAGAGCGACGTTGCCCGTGTTCGTGACTTCGTACGTGTAAGTGACGTTGCCACCCGGGTAGGCCAGGCTGGCGACGCTGGCGCTCTTGACGACGTGGATGCCGGGGCTCCGGGTCAGGCCGACGGAAACCGTCGCCTGGTCGTCGGTGCAGACGGCCGGCTGATCGACGAGCTGGAGGCACGCGCTGGCGGTGTTCGTGTGGTCGCCGAGGTCGGCTGCGTTGTCGGGTGCGGCCGTGCCGCTGACGGTGATCGTCACCGACGAGGCCGCGGCGAGGGAGCCGAGATCGATGCCGGCGCCCATGAGGTGCTCGGCGTCGCAGGTGGCGTTGGTCGGCGAGCAGTCCACGCTGCTGATCGAATAGAAGGCCGGGAAGTCATTGTCGGTCACGAGGACGTGGCCGGCCGTACCTCCGGCTCCGGTGTTGCTGACCACCAGGGTGTATGTCACCGCGGCCGAGGCACCGCCGAGGAGGCTCGTCGGGCTGACGTCCTTGGCGATACCGATGATCGAGCTGGTCGTGACCGTGGTGCTGGTCGAGCATGTGCTGTCGCTTGACTGCACGTCGCAGTTCGTGCCACTGACGACCACGGTGTTGCCGAGGACCGTCGTACCCGCCGTCCAGCTCGAGCTGTCGAGGACGATCGAGAAGTGGAGGGCCAGGGAGCCGCCCGCGGCGACCGTCAGGTCGCTCCAGTCAACCGAGCTGGCATCGTGGCTGCAGCCGTTATCGCAGGTGCCGAAGGCGCCGTGCGCCAGGAGGCCCGCGATCGGGTCGTGGACTGCGACTCCGGTCGCTGCCGCGCCACCATCGTTGGCGAGGGTGATGGTGTAGTGGAGCGTGTCGCCGGGTGCCGCGGACTGGGCTTCGACCGCCTTGGAGACGGTGACGTGGGCCGGGCAGATGATGTCCTTGAAGATCTTGGTGAAGATCGCACTGAGCTGGCTGGCGTCCACGACGTTGAAGTAGTGGCCGCTGGCTGGCTTCGCCAGGAGCTGCATGAGGGCGAGGTCGACCTGGCTGCTGCCGGATCCACCCTGGCCGATCGCGATCGACCAGACCTCGTCGGCCGCGTTCTGGAAGGCATCGACCTGTGCCTGCGTCGGGCGCTGGCCGGTCGTCGTGGTCGCGACGGCCCCGTTGGGGCCCTGGTCGGGATTCGGGCGTCCGTCCGAGAGGATGATGATCTCGCGATTGACGACCCCGCCGACCGCGTTCCGAGCGTTGGCGTTGAGATCCGAGGCCCCCTGGGCCATGCCGGTCTTGAGCGGCGTGTTGCCCGTGGAGCTGATGCCGTTGATGAGGGTCGCCAGCTGGGCCGCGGTCGAGGACCAGCCGCCGAGCGATGTCGAGGTCGTGCCGCTGAACGTGGTCACGCCGACCCGGTGGCCGGTGCTCGAGATGCCGCCGTTCGCCTGGAGGTCATTGACCAGCTGGATCGCGGCCTGCTGCGCCCAATAGAGGCGCGTGTGCGACGGCGAGCCGGACGAGTTCGAGGTCATGCTGCCGGACGTATCGATGATCAGCTCGATGTCGAGCGGGACGACGCCACAGACCGCGGCGCCGAGATTCGCGTCCGCCTGGCTGGCGGGCAGGGCGTCCGAAGCCCGGACCGTCGCCGCGAGCGCTGAGGACTGAAGAAGGGCTGAAACCGCGAACAGCGCCGACCACGCGAGGGTCAAACCTCGGCGCGAGCGTGCGTGCGGCTGCGAATGAATCCCCCGGATTGCCATTGTCGATTTCCTTTCCCCCGAGTCGGAGATGGGCGGGTGGCCCATCGCCGAGAAAAAGATCCGTGGCCGATTTGGCCCCCGAACCTGTTGACCACGATGCCCGCATGACGCGGAGCACCGATGAGTGCCGGTCGAGCCTGACCCAGTGGCTGCCCCATTGGTACTGCCCTAGACCGCACCGATCCCGCCCAATCCGGCCTGAACCGTGCCGGACCACAGCATCGATTCCGTTGCGCCCGGGCACCTCGGTCCCAGGACCAAAGAACCAGCACCGCAGCGACAAGGAGTTGGGCCGCCCGAGGGACCGGTGGCCTACCCCGCGTTCGGTGAGGCGAGGGCCCGGAGGGTGGCCTCGAGGGCGGCGCCGGCTGGGGCGCCACCGCGCCGTAGGCCGATGACGACGCGCTGACCGTCGGCGACGACCGTGCCGTCGAGCCCGAGGCCGGCGATGGCCTGGACGGCTGCCGTCCGGAACTCGCCCGCATCGCCCGCGGAGTCCCAGGCGGATTCGAAGACGAGGATTGCCGAGGTGCCCGTCCCGCGGACCAGGACCATCCGGTCGCCGCCCCAACCCGCGGCCGCCGATCGGGCAACTGCCCCATCGATCCCGCCCTGCTTCAGCCAGACGCGGATCTGGAGCTCGCCCATGGTGTCCGTGGCGTACTCCGTCCAGCCGGCCCCGAACCGGGCTGCGAGGTCGTCCGGCAGGACGATGGCAACGGGCCCTTCGCCAGCGACGTACTTCTCGGGGTGGAGGATCTGCTCCGTCGACGCGGGCGGGCGTCCGAACGCCGCGTCGACGGCCGCATTGCCGCCCTGGGCTCGGAGGACTCCAACGAACGACAGGCCGCCGCTATACGGGAACAGCGACGTCTCGAGGAGGATCGGGGGCATGCCCGCCAGGATGGCCACCATCGCCGGATCCGACGCCTCCGCGGCCACCTCCGCGAGCTCGCCCGGGGTCAGGTTCGCCGACATCCAGGCGGTCTGGACGCCGACCGCGTCGCCCTCGACGAGGGACAGGATGGCGAGGCCGCGGTCCGAGTCATCGTGGAGCTGCTTGAGGCCAAGGGCATTGAGGTCGAAGTGCTCGTCCTGGAGCTCGTGGGTGAACTCGTGGGCGTAGGTCAGGCGTTCGGTCGGCCCGAGCCCGCCATCGTGGCTGACAAGGAACAGCTGCTTGGCGGTCGGGTCGTAGTAGCCGATCACCTGGCTGCCCTGGAGCTTCACGTAGAGGTCCCGCAGCGATGCAGCAACCGGCAGGAGGCCGAGGGCCTTCTCGATCGCCTCGCCCTTGGCGATCTCGGTGGTTGGGTTGTCCTTGTCGAACTCGGCCTGGAGGTTCGACTGAAGGGTCGTCCGGTCGATGATCGCGGGCTCGACTCGCTTCGCGGCGTCGAGGCCGCGCAGGGCCTGGACCTGGGCGGCGATCTGGCGATAGGTCGTCGCGTCGTCGGCGCTCGGACCGGGCGAGCCCGAGGCGGTCGACGAGGTCGAGCCTGGAGGCTGATTCGTCGGTTGCCGCGACCCCGTCGGGGCCGGACTGCAGGCGGCCAGGGCCACGGACAGGGCTATGAGGCGGATCAGCCGAGGAGCGGACATGCCGGCCGATCCTACCGCCGATGCCGCCGTCGGCGGCCGGGTCGTTGGTCCGGGGGTACGAGCTGTTTACCTCGATATGCGTTTCTTAACCGACTGCTGTCTCGTGTCTGAACCGTCGCGACCTACTGTTCCCCTCGGACCGAACCCTCGAGGTTCCATCCTCCCTCCCTCCGACCGGAGGCGCCGATTGGGCAGGCGTCTCCGGTCTTCTCTTTGCCCAAAAGAATCGCTCCGCCCGCGGGCGTTCAGGGCCGCGACCCGAGCCACGCGCGAGGATGGCCGGCGGGGAGGCGAAGGAGCCCGCGAGGACCGGAGGGAGCGGCCTCGAACGTGCGCGAGCGAGGCCCGTAGCGCGCAGCGCCCGGATCGCCGTTGGGCGCCGAGCCCCAATTCGGGGCGAAGGCCCTTGTGTCAGAATCAGACGGATGGAAATTACCTGGTACGGGCGGACGTGCATCCGGCTGCGCGGACGCGAGGCTGTCGTCGTCGCCGACGCCTATCCGGCCATCGTCGGTCCCACCGGCCGCGGCATTACCGGCGACATCCTCACCTACAGCCATCCCGACGACGAGCCCCTGCCGAAGGCCAAGGGCCGCCGCTCGCGAGATGGCGGCACGGTCATCCCGACGAGCCTGGACGCGGCCTTCGTCCTCGACGGGCCCGGCGAGTACGAGGTCAAGGATGTGCTCCTGACCGGCGTCCGGACCTACCGGGACGACAAGCGGGGCGACGAACGCGGCCGCCAGACGGCCTTCGTCGTCGAGCTCGACGGCCTCCATACGATCCACCTCGGTGACGTCGGCCACCTGCTGACGGTGGAAGCGCTCGGGGATATCGGCAGCGTCGACATCGCCTGCGTGCCGATCGGCGGATCCTTGACCGCAACCAAGGCGGCCGAGCTCATCGCCCAGCTCGATCCCAAGATCGTCGTCGCCATGCCGGTCTGCGAGGACGAGGCCGACTGCGCCGATGCGGTCTCGAAGTTCTTCCACGAGATGGGCGGCTCGCCCGCCCCCCAGCCCAAGCTCTCGGTGACGATCTCGACCCTGCCGGACGAGGTCACGGCCGTCGTCCTCGAGTCGCGGGGCAAGCTCCAGGCGCCCCCGGCTCCCGCGGTCTCCGTCCCGGCCGGCTCCGCGTAGGCCGAGCCGCGCGAACCACGCGAGCAGCGCAACCGCGCGGGCGGGGCAACCGCGCGAACGAGCACCGGCCGCCGGGCTGACCTTCGCCCCTAGCCGGGCAACCGCTCCACGACGACGCGGCCACGCTTGACCACGGCCCGGACGAGGTCGGCGGCCGGCCAGTAGGGCAGCTGCTGGTGGTTCGGTACGCGCCAGATCACCAGGTCGGCGGCCTTACCCGCTTCGATCGACCCGATCTCATCGCCCTGGCCGAGGGCGTGGGCGGCGTTGATCGTGACCGCCGCGAGCGCCTCTGACGGCGTCAGCTTCAGCTCCAGGCAGGCGACCGTCAGGACGTGGAGGAGGCTCGGCGTCGGCGACGTGCCGGGGTTGAAGTCGGTGGCCAGGGCGACCGGAACGCCGCGCTCGATAAAGGTCCGGGCCGGAGCGAAGTCGTCGTGCATGAGGAACCACGTCGTGGCCGGCAGCAGCGTCACCACCACCGGCTGCTCGCGCCCGGCTGCCTCGGCGAGGGCGTCGATGCCTGCCGCAGACGGCGCCGCGAGATGGTCGGCCGAGAGGGCCCCGATCTCGACCGCAAGCTCCGCGCCGCCGCTGGGCGCGATCTCGTCGGCGTGGAGTCGCGGCTGCATCCCGTAGCGCCGGGCCGCCTCGAGGACGCGCCGGGATTGGTCCGACGAGAAGACGCCGCGCTCGCAGAAGACATCGGCGAAGCGGGCCCGTCCCTGGGCCGCCACCCCCGGTAGCTGTTCGTCGATGCAGTGCCGAACGTAGGCCTCGGTGCCGTCGGGCCGGGCCCGGAACTCGGGCGGGACGGCATGTGCACCGAGCCACGTCGGCAGCACGTCAACCGGCCCCGCGGCGCCGAGGCGGTGGGCGATGTCGAGCAGTCGGAGCTCGGTCGCGAGGTCCAGGCCGTAGCCGGACTTGGCCTCGATCGTCGTCGTCCCGTGGTTGAGCATCTCGGCCAGCCAGCGCCGGCCATGCTCCTCGAGCGCCTCCGTGCTGGCCGCCCTCGTGGCGGCGACCGTCGAGAGGATCCCGCCGCCCGCCTCGAGGATCTCGAGGTAGTCCGCGCCGCGCTGGCGGAGGACGAGCTCGCCCTCACGCGAGCCCGCGAACAGGAGGTGGGTGTGGGGGTCGATGAGCCCGGGCGTGACGGTCCCGCCGGCCGCGTCCAGGCGGGCGAACCGGGACAGCGGATAGCCGCCCGCTTCGAGCGCCCGGACGAGCTCGGCTCGGGGCCCAGCCGCCAGGATCCGGCCCTCCCAGCAGGCAATCACCGGCGCCCGCTCGCTGCCGGCCTCCGCGCTAGCGCCGTCGTGGATGGCCGGCTCGTCCTGGGCCGCCCCGCGCCGGAGCCCGCCGGCCATCGTCACGATCTCGGCAGCGCCCTCGATGAGCAGGCCGGGCAGACCTTCCGCCGCGCGGCCGCCCTGGATGACCCGGAGGCCGGTCACCTCGTGCTCGGTGGCGGCTCGTCCCTCGGGGGTCCGCTGGCGCCCGATGGGCGCCAACCGCCGCCGGACGAAGGCAGGCCCGTGCCGGCTGCGTCCCGATCGCGCGCGGCCGCCAGGCGGAGCTCCAGGGCCATCGTCGGGTCCGGGTCCCGGAGCTGCAGAAAGCTCGCGGCCGTCATGAAGCGGTTCTCGACCGGCGCCCCGGAATCGGCGCCGGCGTGGGTCGCGACGTCCATGAAGGCGGCCAGGGGGGCGAGGCCGATGAGCTCGGATTCACGAAGGGCGATGTCATCTTCGGCGGCGATCGCCCGGACCTCCTCCCAGACGCGCCACATCGGCGTCGTCGAGAAGTCGAGGAGGTTCATCGAGACCTGGGCGCAGTCGAGCTCCTCGATCATGAAGCCGTTGGCCTGGACCGCCGGCAGCCCGCCCCCGGATTCGCGCACCCGCCGGGCGATTCGCTTGGCCAGCTCCACGTCGGGCGACTCGAGATTGATGTTCCAGGCGATGAGGAAAGGGCGTGCCCCGACTGCGACCGCGCCGACCCGCGGGTGCGTCCTGGCCGGGCCGAAGTCCGGGCCCCGGCCGTTCTGCGCGATCTCGTCGCGGAGGCCCTCGTAACCGCCACGCCGGACATCCGCCAGCCGGATCCGATCGGGGCGCAGCGCCGCCCGGGCGTACAGGAAGACCGGCAGCTTGTAGCGCTGGGCGATGCGACGGCCGAAGACGCGCGCCAGCTCGATGACCTCGTCGAGGGTCGTCTCGCCGAGCGGCACGAAGGGGATCACGTCGACCGCGCCGATGCGCGGGTGCTCCCCGGTATGGCGCTCCATGTCGATGTCGCGGATCGCTACCTCGATCGTCGCATCGAGGGCAGCGCTCACGGCTTCTGCCTCACCGGCCATCGTGAGGACCGAGCGGTTGTGGGACGCATCGCTCGTCCGGTCGAGGAGGTACACGCCCGGCGTCCGGATCACCGCTGTGGCGAGGGCATCGACGACGTGGCCTCGGCGGCCCTCGGAATAGTTCGGGACCGACTCGATCAGCACGAACGGTATCGTGCCAGACCGCCCGCGCCGGGGTTGGCCCGCGGGTCGTCCCCCGATTTGACGTGGCAGATCGTTGACTACCATCGGTTCGACGATAAACTCACGTGGCCCGTGGACGTCCGGCCCAGCGTCCTCGCCGCACCCTGGGAGGGATGACCTTGGCTTCGAGCCCCGGACCGACGCCCAGCCGCAGCCTGCTCCGCCATACGGACTTCCTGAAGCTGTGGACCGCCGAGACGATCAGTGTCTTCGGCTCCCAGGTCAGCGCACTGGCCATCCCGCTGATCGCGGCCCTCTACCTCAAGGTCGAGCCGTTCGCGTTCGCGATGCTCGGCACGATCGAGTTTCTGCCGTTCATCCTCTTCACCCTGCCCGCCGGCGCCTGGGTCGATCGCCTGCGGCGGCGACCGATTCTCATCATCGGCGATCTGGGGCGGGCGATCGCGCTTGGGACGATCCCCGTGGCGTATGCCTTCAACGCCCTGACGATCTGGCAGCTGTACGTCGTGGGTTTCGTCACGGGGACGTTGACCGTGTTCTTCGACGTCGCCAACCAGAGCTACCTGCCGTCCATCGTCGAGCGCGACCAACTCGTCGACGGCAACTCAAAGCTCCAGATCAGCCAGTCGGCGGCGCAGCTAATCGGGCCGGGCATCGCCGGGTACCTCGTGGCGTTCTTCAAGGCCTTTGCCATCCTCATCGACTCGCTCTCGTTTCTCCTCTCGGCCATGTTCGTCTTCCTCATTCGGCGCCCGGAACCGCCGGTCGTCCACCACCTGGGCGAGGACGGCAAGCCGCGGACGTCCATCGTCCGCGAGGTCCGCGAGGGCTTCGCCTTCGTCGTCCGCAACCCGTCCCTGCGGGCGATCTCGGCCGGGACCTCGACATCGAACCTCTTCGGCAGCATGGGCTTCGCCATCTACGTGCTCTACGCCGTGAACGAGCTTCACCTGTCGGCAGAGCAGGTCGGCCTCGTGTTCGCGCTGGGCAACATCGGGACGCTTGCTGGCGCGATCTTCGCGAACCGCCTCGCCGGCTGGTTCGGCCTCGGGCCGACGATCGTCGGATCGCTCTTCATCGGCGGCTTCTTCTTGCTCTTCGTCGCCATCGCGCCGCCGGGCTCCCCCGCGATCCCGTTCCTCGTCGTCGCCGGGATGTTCGGCGGCCTTGCCCAGATGGTCTACAACATCAACCAGATCAGCTACCGGCAGGCGATCTGCCCGCCCCGGATGCAGGGCCGGATGAACGCAACGGTTCGATTCCTCGTCTGGGGCACGATGCCGATCGGCAGCATCATCGGCGGGTTGCTCGCCAGCACGATCGGTCTCCACGGGACCATCTGGGTGGCCGCAGTGCTGTCATTCATCCCTGCGATCTTCCCGCTCCTGTCGCCCGTCCGGCACCTCCGGGTGATGCCAGAGCCAGTCGACGACGGGGGCGAGCCACTCGCCGCGGAGGCACCGCCGACGAGCGCCTGAACCTCGGCGCAAGCTTCGCCGGCAGGTTGCACCCAGACAGGAGGGATCGTGTCCGCGAGCGCCGGCAAGCCGCTCACGAGCGTCCTTCGAAACACGGATTTCCGGAAACTCTGGGCTGCCCAGACCATCAGCGTCTACGGAACGCAGGTCACGGTCCTTGCTGTGCCCCTCGTGGCCGCCCTGACCCTGCGCGTCTCGCCCTTCGAGTTCGGGCTCCTCGGGACGCTGGAGTTCCTGCCCTTCGTCCTCCTCAGCCTGCCGGCGGGCGTCTGGGTCGACCGACTCCGGCGCCGGCCCATCCTCATCCTGGCCGACCTGGTCCGGGCCGCCATCCTGCTCTCTATCCCCGTCGCCGTCATGCTCGGCCGCCTCACACTTTGGCAGCTCTACGGGGTCGTCTTCGTGAACGGCTGCGTGACGGTCTTCTTCGATGTCGCCTCCCAGAGCTACCTGCCGACCCTCCTCGAGCGCGACCAGCTCGTCGATGGCAACTCGAAGCTCGAGCTGACCCGGACGACGGCGCAGCGCCTCGGGCCAGGGATCGCTGGCCTGCTCATCGGGATCCTCAAGGCGCCCTTCGCCATCGTGGTCGATGCCATCAGCTACCTCTTGTCGGCCGCCTTCCTATCGTGGATCAGGCAGCCTGAGCCTCCTGTTGGCGCCCGAGATCAGGCGAGCGGCCCGCGGGCCTCGATGCGCGTCGAGATCGGCGCCGGGCTGCGCTACGTGACCGGCCATCCGTGGCTTCGGGCGATGGCCCTCAGCGTCTCCATCGGCAACCTCTTCGGCAACATCGCCGACTCGATCCTGATCCTCTATCTCGTGACCGAGCGCGGCTTCAGCGCCGCCGAGATCGGGTTCGCCTTCACGATCGGATCGATCGGCGTGATCAGCGGCGCGCTCGCCGCCAACCCGCTGACGAGGCTGCTCGGGGTCGGTCGGATGCTCCTCCTGTCCGAGGTCGGGTCGAGCCTGTCCTGGCTGCCGATCGCCATCGCGCCCGATGCCTTCCTGTTCCCGGCCCTCGCCCTGACGATCACAGCCCTCAGCTTCTTCGGGGCGGGTTGGAACGTGAATGCGGTGAGCCTCCGACAGGCGATCACGCCGCTCCCGATGCAGGGCCGGACCAACGCGACGATGCGCTTCATCGGCTGGGGCCTCATCCCCCTCGGCACGATTGCCGGCGGCGCCCTGGGTAGCACGATCGGGCTCCACAACACGATCTGGGTCGGGGCGCTTGGAGCCGTGCTCGGCTTCGTGCCCGTGGCCCTGTCATCGGTCCGGCATCTCTGCGAAATGCCGCTCCCGGACGGGGCGCGCGCGGGCGCAGGGGCGGAGATTGACCATGGGGCGGAGGCAACCTAGTCGAGCATCGGGATGTGAACGCCTCGCTCGCGGGCGACGTCGATGGCGTGCTCGTAGCCTGCGTCGGCGTGGCGGAGGACGCCCATCGCCGGGTCGGTGGTCAGGACGCGTTCCAGCTTCTGGGCCGCGAGGGCCGTTCCATCGGCCACGACGACCATCCCGGCGTGCTGGCTGTAGCCGATCCCGACACCGCCGCCGTGGTGGATGCTGACCCAGGTCGCCCCGGCGGCGGTGTTCACGAGGGCGTTGAGGAGGGGCCAGTCCGCGACCGCGTCGGTTCCGTCCTTCATCGCCTCGGTTTCGCGGTTCGGTGACGCGACGGAGCCCGAGTCGAGATGGTCGCGGCCGATGACGATCGGGGCGGCGACCTCGCCCGTCCGCACGAGCTCGTTGAAGGCCAGGCCTGCCCTGGCCCGCTCCCCGTAGCCGAGCCAGCAGATCCGGGCCGGGAGGCCCTGGAAGGGCACCCGCTCCTCAGCCATCTCGATCCAGCGCTTGAGGCCAGCGTCGTCGGGAAAGAGGTCGACGATCGCCCGGTCGGTCCGGAGGATGTCGGCCGGATCGCCCGACAGGGCGACCCATCGGAAGGGACCCCGGCCCTCCTCGAACTGGGGCCTGATGAAGGCCGGCACGAACCCGGGATAGTCGAACGCGTTCGCGACACCGCCCTCGACAGCCTGCGCCCGGAGGTTGTTGCCGTAGTCAAAGACCACCGCGCCCGCCTCCTGGAAGGCGAGCATCGCCCGGACGTGGTCGGCCATCGCCCGGACGGAGCGCTTCACGTACTCGGCCGGTTGACTGGCTCGGAGGGTCAGGGCGTCCGCGACCGAGATCTCGGCGGGCACGTACCCACCGAGCGCGTCGTGGGCGGAGGTCTGATCCGTGACGACATCGAAGCGCTCGCCGGCGCGTGCCCAGGCCGGCTCGATCTCGGCGGCGTTGCCGACGAGGGCGATCGACTTCGCTTCGCCCGCCGCCGCCCAGGCACGCGCCGTCGCCAGGGCCGCCGCCGGGTCGCGGGTCAGGTCGTCGACATAGCCGATCTCGAGGCGACGGCGAGCCCGCTGCTCATCGACCTCGATGGCGACGCAGACACCGTCGTTCATCGTCACCGACATCGGCTGGGCGCCACCCATGCCACCGAGGCCGGCCGTGAGGACCACCCGGCCCCGGAGGGTGCCTCCGAAGTGCTGGCGCGCCAGCTCGGCGAACGTCTCGTATGTGCCCTGGAGGATGCCCTGCGTCCCGATGTAGATCCAGGAGCCGGCCGTCATCTGGCCGTACATCATCAGGCCCTGCCGCTCGAGGTCGCGGAAGACGTCCCAGGTTGCCCATTTGCCGACGAGGTTGGAATTGGCGATGAGCACGCGCGGCGCCCATTCGTGGGTTCGAAGGACCCCGACAGGCTTGCCGCTCTGGACGAGGAGCGTCTCGTCATCGGCCAGGGCGCGCAGCTCGCGGACGATCGCATCGAAGGCGTCCCAGGAGCGGGCAGCCCGGCCGGTCCCACCGTAGACGACGAGGTGGTCGGGATCCTCGGCGACCTCGGGATCGAGGTTGTTCATGAGCATCCGGAGGACCGCCTCCTGCTGCCAGCCGCGGCAGGACAGCTCGGTCCCGCGGGGCGCCCTGACGGGGCGGGGACCGGCCGGGACGGGAGGCGTGGGATCCGTCATGGGCGGATCCTACGGAACATGAAGCGTGTTCATCAGGATCTCGCCGAGGCGGCGATCACCCACGGCCGACGCGGAGACAAGGAGCAGCTGCGCCTCGAGCCAGACGTGGTAGGTCCGGACGCCGCCGGCGCAGGTTCCGATGTAGACGGTCCGCCCGTCCATCTGGGCCTGGGCATTCCCGCTGACGCCGTTGGCCTGCGAGCAGGCGCCCTCGTCGTAGGAGTCGCGCCAGTCGCGGAAGACCGTGTCGTTCATGGCCCCCGGCTTCAGTCGAACGACGGCCGCGTAGGCGAACTCGCCGGTCGTGCCGTCCACGGCGATCCCGGCAACGATCGCGGTCCCGACCCTGGCCAGCTGCGGATCGCCGAACGCGGACGCCTCCGCCTCGGGACTCTCGGTCATCGGCAGGCCGTCGACCGACGCCGGGAGGACGTCGAGGAGCGTCTTGTCGATGGCGATCGCGCCAGTGGCGCCCGGCGACGGTGCGTCGCCAGCGGTCGCGCCCTGTGTCGGGCTCACCGCCGACGCGCTCGGCGAGCCGCCGCGCGCCGACGGCGACGGGATCACCGACGGGCCGCAGCCGGTGAGGGCACAGGCCGCGCTGAGGATCACGGCGACGAGCGCCGCGACGTGGCCGAAGACCGGCCTCACAGCTCGTGCCGCATGACCGGAAAGCGCTCGTCCTCGACGGCGGTGACGAAGCCGCAGCCCAGCCAGAAGGCGGCGGTGGCGGCGCTCGTGGCGTCCTCCCGTGCGCGCGGATCCGGATAGGCCTCGACGGCGGCAAAGCCCCGCGTCGCGAGGTCCGCGCAGATCGCGCGGATCAATCGTTCCGCGTGGCCCGCGCCGCGGGCAGCGGCCGTGGCCGCGATGCAGGTGATCACGGCCGGGAGCGGGGTCTGGGGCAGGCGCGGATAGAGCTCCCGTACGCGCTGCGCCCGCGGGTAGGCGGACAGGGGGCCGAACTGGGCGTAGACCGCGGGCGCGCCGGCGACCTCGAGGACCTTGGCGTACGTCCCGAAGATCGCCAGTCCGCGGCCGAGGAGCTGGAGCTTGCGGGGCTGATCGGCCCCGATGGCCGGGCCACGGTCCCGTCGCGGGGCGAAGGGGTTGTCGATCGGCCCATCGGCGTCGTCGGCAAACGGGTTGCGGGCGCCGCCCGGGCTCTCCTTCGCGAAGGGGTTGAAGGACGCGCCGCCCCCCGATGGGGCGAACGGGTTGGCCGAGGCCGGCCGCGGCGCCGGCGGGGGCGGGGCCGACGGATCCCACCACGAGAGGCGGGCCGCCTTCGAGCCCCGGTCGGCGTCCTCCCAGTAGTCGCAGCTCCGGTGGTCGAAGCCCGGGTCCGCGCAGGGCGGGATCCGGGCGAAGCCCTCCGCATCCCGGATGTCGACGATCCGAACGTCAGCCATGGCCGGCCTACGTGGCGGGTGCCATGCCGGCGCCGGGCTGGCCCGCCAGGTCCGCGAGGCGGCCGCTTCGAACGAGGGCGGTCGCTGCCTCGAGGTCCGGACCTGGCTCTCGATCCGCCTCCAGATGCCGAACGGCATCGCGGACCAGGGCAAGCGCGGCGCGGACCCCGACGCCCGCTTCGACGCCCGGCTGGCCCGCCAGGCGGAGGTCGAGGGCCTGGGCGGCGCAGATCGCCTCGATGGCCAGGACTTGCTCGACGTGGGCCAGGATCGTCCGGGCCTGGCGACCGGCGATGGGGCCCATCGACACGTGATCCTCCTGGTTCGCGCTGGTCGGGATCGAGTCGACGCTGGCCGGGTGGGCGAGGACCTTGTTCTCGGAGACGAGGGCGGCCGCCGTGTACTGCAGGATCATGAGGCCCGATTCGATCCCGGAGCTCGAGGCCAGGAAGGCCGGCAGACCACCATTGAGGTGCGGATCCAGGAGGAGCGCGGTGCGCCGCTCACTGATCGAGCCCAGCTCGGCGACGGCAATCTTGGCGAAGTCGAGGGCGAGGGCGACGGGCTCGCCATGGAAGTTGCCGCCGGAGATGACGAGACCGCCGCCGGTGGCCAGGGCCGCCGGGTCGGCGGCGCCCCCGCCCGGAAAGACGAGCGGGTTGTCGGTCGCCGAGTTGAGCTCGATGTCGAGGACGTGCCCGAGGTGGCCGAGGGCGTCGGCGACCGCGCCATGGACCTGGGGGATGCAGCGCAGCGAGTAGGGATCCTGGACCTTGTGGCTCGAGGCGTGATGGGACGCCTGGAGGCCCGAATCGCGGAGCAGCGCGCGGAGCTCGCGGGCGACCTCGATCTGGCCCGGATGGGGCCGGGCGAGCTGGTAGGCAGCCGAGAAGGCGACGTCCGTCCCGAGCATTGCCTCGACGCTCATCGCCGCCACTGCCGTCGCGGTCCTGGTCAGGCGCTCGGCGTCGGCGAGAAGGAGCGCGCCGAGGGCCGACATCAGCTGGGTGCCGTTCAGGAGGGCGATCCCTTCCTTGGGCCCCAGCGTCAGCGGCTCCAGGCCCATCTCGCGGAGGGCGACGATCGCCGGGACCACCTGGCCGTTGAGCTCGACCTGGCCGCGACCGATGAGGGGCAGCGAGAGGTGCGCGAGCGGTGCGAGGTCGCCCGAGGCGCCGACGGATCCCTGGGCCGGCACCACCGGATGGATCCCGAGGCGGAGGAAGTCGAGCAGCCGATCGACGACGAGGGTCCGCGTCCCCGAGTGGCCGAGGGCGATGGTGTTCGCCCGGAGCAGGAGCATCGCCCGGACGACCTCGCGCGGTAGCGCCTCCCCGACGCCGGCCGCATGGCTCATGAGGACGTTCTCCTGGAGCCGCTCGACGTCGGCCGGGGCGATCGAGCGATCCGCCAGCGCCCCGAACCCGGTGGTGACCCCGTAGACGACCGCGCCGTCGGCGACGAGCCGCTCGATGACGTCGCGCGCCTCCTGCATCCGGGCGCGGGCGTGGACATCGAGGGCCACGGCTGCCCCATGGCGTGCGACCGCCTCGACGTCGGAGATCGTCAGATCAGCGCCGGTCAGGACGATGATGGAGCTGCCGTCCGGCGCCGCCCGGCGCTGGGGCAGGAAGTGGGCGTCGGTCACGCGGGCAGGATAGTCGGCTATGCTGCCCGCCGTTCCACCCCGTCCCCGTCGACCCGCCGAGGAGGCCCGTGCTCGCCTTCATCGATCAGATCGTGATCCCGTTCCTGAACGCCCTCTATGGTGCGGTGGGCTACCTCGGCGTCATGGTCGCCATGACGATCGAGTCGGCGATGATCCCGCTGCCGTCCGAGCTGGTCCTGCCCTACGCCGGCTTCCTAGTCGGGAACCCGGCCGCCATCGAGCCCCTGACCCATGCCGGCTGGAACTTCTGGATCGTGGTGGCTGTGGCCACGATCGGGAATACGATCGGCTCGTTGATTGGCTACGCCATCGGCGCCTGGGGCGGCAGGCCCTTCCTCGAGCGCTGGGGCCGCTACCTCCTGATCCGGCCACACGAGATCGAGATCGCCGAGAAATTCTTTGCGAAGTACGGCCCGGCTACGGCGTTCTTCAGCCGGCTGCTGCCGGTGGTTCGGACATTCATCTCCTTCCCGGCCGGCGTCGCCCGAATGCCGGTCGGCAAGTTCATCCTCTACTCGACCCTGGGCGCGATCCCGTGGTCGATCCTCCTGGTCTTTGCCGGGGTCCAGCTCGGGGCCAACTGGGTCGACATCCGGCACGCGCTCCAGCCGTTCGACACCTTGATCGCTGTTGGGGTCGTGGCCCTCGTGATCCTCTTCGTCTGGTGGCGGCTGGGCATGCCCGGACGCCCGCGGCGGGGTGCGTAGGCCGCGTCGACGAAGTACTGGGCCGCCGGCGGCGGACCGACGGCTGTCAGGCCCGCTCTTCGGGGGCGGGATGGGAGCTGAAGGCCCGCCACAGGGCAAGGTCGTAGACGATCTTCAGGCCGCCTGCCAGGAAGAAGGGCAGGGATGCCAGGCCTGCGTTCGCGACCAGCGGCGTCGAGAGCGCCGGGGAGAGCGCCGCGCCGGTCGTTCGGGCGATGCCGGTGACACCGGCCGCAGCCGATCGCTCGCCCGGCTCCACGACCGCCATTACGTACGACTGTCGTGTGGGCACGTCCATCTGGCTGAGGGTGTAGCGGAGCAGGAGGACGCCGATCGCCAGTTGGACGTTGGGCATGACCGGCACCAGGATCAGGAGGACATTCGACGGTAGGTGGGTGAAGACCATCGTGTTGACGAGGCCGATCCGGGCGGCGATCCGCGAGGCCGACAACGATGAGATCGCGGCCAGCAGGTTGGCCCCGAAGAAGATCCCGCCGAGGACCGCGGGCGGGACACCGAACTTCAGGTGGAACCAGTAGGCCATCAGGCTCTGGGGCACGAACCCGCCGCCGAAGCTGTCGAGCGCGAACAGGACCGAAAGGCGGGCGACGATCCCCTTGGAGCGCCCCAGGCCGAGGCGTCGCACGATCCCGTCGTCAGCGACCGTCGCCGCCGGCGCCTCAACGGCCGCTCCAACCCGGGCGAAGACCGCGGCCATGGCGAGGCCGACGACCGCGTAGCCGATGACGATCGCCCGGTAGGCGTCAACGGGCCGAAACCCGGCGGCGAGGAGGCCCTGGCTGAGGAACCCGGCGCCGAGCGAGCCGACCGCAGTGGCGACGTAACCGGCGAGGTTGTACCAGGCAAAGGTGGGCGTCCGACGGACGTCCGGCGTGGCCTGGCTGAGGGCCGCCTGCTCGACGGCCAGGAACGGCCCGACCTCGTTCCCGGTTGGGCTGATGACGCCGATCGTGGCCGCCAGGATCAGGAGCGGCACCCAGCTGGTCGCCGCGAAGACCAGCCCGGCGCCGACCATCAGCAGCGACCCGGCGACTAGGACGCGGCGACGGCCGATGCGATCGGCCCTGGTCGTCAGCCACAGCGAGATCAGCGTGTCGCCGACGAGCGTCAGGGTCAGCGTCGCGCCGATGGTGAAGGCATCCAGCCCCAGAGCGACGAGATAGAGGACCAGCACGACGGCGAGGAAGCCGTAGCCGAACATCCGCAGGACGCGGGTCGTGAAGAGGAGGCGGCCGCTGCCGTCGAGGCCACGAAGGCTGGCCACGAGGCCGGCGTCGATCGGCTCCAACGATGCGCCGGAAGGCATCAGCTGAGTCTAGCGGCCACCTTCCGTGTACGATCGGTGCGGGAGGTATGCGCCCGGATGACCACCACGACGAACGATCCCCACTCGAGCGACGCGATGGTCGGTCCTCATGGCGCCGCGGATCACGGCGGCGACCACGGGCACGACGACCACGCCCATGGATCGGGCGAGACGCTCGGGCCCCTCGATCCGATGGCCTGGGGCGCCGGTGCGTTGGGCATCATCCTGGGGCTGATCGTGGCCCTCTGCCTCGCCGTCGCGGCCGGCTGGCTGGGCTAGCCCGAGCCGGATCTCGAGCCCGCTTCGCCCTCGGCGTCCCTCAGCTCGGGCCGGCTCCGGTCCTCGATGCCGCGAACTCGGTAGCGATCATGGCCAGGACCCGGCCCTGGCTGCCGACCCAGTCGCTGCGCGTGGTCACGCGTGGCGACACATCATCAGAAAAGGCCAAGGATCTCGCCTGCCGCGTCGATGTCGATGTTCTCGCCGCCCGGCCGCGACGGCAGGCCCGGCATCGTCCGCATCTCGCCCGCCAGCGGCGTCACGAATCCGGCACCGGCCGACAGGCGAACCTCGCGAATGGGCACCCGGAAGCCGGATGGTCGGCCCTTGAGGGCGGCGTCGTGGCTGAGCGAGTACTGGGTCTTGGCCATGCAGATGGGCAGGTGGCCGTAGCCGAGGGCCTCGTACTGGGCCAGCTGCTTCCGGGCGACCGGCAGGTAGTCGACGCCCTCGGCGCCGTAGATCCTCGTCGCGATCGCCTCGATCTTATCGGCGAGGGGCGCTTCGTCCGGGTAGAGCAGCTGGAAGTTCGGGGCGCCCTCCTCGGCCGCGTCCCATACGGCCGTCGCGAGGTCCACGGCCCCGGCGCCCCCTTCGGCCCAGTGATTGGCCACCACGGCGGCCCGAGCACCGGCCGCGAGGGACACCTGCTGGACGGCTTCGACCTCGGCGGGCGTGTCGGTCGGGAAGGCGTTGATGGCCACGACGACCGGGACGTTGAAGAGGCGGACGTTCTCGATCTGCTTGACCAGGTTCTCCGCGCCGCGGGTCACGGCCTCGACATTCGCGGCCAGGAGGGCTGGGTCGAGGGGCTTGCCGGCCACGATCCGGCCGACGCCGCCGTGCATCTTGAGGGCCCGGATCGTGGCCACCACGACTGCGGCATCGGGGTGGATCCCCGACGCCCGGCACTTGATGTCGAAGAACTTCTCGGCCCCCATGTCGGCCCCGAAGCCCGCCTCGGTGCAGACGATCTCGTTCGTCACCAGGGCGATCCGGTCGGCCAGGATCGAGTTGTTGCCATGGGCGATGTTGGCGAACGGCCCGCAGTGGACGAAGGCGGGCCCGCCCTCCAGCGTCTGGAGGAGGTTCGGCTTGATCGCGTCGGTGAGGAGGACGGTCATCGCCCCGGCGACCTTGAGATCGTCGGCGGTGATGGCGGCGCCGGCCCGGCTCGTCGCCAGGACCATCCGGCCGAGGCGAAGGCGCAGGTCGGCGAGGTCGCGGGCGAGGGCCAGGACGGCCATCACCTCCGAGGCCACGGTGATGACGAACTCGGTCTCGCGGGGATAGCCGTTCTCGGTCCCGCCGAGGCCGATGACCACCTTCCGGAGCGCCCGGTCGCTGATGTCGACGACTCGCGGCCAGAGGACGCCCAAGGCGTCGATGCCCAGCTGGTTGCCGTGATGGATGTGGTTGTCGACGAACGCCGCACCCAGGTTATGGGCTGCCCCGATGGCATGGACGTCGCCGGTCAGGTGGAGGTTGAAATCCTCCATCGGGATGACCTGGCTGTGGCCGCCGCCGGCCGCGCCGCCCTTGATCCCGAACACCGGCCCGAGGCTGGGCTGGCGGATGCAGACGGCCGCCTTGCGCCCGATGC
The DNA here is from genome assembly GCA_041691215.1 of Chloroflexota bacterium. Classification (GTDB taxonomy): domain Bacteria; phylum Chloroflexota; class Limnocylindria; order Limnocylindrales; family CSP1-4; genus UBA5189. The sequence goes on from JBEPVB010000031.1 coordinate 19,569, forward strand.
GATTGAGACCCTGGGCCAGCCCGACCGTGGTCGTGCTCTTGCCCTCACCAAGCGGCGTCGGGGTGATGGCCGTGACGACCACGTACTTGCCGCGCGGGCGCTCGGCCTCCAGCCGTTCGATCGCCTCGAGGCGGATCTTGGCCTTGGTGAAGCCGTACGGCTCCACCTCGTCGTCGCGGAGACCCAGGTCATGGGCGATGTCCATGATCGGCCGCGGGGTAACGGAGCGGGCGATCTCCAGGTCGGACGGGAAGGTCATGCGTCTCCTCGGGGGGCGGTGGCGGAGGGCTCGGCAGCCTGGCGATTGGTCGCCTGGCGCTGGGCGGCGCGAACGAGGTGGGCGAGCAGCAGCGCGTTGGTGAGCGGTCCGACCCCGCCAGGCACGGGCGTGATCGCGCCGGCGACGTCACTGGCCGAGGCGAAATCGACGTCCCCGACCAGGTGGCCATGCACCACGTTGATCCCGACATCGATCACCACGGCCCCCGGCTTCAGCATCGCCCCGGTCACGAGTCCCGGGCGGCCGACGGCCACCACTACGATGTCCGCGCGGCGTGTGTGGGCGGCCAGGTCCCGGGTCTTCGAGTGACAGACCGTCGTCGTGGCGCCCGACTTGGCGAGCATGAACGCGACCGGCATGCCAACCACCGGGGAGCGGCCGATCACGACGGCCTCGGCACCCTCGATCGGCGCGCCCGAGCGCTTGAGCATCTCGAGGGCCGCATGCGCGGTGGCCGGCACGAAGCCATCGAAGCCCAGGCGCAGGAGCCCGGCGTTGAGGGGGTGGATGCCGTCGATGTCCTTGGCCGGGTCGATGTTGTCGATGACGGTTCGGATGCCGATCCCCGGCGGCAGCGGCATCTGGACGATGATCCCGGCCACCGTGTCGTCGGCGCCGAGGGTCCGGAGGGCGGAGGCCAGGGCTTTCGCCTGGGCATTCGCGTCGTCGCCCAGCACGTCGACCAGACGGCCGTCGATCCCGGCCACCGCGCATGCCTTGAGGATTCGATCCAGGTAGACCATCGAGGGCGCCGATCGGCCGCAGACCACGACCGCCAGGCCTGGCGGGTGGCCATGCTCGGCCGTGAAGGCAGCGACATCCCGGGTCACGCCGGCCCGGATCTCATCCGCAATGGGGCCGCCTTCAAGGAGGCGAGCGCCGGTCTGGATCGTCATGCCTCCATCAGCCGACCGGAGTGCCGCTCGGAGTGCCGGACGACGCCCCGGCCAGCGTGCCGGTCGGCACGCGGAGCTCGCCGCTGGCAACGACGGCGCGCGTGGTCGCTGCCAGGGACGAGATCCGGGCCATCAGCTCGGTGACCCGCCGGGTCGCCTCGACGCCCCATTCATCGTCGCCCACGGCGGGCAGGTTGACGAGGACGTTGGCCGCCGCCCCGCGTGCGGCCGCCTCGGCGAGCAGGGCGGCGACATCGAGGTCCGAGGAGGCGTTCACGTTGCAACGCGCGGCCAGTAGCTCGGCGGCCTCCACGATCTCGAGACAGGCCTCGACGCACCGGAGCGGGACCTCGGCCGCGATACGAGCCGCGGCCTGGACGGCAGCGATTCGAACGGCCTGCTCCTCGGGGGTCTCGCGGGGCAGCTTCATCGCGGCGGCATAGGCCGCATACGAGGCAGCGTCCTCGTCAGCGATCCGGAGAAGGCGATCGGCGAGCTCGGTGCCGGCCGCCCTGGTCCGCTGGTGGACCTCCTTGTACATGATGTAGCGCGGCCGGCCCTCGGACAGGGCGGCGACCATGGCCACGAGGCCGGCGGCGAGGCTCGCCGCGACGGCCGAGGCGCTGCCGCCTCCGGGCACGGGCTCCGGGGACGCCAGCCGACCGACGAAGGCGTCGAGCGTCAGGTCCCGGAAGCGTTCAGGGGAGTGATCCACGCCGCCGATTGTAGGCGCCGCCGGGCCCCCGCACGGGCCGCCGACCTGCTTGGGGCCGGGCACGGGGCGAGCACGATACCGGTCGCGCCCGCCCCGCCTCCGGCCATACCGGCGACGTGAGGAGTCGCCGCCGGTGGGCACGGCCCGGGCCCGAGGGAGAACGGGCGGATCGGGCGTATTAATTGGCCGCCTACGCGGCGGTTGCTCTGGCGTAGCGCATCAGTCCCGGCGTTCCGTGCGCCGTCGGGCCAAGGCGCCGGAGGGAGCGAACCCGGCAACGCCGGCCTGGCGGATGCACGGAACACCGATCAGGCCGCGCGGATGGAGTCGTCCATGCCCTCGACGGCCCAGCGGCGCGAGCGATGGCGGTATGACAGCGTCAGCCTGGCGACGGGGGTTTCGACCTCGAAGATGGTTCGGGGTCCGACCATCACGGGAAATGCGGACGTCTCCTCGCGGACACGGACGATCTCGGTGACGGCGACCCGCTGGGAGTTCCAGGTGATCTCGCGGGGCCGGCCGTCAAACCAGTCGGCCCGGACCTGCACCTGGACCGGTTCGACTCGGATCATGGCCACGGTGGCTCCTTTCCGGGGGCGGTTCACGGCTTGCTGTTCCATCGGCCCGGGCACTGGACGAGCAGAACGCTTGTTCGGTATGGGCGGGAGCCTAGACCGAAC
>JBEPVB010000032.1:0-22116 GCA_041691215.1 Chloroflexota bacterium
ATCATGGTGTTGTGGATGCCGGCCTCGCCGCGCTCATAGATCGAGCCCGGCACGAGCCAGACATCGAGCTCCTGGGCGAGGGCGCAAAGGCGATCCGTGAGCGGACCCGGGATCGGCTCGGCGATCCGGGACCGGGCCGCGGCGGCGGGCCGGGGCATCGTGGCCGGGCCGAGGGCAGCCAGGAAGAGCTCCGGATGGAGGACCAGCCGCGTGGCCGGGAACTCGGCCCGGAGGCCCCGGACCTCGCGCTCGTATTGGGCCCACGTCGCCTCGAGGTCCCACGGCACGGGCGAGGTCTGGACGGCGATGAGGGGCAGCAGGCGAGGCACGGGAGAGGCTCCTTTCGGCGGTCGGGGCTGGCTGTCGGGGCTGGCTGTTGGGATCTCAGGCGCGACCCCGGAGGCGGGGGTCCAGCCAGTCCCGGAGCCCGTCGCCGAGGAGGTTGAAGGCGAAGACCGTGATCGCGAGGGCGAGGCCCGGGAACGTGGCGAACCACCAGCTGTCGCGGACGTAGGCCCGGGCGTCGGTGAGCATGGCCCCCCACTCCGGGGTCGGCGGTTGGGCGCCGAGGCCGAGGAAGCTCAGCGACGACGTGGCGAGGATGACATAGCCGACGTCGAGGGAGACCTGGACGATGATCAGGGGCAGGACGTTCGGGAGGAGGTGGACGCGGATGAGCCAGGCCGGCTCCGCCCCGAAGGTGCGAGCGGCCAGGACGTACTCGCGCTCGCGGAGCGACAGGACCTGGCCCCTGACGAGGCGGGCATACCAGGGCCAATAGACCGCGGCCAGGGCGATCATCGTCGTCGTCAGGTTGCCGCCCAGGGTGGCCGCGATGGCAGCCGCGAGGATCAGCACGGGGAAGGCCAGGAAGAGGTCGGTGATGCGCATGATGACCTCGTCCACGATCCCCCCGGCCAGCCCGGCGACGGCCCCCAGGATCGTGCCGGTCGCGACCGACAGGGACAGGACGACGAGCGCCACCTCGACCGAGATCCGGGCGCCGGTCAGAACCCGGCTGAGGAGGTCCCGCCCGAAGTCATCGGTCCCGAAGGGGTGGGCGGCCGACGGCGCCCGGAGGCGCTCGGTGAGGGTCATGGCATCCGGCGGATGCGGCGACAGGAGCGGTCCGAGGACGGCCGCCACGACGACCAGGAGGACGAGCGCCGAGGCGACCAGGTTGAGCGGCGAGGCCCGGCTGAATCGCCACGACGTCCGGATGATCCGGCGCCAGCGGGGTTGAGGTCGGCCCGCTCTGGGCTCGTCGAGGCCCGCTGCCAGGGCGCTCACCGGCCGCTCACGAGTAACGAATCCGGGGATCGAGGGCGACGTAGGCGATGTCGACAAGGAGGTTGATCGTGACGTAGGCGACGGCGATGACCACGGTCACGCCCATGATCGCGTTGTAGTCGGTCGCCCGGATCGCGTCGTAGGCATAGCGCCCGACGCCCGGCCAGGCGAACACGGTTTCGACGACGAAGACCCCACCGGCCAGCAGGGCCGCCTCCAGACCGAGCACCGTGACCGCCGGCAGGAGGGCATTCCGGAGGGTGTGCCGGAGGACGACCCGACGCTCGCGGAGGCCCTTCGCTCGGGCGGTTCGGACGTAATCCTCGCCGGTCGTCTCGAGCATGCTCGTCCGGACGACCCTCGCCATCAGACCGATCTCGGCGAGGGACAGGGTGAAGACCGGAAGGACGAGGTGGCGGACCGCGGCCACGAACGTTGCCGCTTGACCGGCCAGGAGGCTGTCCACCGTCATCAGGCCGGTGTGGAAGGGCGGCGCCGTCATCCCCGTGTCCAGGCGCCCCCCGAAGGGCAGGAGCTGGAGGCGGGAGTAGACGACGAGCTGCAGGAACATCGCCAGCCAGAACGCGGGCAGGGACAGGCCCGAGATGGCCACGAATCGGGACAGCCCGTCGATCGCGGTCCCGTGGCGGAGGGCGGCCAGGACCCCCAGCCCGATCCCGATGGCGGCCCCGAAGGCCAGGCTGATGGCAGTCAGCTCGAGCGTCGCCGGGAGGTACGTCCCGAGATCCGTGGTGACCGGGCGACGGGTCAGGAACGACATCCCGAGATCGCCGTGGAGGAGGTCGCCGAGATACCGGACGTACTGGGCGATGACCGGCTGGTCGAGGCCGTAGAGGGACCGGACGTTGGCCAGGGCGGCCGCGTTGGCGTGGGGACCCGCAATCAGGCGGGCCGGATCACCCGGCGCGACCCTGGCCAGGAAGAACGTGATGACGGTGACGCCCCACAAGACGAAGACGGAGAAGATGAGGCGGCGCGCCAGGAACCGGCCCACGTCCCTCCGTCTCCATCCCAGGGGTTGGCTGGGTCAGCCTCAGCCGCGGGAAAGCGCGTAGTAGTCCCAGGTCAGGATGTACAGGGGGCTGAACACCTGGCCCTTGATGTCGCTCCGGAAATAGGTGTCGTCGAGCTGCTGCCCGACGGGGATCCAGGCCGGGTCCTCGTGGACCGAGATCTCCTGGAGTCGCTTGAACGAGTCGACGAGCTTGGTGTCGTCGGTCTGGGTGAAGCCGTCATTGATGATCTTGTCGACTTCGGCGTTCTTGTAGTAGCCGCTGTTGTAGCAGGCGCACTTGTCGGGCGCGGCGTCGCTGTTGAGGAGGATCCAGGAGAAGTTGGACGGGGCGTTGTAGTCCGGCCACCAGCCCCAGTAGTACATGTTCGCCCGCTCGGCGACCGGCCGATCGGTGGTCAGGTCGGCGTTGTAGGCCGAGTACTCCTTCTCGATCAGCTTCAGCTTCATGCCGGCCTTCTCGAGCTGCTGCTGGAGGACGAGGCCGGCTTCCTTGCCGAAGCCCGTGTAGTACTCGTAGGTGAACTCCGTGCCCGGCGCGACGCCGGCCGTGGCGAAGAGGCCCTTGGCCGTGTCCACGTCGGTCGTGTACTTGAAGACGCTTTGGTCGTGGGTCGCCAGGGCATCGGGGAAGACGCCGTTGGCCCGGGCCAGGGTCCCCTTCTGGACGTTGTTCAGGAAGTCGTCATAGGGGAAGAGATAGTTCATCGCTTGGCGCGCCGCGGGCTTGGCCAGTGGGCCGTAGGTCCCGAGCATGATGTAGGTCATGTCGAGGTTCTTGAAGTCCCCGACGAAGAACTTCGGGTCGGCCCGCAGGGCAGCCGTGTCCTCGGGCGTGCCGGCGTAGGAGATGTCGACCTCGCCCGTCTCGAGCAGCTGGCGGCGGGTGGCCGTCTCGGGGATCGAGCGGATGATGATCTTCTTGAAGTGGCTGCCGGTCCAGCCGCGCCAATACTTCGGGTTTTGGGTCAGGACCACCTGGTCGCCAGGCGAGAAGGTGTCGAGGATGTACGGGCCGGTTCCGATGGCGTGTGTCGCGAGCCACTCATGGCCCTGGTCGGTGGGCCCGGTGGAGTGGTCCGAGTAGGCCTTGGGGCTCACGATCTGGGTGCCGTTCTGGGCGGCCAGGACGAGGTCAAAGTGGGGCACGGGCGTGCCGAGATCGAAGCGGACCGTCATCGGATCCACGACCACGATCTGCTTCGCCGGATCGGTCAAGAACGAGCCCAGGATGAAGTTCGTGCCCAGGGCGATCGTGATCGTCCGGACGTAGTTGGTCCTGACCACGTCCGCCGTCAGCGGCGTCCCGTCGGTGAAGGTGACCCCGGGATGGAGGTGGAAGGTCCAGGTCGACTTGTCCCCGTTTGTGTCCCAGGTATCGGCGAGGAGGGGCTCGACTTCGCTGGCACTGTCGCCCTTGAGGCGCACCAGGCCCTCGTAGATTCCACGCCAGATGAGGGCCTCGGAGAGGACGTAGGCGCTCGCCGGATCGAAATCGCCGTTGAAGGCATCGACCGCCACGACCAGCGTGTCCTTGTCGTGGATGAGCGGCGCGGACGCCTGGGTGGCCGGCGGCTGCGACGCAACCGAGGTCCCGGGGCCGGCCGTGCCGGTCGGGGATGGGGTCGTTTCCCCGGTGCCGCAGGCGGCGAAGACAAGGATGGCGCTCGTCATCAGCGCAAGGAGACGTCGAACCACGGGGCTGCTCCTCCTGCCCACCGACCCTCCATCGTTCAACGACGAAGCCGTGGTCGTCGGGTGGGGCGACGCACGGATCAGGTGGTCCGCAGGGTACTCGCCTGGGTCCCCCCGGGGAGGGGCGTTTCGTCAGGCGCCGAGGCGAGGTCGAGCCCGGTAACCCGAGGCGAAGTCGAGGCGAATCCGAGCCGAGCCGAGCCGAGGGCCAGCCGGGGCGAGGCCAAGCAGGCGAAGGACAGCCGCGAGGCGGTCGTGCCGCGTCAGCCGACGCGGTCGCGGGGCCGTGCCCCGTCAGCCGAGCTTGAGCTGCGGCAGTACCTCGCGGCCGAAGACCTCGATGAACTCGGCCTGGTTACGCCCGACGTTGTGGAGGTGGACCTCGTCGAAGCCCATGTCCAGGTAATGCTGGATGTGCTCGACGTGGGCCCCGAGATCGGAGGTCATCAGGACCCGATTCTTGAAATGCTCGGGCCCGACCATCCTGGCCATGGCCGCGAAGTCCTCGGGGTTCTTGATGTCCTGCTTGGGGAAGGCCATCCCGCCGTTGGGCCATTCGCGAACCGCCTGGTCGATCGCCTCCTGGTCGGTTCCAGCCCACGAGACGTGGATCTGGAGGAGCTTGGGTGACTTCGAGGGATCCTTGCCGGCCTCGCGGGCACCCTCCTCGAATTTGGCCCAGAGGCCGGCGATCTTCTCGTCGGCGGCCCCGACGGTGATGATCCCGTCGGCAAACTTGCCGGTCTTCCTGGCGTTCATCGGGCCGGCGGTCGCCACGTAGATCGGGACCGGCTGCTCGGGCCGGGTGTAGAGCTTCGCGCTCTCGACCGTGAAGTGCTCGCCGCGATGGCGGACGACGGCCCCGCTGAAGAGCTTGTTGATGATCTCGATCGATTCGAAGAGCATGGCGCTGCGGACGCCGATCTCGGGCCAGTTCGAGCCGATGACGTGCTCGTTGAGGGCCTCGCCGGCGCCCAGGCCCAGGTAGAACCGGCCCGGGAACATCGCCCCCAGCGTCGCTGCCGCATGGGCGATGACGGCCGGGTGGTAGCGGAAGCCGGGGCACGTGACCGCCGTCCCGAACGGCAGCGATGTCCTCGTCCCGAGGGCGCCCATGAAGCTCCAGGCGAACGCGGAGTTGCCCTGGGCCGGGGTCCAGGGGTGGAAGTGCTCGCTGACCATGAAGCCGGCCGAGAAGCCGGCCGCCTCGGCCTGCGCGCACCAGTCCAGCAGGTCCGTGGGGTGGAACTGCTCGAGCATCGCCGCGTAGCCGATCTTCGCCATTGGCGGGTTCTCCTGTGGGCCGGAATTATCGGCCGCGGCGTCGCGCCGCGTCGTCATCGTAGCGGTGCCCGGCGTCGAACCGCCTTGGGGTGAACCACCTGGCGGCAAACCGGCGTTGCCCGGCCGTGCCACGATGACGGGACATGGACCTCGAGCTCTTCGCCACGCCCGGGCTCGGCGATGCCTCGTACCTCATCGCCAGCGGCGGCGAGGCCGCCCTCGTCGACCCGCAGCGTGATGCCTGGCGATTCCTGGCCGTCGCCGCGGAGCGTGGATGGCACGTCAGCCATGTCCTCGAGACCCACGTCCACAACGATTACCTGTCGGGCGCCCTCGAGGCCCGGGCAGCGAGCGGGGCCACGATCGTGGCGCCCGAGCGAGGCGGTTACGCCTTTGCCCATCTTGGAGCGGACGAGGGCACCGACGTCCGGATCGGCGACCTTCGCCTGACGGCCATGGCGACGCCCGGCCACACCCCCGAGCACATGGCCTGGGCGGTACGTCCGGACCACGCCGCGCCGGAGGAACCGCCCGAGGCGATCTTCAGCGGGGGCTCGCTGCTCGTCGGGAGCGCCGGCCGCACGGACCTCCTGGGCGACGATCGGACGGCGGAGCTGACGCGCCTCCAGGCCGGCTCGCTCCTGCGGCTGGCCGCCCTACCGCCGACCGTCCGGATCCTCCCGACCCACGGCGCGGGCAGCTTCTGCAGCGCGGGCCCGGTCCCGGCCTCGCCAACGACCACGGTGGGGCGCGAGCTCAGGGCCAACAGCGCCCTCGGGGCAGCAGGCGGCATCCAGTTCGAGGAGGTCCTGGTCGGCAACCTCGGCCGGTTCCCGGCCTACTACGCTCGGATGGCACCGCTGAACCGGAGTGGGCCGGCGCTGCTCGGCGGCGCGCCGGCCCCGGCGGCGCTCGATCCCGACGCGTTCGCGCGGGCGATGGCCGGCCGCCTTGCCGTAGTCGATGCCCGGCCGCGGGCCGAGTTCGCCGCCGGCCACCTGCCCGGCGCCCTGAATATCGAGCTCGACGATAGCTTCGCGGCCTACGTCGGCTGGCTCCTGCCTTTCGACGCGCCGCTCCTGATGGTCGTCCCGTCCCCAGAGGCTCCCGCCGCCGCCGAAGCGGCGACGGAGCTCCTCCGGATCGGGTACGAGCACGTCGCCGGCTACCTGACCGGGGGGATCGATGCCTGGTCGGCCGCCGGCCGGCAGGTGCGGAGCTACCCGACCACGCGGATCGAGCACGTCCTCGAGGAGTTCGCGGCCGGCACCCGCCCCGACATCCTGGACGTCCGGCAGGCAGTCGAGTGGCGAACCGACGGCGTGATCCCCGGCTCGCGCACGATCTTCGTGGCGGACCTCCCGGCCCACCTGACCGAGCTGCCGCGCGACCACGAGATCACGGTCGTCTGCAAGGCCGGCAGCCGGGCCTCGATCGCCGCCAGCATCCTCGACGCGGCGGGCATCCCCGTCCGGCTCGTGGCGAGTGGCGGGGCGACGGGCTGGGCCGCCCGCTTCCAGGCCATGGCCCCGGCCCCACGGGCGTAGGGCGTCCTCGGTCCCAAGGCGGCCGGGGACGGGCGGCCGCGAATCAGTCCGAGCGGGCGGCCTGCTTTACCGCGTCGTCGTCGTCGACCGCGATCCCGTGGCGCTTGGCGGCCCGCAGGATCCGGCGGGCCGCGGTGGCCTTCGAGTCGCCGGCGGTGAAGTCGGTCTGGTTGAAACGGGCGATAGCGTTCCGAACGTGGGCCGCATCGTGGATCGGGAGCTTCCGCTCGCCGGTGCCGTCGGTGTAGGCGAACTGGTCATCGTCGAGGCGATCGCGCTTCTTCTCCGTGGGCTCGGCCATCGATGACACCTCCAGTCGCGAATCGTGGCCCGGATCGGCTCTCAGGCGCCTGGCATGGTCGTTCACCCGGCTCGCATCGGCGTAACCTTCCGCCCCCGACGGCGTCAATGACGCCGCCGCGGCGCCTGCGGTACGGTGCGCGCGATGGCCCACGAACGTCTCCGCTTCCCCGACCCAGCGCCGCCGGAACGTCGTTCCCTGCCGCACGCCCTGCGCGACCCGCTTCGGGCCGCGACCCTTGGCGCCGCGCTCGTGACCGTGGTCGGGGCGATGCTCCCGTTCATGCGGATCTTCAAGCCCGGCACTGGCTGGTTCGACATCACCGGCTTCCAGCAGACCGGTGACGGGGGGTTCGTCCTGGAGCTGGCGATCGTGGCCGGGGTTTTGGTCTGGGTCGACGGCGCCTGGAACAGCAGGATCGTGGCCTTGGTGGCGGGGCCGGCCGTCCTCGGAGCGGCCTGCATCCTCATCCTCCGCGACTTCTACCAGACCGGCCTGGTCTACCTCGAGGGCCTGGGCGGCCACGGCGGCTTCGAGCCCGGGTTCTGGTTGGCGGTCGCGGGCGCCGTGGCCCTGACCGCGATGGCGTCGACGAGGATCTGGCGGGTCCGGGACCGGCTGTCGTTCCGTCCGGGTGCGACGATGACGAGCGTCGCCGGCACCGCTGGCGGCGTCGCCGGGGCGGTCGCCGGCTTCGTCGTCGGCAGCAGCATCACCCCGCTCCTGGTCCACGGGACGATCGGCCAGGCATCCACGGTGGCCGTCATCGCCGCCATCGCGTTGGCCTTTCTGGGGGCCTGGTTCGGAGCGGTCACGGCCTCGTCTGCCGCCCGCGCCTTCGGCCGCGAGTGACCGCCGGCGCAGCCACCCTGGGTGACCGTTTGCGCGGCGAGTTCACGGCCGCGCCTCGGTACGTGGCCGCCGAGGCCGACCGGCGCACGGTCCGGATCGTGGGGCTTGACCTCCCGCTGCGGTCGACGACGGCCATCCTCGTCGTCACCCTGGTCCTCCTCTTCGACTTCACCCGGACGGCCATTCCCCAGGAGGTCCAGGCCATCGGCCGGGCGGCTGCCGCGATCCGCTACCAGGCGCTGGAGCGGGTCATCCTGTTCGGCCTCGTGCCCGCCCTGGTGATCGTCGTCGCCTTCCACGATCGCCTGACGAGCTACGGCTGGGGTCTCGGCGAGTGGCGCTGGGGGGTCGCCCTCGCGGCCGGCGGTTGCGCGGTCATGACCCCGATCATCGTGGCCATCGGGGGCAACCCGGACTTCAGGACCTACTACTCGATCTCAGGCGCGCCGGTCGGCGACCTCCTCGTGACCAACCTCCTCGACCTCGTCCCGGCCGAGTTCCTGATCCGAGGCTTCCTGATGTTCACCCTCCTCCGGACCATCGGTCCGCTGGGCATCGTGGTCGCCCAGATGCCGTTCGTCTTCGTCCACCTCGGCAAGCCCGAGATCGAGCTCTTCTCGACCCTGGTCGGTGGGATGGTCTTCGGCTGGCTCGACTGGCGGACCCGATCGATCTGGTGGAGCGCCCTCGGCCATGTCTACATCCTGACCCTCGTCGTGACCGTCGCCAGCAGCGGGGTCCACGGCTGATGCAGGAGGCTCGAGCCGACGCGCCGCCCGTGACCATCGAGGTCTTCATGGACTACCACTGCCCGTATTCGTACCGGGCCGTGTGCTGGCTGGACGACCTCGGGCCCGACGTGGCCCAGGTCCACTACCGGCTCTTTGCCCTGGAGCAGGTCAATCGCGACGCCGACGCGGCCGAGTGGCGGATCTGGGACCAGCCCATGGACTACCAGCAGTACCGCGACCGGCCGGACCGGCGGTCCCTCGCCTCGTTCCTGGCGACGGCGATCGTCGAGGACCATGCCGGCGCCGCGGTGAGCCGGCGCTTCCGGCGGGCCGTCTACGCCGCCCGTTTCGAGGATCGCCTCGACATCAGCGAGCCGGCCCTCCTCGATGCGGCCGGTGTCAAGGCGGGGCTCCTGCCCGGCTGGGTGGGCGAGGCCCTGGCCGACAAGGGCCGGACGGATCAGGCCCGGCAGCGGCTGGCCGACGATTGGGCGGCGGCGAGGTCCCCGTTCCTGGTGTTCGGCGTGCCGACGCTCGTGCTCGATCAGCAGGCACCGGTCTACCTCCGCCTGGCGGCCCTGATCCCGCCCGAGGAGGGGGCGCCCTTCCTGGCGGCCTTCCGCGCCTTTCGGGCCGCGGCTCCGGGCGTCCTGGAGCTGAAACAACCCGAGCGTGGCGGAGGCGCCTGAGCGTCGGCGACGCTGCCCAGCCCCGGCAGGCGAGCAGCGCGCCGGGTATCCTTCACCCGGCCCCGAACGAGCCCCCACGACGCAGCAGGGACAGGCGTCGCGCGAGCGCGGCGGCCGACACCCGACCCGCTGCCCAGACATCAGGTGGTGCTCATGAAGATCGGAGTCGCCAGGGAGACCGCGCCCGGCGAGCGGCGCGTGGCCCTGGTACCCGAGGCGCTCGGCAAGCTGACGGCCGTCGGGATCGAGGTCCTCGTCGAGGCCGGCGCCGGTCGCGGCGCGCTCATCCCCGATTCGGCCTTCACCGAGGCCGGCGCGACGGTCCTGCCGACCGACGAGCTGTACCGCGAGGCGGACGTCATCGTCCGCGTCCAGAAGCCGAGCGCGGCCGAGGTGGCCCGCCTCCGCAGCGGGCAGGCCGTCGTGGGGCTCATGCAGCCCCTCCTCGACCCGAAGCTCATGGAGGCCCTGGCCGGGGCGGGCGTGACCGCGATCAGCCTGGACGCCATCCCGCGAACACTGTCCCGGGCCCAGACGATGGACGCGCTCTCCTCCCAGGCCAATGTCGGCGGCTACAAGGCGGTCCTCCTGGCGGCGAACACCTTCGGCCGCTACTTTCCGCTCCTGACCACGGCAGCAGGAACAGCCAAGCCGGCCAATGTCCTGATCCTGGGCATCGGGGTCGCCGGCCTCCAGGCCATCGGGACCGCCCGCCGCCTGGGAGCGGTGGTCAAGGCCTATGACGTCCGGCCCGAGACGCGCGAGCAGGCCGAATCCCTGGGCGCCGGGTTCGTGACCCTCAAGACCCAGATCGACGCGACGGGTGCCGGCGGCTACGCGCGCGAGCTGACTGCCGAGGAACGCGCCGCCCAGCAGGCCGATCTCAACGAGATCATCGGCGGCATGGACGTGGTCATCACCACCGCCCAGGTCCCCGGGCGCAAGCCGCCCGTCCTCGTGACGTCGGCGGCGGTCGCCCTGATGAAGCCCGGCTCGGTCATCGTCGACATGGCGGCGACCGACCTCGGTGGCAACTGCGAGCTCTCGAAGGCCGGCGCGGAGGTGGTCACCGACAACCTGGTGACGATCATCGCCCCCGAGAACCTGCCCGCGAGCATGCCCATCGGGGCCTCGGCCTTCTACGCCCGGAACCTCTCGGCGCTCCTCCTCCAGCTCGTCAAGGACGGCGCCCTCAACCTCGACTCGGCGGACGAGATCGCCGGCCCGGTCACGATCACCCAGGGCGGCGAAATCCGCTCCGAGGCGGTGAAGAAGCTGCTCGAGCCCGCCGGAGGTGCCGCGTGAACCCCGAGCTCCTGGCTGCCCTAACGGTCTTCGTCCTGGCGATCCTGTGTGGCTTCGCCGTGATCTCGAAGGTCCCGGCCACGCTCCACACTCCGCTGATGTCGGGGGCCAACTCGATCCACGGCATCGTCCTCGTCGGCTCGATGTTCATCGCCGCTTCGGCGACGGACCCGCTGAGCCAGCTGCTGAGCCTGGTCGCCGTCGCGTTCTCGACGATGAATGTCGTGGGCGGCTATGTCGTCACTGACCGGATGCTCCAGATGTTCCGGAAGAAGCCCGTCGCGGCCAAGCCTTCCGACGAGAAGGCGGCCTGATCGATGGACACCCTCGAGACCATCGTCCGGCTCATCTGGCTCATCGGCGCGGCCGGGTTCGTGCTCGGCCTGATGCGCATGAACTCCCCGGCCACGGCTCGCAACGGCAACCTCGTGTCGGCCGGGGGCATGGCCCTGGCGATCGCGGCGACACTCGTGCTGCTCGCGAGGAACGGCCTCAGCTCGACCGGCTGGATCATCATCGTCGTCGGCATCGCGATCGGCGGTGGCCTGGGGCTGTACATGGCCCGCGGCGTGAAGATGACCGCGATGCCGCAGCTGGTGTCGCTGTTCAACGCGGTTGGCGGCGGCGCGGCAGCGCTCATCGCCATCGACGACTACCTGCGGCTGGCCGGCGTTTCGACGGCGCCGGGCTCGATGTCCCTCCAGGTCTCGATCCCGACCGTCCTCGACATCGTCATCGGAGCGATCACCTTCACGGGCTCGCTCATCGCCTCGGGCAAGCTCATGGGCCTGGCGATCACGCCTTCGCGGCCGGTGATCATCCCGGGCGGCCGGATCATCACCGCCTTCATGGTCGGCATCGTCCTGATCGGTGCCGCGAACCTGTGGCTTGGCAACGTCAGCGTGCCGATCATGTTCATGATCCTGGCCGCATCCCTCGTCTTCGGGGTGACGATGACCCTGCCCATCGGCGGGGCCGACATGCCGGTCGTCATCAGCCTCCTCAACAGCTTCACCGGCACGGCCGTGGCGATGGCCGGCTTCGTCCTCGACAACACCGTCCTGATCATCGCCGGGGCCCTCGTCGGCGCGTCCGGCGCCATCCTGACCAAGCTCATGGCCGACGCCATGAACCGCTCCGTCCTCAACATCATGCTGGGCGGCTTCGGCGGCGGCGAAGGCACGGTCACGGCCGTCGGTGGACTGGGCGGCTCGGTCCGCGAGCTCGGCGTCGACGACGCGGCGATCCAGCTGGCCTATGCCCAATCGGTGATCGTGGTCCCGGGCTACGGGCTCGCCGTCGCCCAGGCCCAGCACCAGGTCCGCCAGCTGGCCGAGCTCCTCGAGAGCAGGGGCGTCGACGTGAAGTACGCCATCCACCCCGTAGCCGGCCGCATGCCCGGCCACATGAACGTCCTGCTCGCCGAAGCGAATGTGCCCTACCCCCAGCTCAAGGAGATGGAGGAGATCAACCCCGAGTTCGAGCGGGCCGACGTGGCCCTCGTCGTCGGAGCCAACGACGTCACGAACCCCGCCGCCCGCAAGCCCGGCTCGCCGGTATCGGGCATGCCCATCCTCGACGTCGATCACGCCAAGTCGATCATCGTCATCAAGCGATCCATGGGCCGGGGCTACGCCGGCATCGACAACGAGCTCTACCTGAATCCCAAGACGGGGATGCTCTTCGCGGACGCGAAGGCCGGCCTGGCCGACCTCGTTACGGCAGTCAAGGCGCTCTAGGGTGGCCGACGAGGCCGTCGCCGCCGGCAAGCCCGAGGCCAAGGCAGACGCACCCAAGCCCGGCGCCACCGAGGCCAAGCCGGCCGATCCGACCGACGACCTGGTCGAGCGCAAGCACAGCCTCACGATCGGCCGGCGGAAGCTGGCCTATACCTCGCATACCGGGCGCGTCGTCCTTCGCGAGGAGGTCGTCGAGGACGGCAAGGCCGCCGGCTTCAAGGCCAAGGCCACGGTTTTCGTGACGGCCTATACCCTCGACGGCGCGGAGCGCCGGAAGCGGCCGGTGACCTTTGCCTTCAACGGCGGCCCGGGATCCTCGAGCGTCTGGCTCCACCTGGGGCTCCTCGGACCGCAGCGGGTCGTCGCCGGCGACGTGGGCGCGCCCGTGCCGCCGCCGTACGATCTCGTCCCCAATGTCGAGTCGCTCCTCGCCGACACCGACCTCGTCTTCATCGATCCTGTCTCGACGGGCTACTCGCGCGCGGTCGACGGCGAGAAGCCCGGCGAGTACCACGGGTTCGAGCGTGACCTCGAGTCGGTGGCCGAGGTCATCCGCCTCTGGACCTCGCGGAACGGGCGCTGGATGTCGCCGAAGTTCCTGGTCGGCGAGTCCTACGGGACGCTCCGGGCCGCCGGGTTGGCGGCCCATCTCCAGGAACGCCACGGGATGTACCTGAACGGCCTCATGCTCATCTCGTCCGTGCTGGACCTCGGCACGATCCACTTCAGCGAGGGCAATGACCTTCCGTATGTCCTCTACCTGCCGACCTATGCCGCCGTCGCCTGGTACCACGGCAAGCATCCCGGCCGGACCCTCGAGGAGGTCGTCGCCGAGGCCGAGGCGTATGCGGCCGGCGAGTACCCACGCGTCCTGGCCCGCGGACGACGGCTCTCGGCCGCGGAGAAGCGGACCGCGGCCAGCAGGATCGGCCGGCTGGCCGGGATCCGGCGCGATTACGTGGAGCGCTCCGATCTCCGGATCGAGCACGTCCGCTTCTTCACCGAGCTCCTCCGCGACCAGGGCCGCTCGGTCGGCCGGCTGGATGCCCGCTTCAGCGTTGCCGAGCCGGACGGCGGCCGCGAGCGGTTCACCGCCGACGCCTCCTACAGCCACATCCAGGGCCCCTACACCGCGGCCCTCAACCAGTACATTCGGGAAGACCTCGGCTACGAGAACGACCTGCCCTACGAGATCCTGTCCGGCGACGTGAACCGAGGCTGGTCATACAAGGACTTCGAGGGTCGCTCGGTCACGGTCGTCGATGAGCTGGCCGCCGCGATGCGGGCCAATCCGCACCTCAGGATCCACGTGGCCTGTGGCTACTTCGACGGCGCGACGCCCCATTTCGCGGCCGAGCATGTCCTCGCCCACCTGCAGATCCCGGCCGAGCTGGGGGGAAACATCGAGCTCGCCTACTACCCCGCCGGCCACATGATGTACGTCCACGAACCGTCCCGGATCCGCCAGTCGGCCGATCTGGCGGCGTTCATCCGGCGGTCCAGCCCCGGGACATGAGCGACGCCTGCCGCGGCTGGCGAGCAGCCCCGCCGGCGAGCAGCCCGGGCGGAGGCGAACCCGGCAGGACGAGTTGGGGTCGCGCCGGAGGCCCCCGGTGTGTCACGATCGCGGTCACCGGATAGCCGACCATGAGGCCGGCCCGCGTCGGGGGGATCGCTCCGCCCCATGAACCGCTTCAATCCGCTGAACGCCGTCATCGCGTCGCCGATCCTGCGCCGCGTCCTGTGGCACACCAGGCGGCTGGCCGGGGCGATGGATCGCCGCTTCTTCCTGAGCCTGGCCCAGGGGGCGGCGATCTTCGTGGCCATCGCGGCCCTCCTCGTGACCTTCATCGAGAAGCCCTGGACCAAGGGCGCCGGGACGGCCGTGGAGTGGTTCGGGAAGTCCTTCAACTGGGCGATCTTCACGATCCTCGGCCAGGGCGATTCGGGCTATGTCACGACGGCCGGCGGCTTCATCGTCAGCTGGATGCTGGTGCTCTTCGGGGTCGCGATCGTCGGAACCATCACCGGGGCGCTCGTGGCGCTCGTCATCGACTTCCTGCTCAAGGAGGGCCAGGGATTGGGCGCCGCCGGATATCAGGACCACATCGTCGTCTGCGGCTGGAATGCCACCGCCCGTGAGCTCATCCAGGAGCTCCGCGGCGACGAGTACAAGGCCAAGGTCGTCGTCCTCGCCGATGTCGACAAGAACCCCGCCGGGGAGGGCGTCTACTTCGTCCGGGGCGACTCGACCAGCGAGGTCGACCTGAAGCGGGCGGGCATCGAGGAGGCGGCCGCCGCCCTCGTCTTTCCGGCCGATGCCAGCAACGAGGCCGACATGCACGGGATCCTGACCGTCATGGCCATCGAATCGGTGGCCCCGAGCGTCAGGACCGTTGCCGAGATCAACAACCCGCGCCACGTCGAGCACTTCAAGCGGGCCCGCGCGGACGAGGTCCTGGTGACCTCCTCGCTGGCGTCGCGCCTGCTCGCCCGGTCGGCTCTCTATCCGGGCCTGACGGGGCTGGTGACCGACATCGTCTCGGGCGGCGAGGGGTCGGAGCTGTACCGCGTGGAGCTGCCGTCGAGCTACCTCGGCCTGACCATCGACGAGGTCAGCGGTCGCCTCCGGGACGAGCACCGAGCGACCCTCCTCGCGGTCAGCCGCGGCCCCCAGACCATCGTCAACCCGAGGTCCGACTTCCGGGTCGAGGCGGACGACGATCTGCTCGTCGTGGCGGAGTCGCTGGGGACCCTGGCGCCGTTGCGGCCCGATCGCGCCATGGCCCTGGCCGCGGACCCTCACGTCCACGAGCACGGGCATGATCACGCCCACGAACCGGCTTGAGCGTCGCGTCGTACTGACTCCCGAGGGATCGCTTCGCGGTCCGTTTGAACCCCTGCGATTCTGCCCGCTCCCGATCCCGTGAGGTCACCGCCGTGCCTTCAGGCGCCGCCCGTCGCGCCCTCGATCGTCTCGCCTTGACCGCCGCCCTGGTCGGGCTCGCGGGATGTGGAGCCTCGGCCACGTCGGCCGGCGTCACCACGCTCCGGATCCAGGTGAGCATGACCCCGGAGGAGCTCACCAGCTTCACCCCGGCGATCAAGGCCATCGATGACGCCCACCCGGAGTGGGTCCTCCAGGTCGAGCCCGCGCCCCAGGACGGAGAGGTCGAAAAGATCACCAACGAGCTCGCCGGCGATAACCTGCCAGACATCGTCCGGGTCACCGGCTCCAACGTCCAGCAGTGGATTCGGCGGAGCGCCTTCAGCGACCTGACGCCCCTGGCGGGGAGCGCCGGGCTGGACATGGCCGACTTCTACACCGGCGCCGTCGACCAGTTTCGCTGGCAGGGCAAGCTGTGGGGCATCCCCGACAGCGCCAGCCCCGAGATCGTCTACTACAACAAGGCGATGTTCGACGCCGCCCACCTTGCCTATCCCACTGACCGCTGGACGTACGACGCCATGCGGACCGCCGCCCGCAGGCTGACCGTCGATGCCGCCGGCCACGCCGCCGACGACCCCGCCTTCGACGCGTCGAAGATCCAGCAGTGGGGCTGGAACGGGGGCCTGACCTACTTCTGGCAGAACGAGGAGATCAAGGCCGTCGGCGGCAACCTCTGCGCCAACAACGACTGCACGACGATGGACTTCACCAGCCCCGCCACCTCGCAGGCCATCGCCTGGTGGGTGAGCCTGGTCAAGGACGACCACGCCGGCTTGTACGACCCCTATGGCGGCTCCCAGACGGGCGTGCAGGGCGATGCGTTCGAGGCGGGCAAGGCGGCGATGGGCTCGAACGGCTCGTTCGCGATCGGCCAGCTCAACACCGACGGCAAGCTCAAGTACGACGTCCTGCCGCCGTTCCTCGGCGTGGACGGCAAGCGGCACACGCCGCTGAGCACCAACGGCTACGTGATCAGCGGGCATTCGAAGCACCAGGCCGAGGCCTGGGCGGTGGTCCAGCTCCTGGTGGCCCCGGAGTTCCTGGCCTCGACCTGGGGCAGGCCAGGCCACGCCGTGCCGGCCAGGAAGTCCGTGGCGAGCTCGGTGATCGACCCGTCGCATGCCCCCGCCAACCAGGCGGCGATCCTGACCGCGATGGACGTCGGCGAGGTCTTCCGGCCCTACACCTCGAGCGCCTTCGCCACCTATCAGGCCACCCTCGACCTGTTCATGAAGCTGAACACCGGGGCAGTCTCGCTGGCCGACGGCGAGGCGGCCCTGGAGAAGGCAGCCAACGACACGCTCGCGCCGGACCGAGCCCCCTGACGGCGTCGGCGCATCCGGAAGAGCGACCGGCTCGCCCGCGCCGGGGCCCGCTCGGCCTCAGCCATCGCGAGCGCTGGTTCTACCTGCTCGTGGCGCCGTGGCTGGCCGGCTTCGTCCTCTTCCAGGCCGGCCCGATCCTGACCGCCGGCCTCCTCTCCTTCGCCGAGTGGCAGCCGCCGCTGCCCCTGCGCTGGACCGGCCTCGCCAACTTCCAGACCATGGCCGGGGACCCGCTCTTCTGGCGGACCCTCGCCAACACCGCGGTCTATGCGGTCGGGACGGTGGTCCCGGGCCTGGCCCTCGGCCTCGGGCTGGCGCTTGTCCTGCGGCCGGTGCGTCGAGGGGGAACCCTCCTTCGCAGCGCGGTCTTCCTGCCGGCCATCGTCTCGGGCGTGGCGACGGCCCTGGTCTGGGGCTGGATCCTCAACCCGCGCTTCGGCCTGCTGAACGCGATCCTCGGCCTGGTCGGCCTCCGCGGGCCGGCGTGGCTCCAGGATCCGGCCTGGGCGATGCCGGCCCTGATCGTCATCGGCCTCTGGAACGTGGGGGTCAACGTGGTCGTCTACCTGGCCGGCCTCTCGGCCGTGCCCCGAGATCTCCTCGAGGCGGCGGCCCTCGAGGGGGCCGGTGCGGTCGCCCGGTTCCGGGCCGTGACCTGGCCGGCCCTGACCCCGATCACGTTCTACCTGGCCATCGTCAACGCCATCGGCGCCTTCCAGGTCTTCACCCCGACCTACCTGCTGACCGGCGGCGGGCCCGACCACGCGACGCTGACGCTGGCCCTCTACACCTACCAGAACGCCTTCCGGTTCGGCCAGATCGGCTATGCCTCGGCCCTGGCCCTCGGGATGGTCGTCGTCATCGTGGGCCTGACGGCGTTCCAATTCAGGGTCTTCGGGCGCCAAGTCGCCTACCTGGGGACGGATTCGTGACCACGAATCGCCGCGTCGTGACAGCGGGCTCGTGATGGCCGTCGGCCGGAGCGCGGTTCGTGGACCCCTGCGCGGCGTCCTGGCCGTGGCCATCGTCATCCCGTTCGCGGTACCCCTGCTGTGGCTGGTCCTGGGGGCGCTCAAGCCACCCGGCCAGTTCTACAGCGCGCCGCCGACCATCCTGCCCGATCCGCTGTCGCTCGAGGCGATCCAGTCCGCGCTCCGACTCGTCGACGCGCCGCGCCTTGTCGCCAACTCGCTCCTCCTCGCCGCGCTCAACGTGATCGGCACGGTCGCCTCGGCGGCCGTGGTCGGGTTCGCCTTCGCGACGCTGCCGGCTCGCGGGAAGCGGCCGCTGTTTGCCCTCCTGGTGGCCACGATCCTCGTCCCGCCGGCCGTGACGCTCATCCCGCAGTACATCCTCTTCAGCCGGCTGGGCTGGGTCGGCACCTACCTGCCTCTGGTCGTGCCCCAGTTCCTGGGCAGCGCCTTTGCGATCTTCCTCTTCCGGCAGTGGTTCCGCGGCCTGCCCGCCAACCTCTTCGAGAGCGCCGAGCTTGATGGCGCGAACCCGTTCCAGCAGCTTCGCTACGTCGCCCTGCCGTTGAGCCGCCCGGTCATCGCCGCCATCGCCGTGTTCGCCTTCGTCGGCTCGTGGAACGACTTCCTGGGCCCGCTCCTCTACCTCCGCAGCCCCGACACGTTCACGGTCAGCCTGGGCCTGGCCTCCTTCCAGGGTCTCTATGTCAACCAGGTCCAGCAGTCGATGGCCCTGTCGCTGCTGGCCCTCCTGCCGGTGATCACCGTCTTCGCGATCGCCCAGCGCTGGCTGGTCGAGGGCATCTCGAGCGCCGGAGTCCGCGGGTGAGCGAGCCCCTGATCCGGCGCGACCCGCAGCTGCCGTCCCTCGAGCCGACGATCGAGCGGACCTACGGGCTGATGGCCGAGCGCCTCCGCTTCCGGACCAACGATCCGCGCCTCCTGGCGGCCGCCGATCGGGCGTTCGGCCGGTTCGCCGTGCCCGCCGCCGGTGCGCCGCTCGAGGTCCGGCTCCTCGTCGATGCCAAGGGACCGCCGGCGACCTTCGATCGGCGGCTCCTCCGGCCGCGCGTCCAGGCCCACCTCCACACGATCACCCTCGACGACCGCAATCACGCCGTCGTCGACCTCGAACGCGGCGTCGCGATCGGGACCGTCACCCCCGAGCTCGCCGATGACCCGGACTTCGCCCGGTACGGCTTCATCGAGGCGATGGGCCTGTCCATGCTCGCCCGCGCCCGCGGCTACGTCGGGATCCACGCCTCGGGGGTCGTCCATCGGGGCCGCGGCGCGATCCTCCAGGGCCCGGCCGGGGCCGGCAAGTCGACCCTCGCCATGGCCTGCGCCCGGCTGGGCTTCCAGGTCCTGGCGGAGGACGTCGTCTTTGCCCGGCGCGCACCCGGCGCGGTCGAGCTGTGGGGCATGCCCTGGATCCAGCGCCTGCTGCCCGACGCGATCGACCACTTCCCCGAGCTACGCGGTGTGGTCCCCCGCCTCCAGCCCAACGGCGAGCACAAGATCGAAGTCGATCTCGGCACCCTCCGGCCGGGCTCGGCGCGGCCTTCGGCACCGGCCGGGGCGGTCATCCTGCTCGCCCGCGGGGGCGACGGCCCGACGCGCGTCGAGGCGCTCACCGCGGCCGAGGCCTCCGCCGCGTTCGAGGTCCTGTGGCCCTGGGGCGACGGCTGGTCGGAGGGCCACGAAGCGACCGTGCGGGCCCTCCTCGCCAGGGCTACCGCGCGGCTCCATATGAATGGCGCGCCCGAGGCCGCGGCCGAGGCGCTCGCGGCCTGGATGGAGCGCTGAGCGAGCCTCGCCCTAGGCCTCGGCAGCCGTCGTTTCCGGCTGGGTGACGTCCACGACGTCGGCCCGCAGGGCGGCAACGAGATCCGCCGGCGAGAGGTGGAGGTTGACTCCTGGCGCCCCGCCGCCGATGGCCACCACCGGCTCGCCCATGAGCGTGGCGTCGGCGATGACCGGCCAGGCGCGGCTCGACCCGAACGGCGTGATCGTGTAGCGGACATAGCCAGTCACGGCCTGGGCCTCGTCCGCATCGGGCAGGGACATCCGGGTCACGCCGAGGTGGGCTCGTAGCTTCGGCCAGTCGAAGCGCCGGCCGGCGGGCACCAGGACGAAGAGGTAGTCGTCGCTGCCGCGGCGGACGACGATCGTCCGCAGCAGGGCTCGAAGCGGGATCCCCTGGCGCTCGGCCGCCTCCGCAGCCGAGTGGGCGGGCTCGATGAGGACGACCCGGTGCTCGATGCCGGCGGCCGCGATGGCCCGCACGGCGGGGGTGTCGGCCGGCGGGCTGGCTGCAGTCTCCACGAGCTGAGCCTAGCAGGGCCGGCGCCCGTGGAGCCGCCGAGCTCAGGCGACCCGGCGGCCAGCGAGCCACACGGACAAGATCCGGTCCGCGAGCGTCTCGAAGGCGAACGGATCGCCGCCGACGATGAGGAGGTCGGCGTCCTTGCCGGGCTCGAGCGTGCCGCGTTGGTCGGCGACGCCCAGCAGCTGGGCCGCGCTCCGGGTCGCGGCCTCGAGGACCGCGGCCGGCGCCATCCCGAGCTCAGCCATGAGCGCCAGCTCGCGGAGGTTCAGCCCGTGGGGAGACACGCCGGAATCCGTGCCCATCGCGATCCTGACGCCGGCGCCCACGGCGGCCCGGAAGGCGGCCCGGTGGCGGTCGACGACCGCCCGCGCCTTGTCGACGATGTTCGACGGAATCGGGGCGCCGGCCTCGGCCGCATCGATGACGCCCTGGGGAGCGACGAGCGTCGCCACGAGCCACGTTCCGTGCTCGAGCATCAGCTCGATGCCCTCGTCGTCGAGGAAGACTCCGTGCTCGATCGACCGGATCCCCGCCCGGACGGCGTTCTTGATGCCGTCGGCGGCCTGGGCGTGGGCCATCACGAACATGCCCGCGGCCGTGGCTTCCTCGACCAGGACGTCGAGCTCTGCCGGCCGAAAGTGGGCGTGGGCGGGGTTGCTGCGGGCAGAGACCACCCCGCCCGATGTGGCGACCTTGATGACGTCCGCTCCGTCGCGATGGAGCTCGCGGACCTTTCGGCGCATCTCGTCCGGACCGTCGACGAGGGCCGTCGGCATCCCGGGATAGGCCGTGAGCAAGGGCACCCCCACGCCCGAGGTCAGCCAGTCGTCACCGTGGCCGCCGGTCTGGCTGAGCATCGTCAGGCTGATCTGCAGCCGCGGTCCGGCGATCAGGCCATCGACGACCGCCTGCTTGATCCCGAGGTCAGCGCCGCCCGCATCCCGGATGGAGGTGATCCCGGCCCGGAGCGTCGCCTGGAGGTGCCGCGCCGCGAGGTAGAAGCGGTAGGAGAACGGCTGGTTGGCGATCCGCCAGGTGTCGATGGTCTCGAGGACCACGTGGACGTGGCAATCGAAGAGGCCCGGCAGGATCGTGGCGCCGGTCGCGTCAACGGCCTCGTCGCCATCGAGGTTCGTGCCCACGTCGACGATCCGACCGTCCTCGACCGTCAGATCGGCCAGCCTGGGGTCGGCGCCCGTCCCATCGAAGATCGAGCCACCCCGGAACACCGTGCGCGTCACGAGGCCTCCCTCTCGAGCTGCGTCCTTCGTCCGCGAGTTTGAACCATCCGCCACGCCCCGCGCTGGGTGGCGAGCCGCCCATCTGATGCCTGGTGGGCAGGTCTACTCCGCCTGGGGGAGGTCGTCGACCCGCACCCCGGGCAGGACGCCCGGCTCGGGGATGCCCCGTATCGATCGGACCGGGGAGAACCACACGAACAGGACCGCGGCCGCGCCGCCGAGCACGCCCACGGCGAGGGCGACGCGGAGTCCGAAGACCTCGGCGATCACCCCGCCCCCGATCGAGCCGACGAGCGCCAGGAGCGTTGTCACGAACTCGATCGTCGCGTTGACCCGGCCGAGGATGCGGCCGTCGACGATCGACTGGGTCAGCGACCGCTCGACCACGTCGTAGACGGTGCCCGCCGAGTCGCCGATCAGCTGCTGGCCGACGAGGAAGGCCGCCGCCACGAGGATGGCGCCCGAGGGGGCAAGGGGGATCAGGGCGTTGCCCAACGTCATGCCAGTCAGGCCGAGGAGCATCGCCCGGCCGATCCCGAGGCGACGGGCGATCCGCCCGGCGGTGGCCGCCCCGACGAGGGAGCCGATGCCGCCGAGGGCCGCCACGATCCCGATCCCGGCCGGCCCCAGGCCGATCTCGCGGGTGGCGAACAGGAGATAGGTGGCGCCGAAGACACCCCACAGGACGTGCGTCGCGGCGTGGGCCCCGGCCAGCGCCCGGAGGATCGGCGAGCCGGCCACCACCCGGATCCCCTCCCGGGTCGCGGGGTGGGCCCGGAGCCCGTCCGCCCCCCCCGGACGAGGCGGCGCGGTGCGCGGGGTCGTGGCCCGCCG
>JBEPVB010000033.1:0-21519 GCA_041691215.1 Chloroflexota bacterium
CGAGTCGGCGACCTGGGTCGCGATCCTCGTCTATGCCTACGCCATTGGCGGTGCTCGCGTGGCGGGCATCGTGGCCCTGGGCCTGCTCATCCCCGCCGGCCTGGTGGCTCCGTTCGCCGCTTACGCCTGCGATCGCTACCGTCGGGACCGCGTCCTGCTGGCGGGCTACCTCCTCCAGGCGGTCACGAGCGGCGCGACCGCCCTGGCCATGTACGCGAACGCTCCTCTCGTCGTGACAATGATCGTCGCCTCGACCTCGCTCATGGCCGACACCATCACCCGGCCCGTCCAGGCGGTGATCCTCCCGAGCATCACCCACACGCCCGCCGATCTCACGGCCGCCAATGCGGTCTCCGGCCTGGCCGATAACCTCGGCATCTTCTTCGGCCCGCTGGTTGCCGGGATCATCCTGGCCGGCGGCCGGCCCGCCGACATCTTCGCCGCATTCGCGGGCGTGTCCCTCATCAGCGTGGCACTGACGCTCCGACTGCCGCTCGTGATCGAGCCGACTGCGGGGCGACCGCGAGCAACTGCTGGCGCCATCCTCCGCGGCTCCTTCGGTGGCTTCCGGGACATCGTCCGCGAGCGCCGCGTCCTCCTGATCATCCTCGTCATGTCGTCGGGGATGGTCGTCATCGGTGCCCTCGACCTCCTCTTCGTGGCGGTGGCCATCGACCTCCTCCACGCCGGCGCAGCGTGGGCAGGTTTCCTCAGCGCGGCCTTCGGATTCGGCGGCGTCCTCGGTGCCCTGGCAACAGTCGCCCTGGTCGGCCGGCGGCGCATGACCCCGGCGCTGGCCGGCAGCAGCGGCCTCTTCGGCCTGCCCATCCTGCTCGTCAGCCTCATGCCCTCGACGCTCACCGCGCCGATCCTCTTCGGGACGAGCGGGGCCGGCTTCAGCATCACCAGCGTCGCGGGCCAGACGCTCCTCCAGCGCGTCGCCCCGGAGTGGATGCTGGCCCGGGTCTTCGGGGTCCTGGAAAGCCTGGCGATGTTCTCGCTGGCGGTCGGCGCCGTGGCCAGCGGTGCCATCGTCGCGACCTTCGGCATCCGATGGGGCCTCTTTGCGGCCGGACTCCTCGTTCCCGTGGTCCTGATCGGCTCGTGGATCGAGCTCGGCGCCTGTGACCGGGGCGCTCGACCGCCGGACGCCGAGGCGGTGGGGCTCCTGAAGCAGCTCGCGATCTTCGCGCCCCTTTCCGCCCCATCGATGGAGCGGATCCTTGCCGAGCTCACCTGGCTCAAGGTGCCGGCGGGCGAGGTCGTGATCCGGGAAGGCGATCCCGGAGACCGCTTCTACGTTCTGGCCGAGGGCCGGGTCGAGGTGTCCCTGGCCGGGATCCACCTCTCGCACCGGGGGGCGGGCGACCACTTTGGCGAGATCGCCCTGTTGCGGAACGTGCCCCGGACGGCGACCGTGACCGCCCTCACGCCGTTGCGGCTCATCGCTATCGAGCGGGATCGCTTCCTCGAGGCCGTGACAGGCCATCCGCAGAGCCGGCGCACGGCCGAAGCCGCCGCGGCCGAGCAGCTGGAGGTCGGCGGCCTGAGCGGCTGAGCGTGGATCCTGACACGGCCTCCGCCATTCGCGGATGGGGCGATCAGTCGGTCGGGCCCTCGAGGCGTTCCACCCAGGCCTGGAAGTCGGCCAGCTCGTCCTTCGACTCCCGGGCCAGGAGGTCGATGAGGCAGCGCTGGACGCTCTTGCCCTCGAAGAGCGCGTTGTGGACCTCGCGCGCGATCGGCATCTCGACCTCGAGCCGTTCGGCAAGGGCGATCGCGGCGTCCACCGTGTAGGCGCCCTCGGCGACGCCGGAGAGCGAGCCCTCGATCTCCGACCACGAGCGGCCCTTCGCCAGCTCCTCGCCGAGGCGATGGTTCCGGGACAGCTTCGAGCCGCACGTCGCGATGACGTCGCCGATCCCGGCCAGCCCGGCGAAGGTCAGCGGGTTGGCCCCGGCTGCGATGCCGACCCGCATCATCTCGGCCAGACCCCGGGTCATGAGCCCGGCCTTGCCGTTGTCGCCGAAGCCGAGACCGTCGGCCGCCCCGGCGGCGATGGCGATGACATTCTTGAGGGCCCCGCAGAGCTCCACGCCCAGGACGTCGGTGTTGGTGTAGAGGCGGAACTCGCGGCGCGCCAGGCGGGTCACGATCCGCTCGGCGAGATCCGGATCCTCGGCCGCCACGACGGCCGACGCCGGCAGGCCCCGGGCGATCTCCTGGGCGAGGTTCGGGCCCGACAGGGCGGCGACGCGGGACGGAGCGATTGCCGCGGCCTCGGCGATGACCTCCGTCATTCGCAGCAGGGTGCCTGGCTCGAGACCCTTGACCACCGACAGGATGTCGGCGCCGGGCTGGATTGCGGCGGCGACGCGATCGACTGATTCCCGGACGTGCGATGAAGGCACGGCGATGATGACCAGCTCGGCGGTGGCCAGGGCCGACGGATCGGCAGTCGGCTCGATGCGCTCGGGGAGGGATATTCCTGGCAGCCGCCGCTCGTTGACCCGGTCTGCCTGGAGGCGCGCCGCCGTCTCTGGCGACCGGCAGAGGAGCATCACAGCCTCGGAGCGTGCGATGAGAACGGCGAGCGTCGTGCCCCAGGCGCCGCTGCCGATCACCGCGACGCGCGGCGCGTCGTGTGTCACCGGCCCCGCTTGGAGGCTCCGGCCGCGCGGGCGCTGCGCTTGCCGGCCCGTCGTTCCACCCGGATCCCTGCTCGCTCCCGGAAGACGAGGCGGATCGGGGTGCCGAGGAAGCCGTAATCCTCGCGGAGGCGGTTCTCGAGGTAGCGCTGGTAGCTGAAATGGACCGAGCCGGCCTCGCGGGCGAAAAAGACGAACGTCGGCGGCGCCACGGCCGCTTGGGTGGCGTAGAAGATCTTGGGCCGGTGGCCCTTGACCATCGGCGGCTGCTGGCGCTCCGAGGCCGCTGTCACGAGTCTGTTCAGCTCGCCGGTCCCGATCCGGCGGCGGCGCTCGGCCCAGACATCGACGGCCATCTCCAGCACTCGCCCGACCCGCTGGCCGGTCTTGGCCGAGATGCTGACGACCGGGGCGAAATCGAGGAACGGCGCCTCGTGGCGGATCCACTCGATGTACTTGTCGAACGTCTGGCCCGTCTTGTCCTCGACGGCGTCCCACTTGTTGATGGCGATGACGAGGCCCTTGCCCTCCTCGACGACGTAGCCGGCAATGTGGGCATCCTGGGCGGTCAGGCCGTCGACACCGTCGATGAGCAGGACCGCGACATCGGCCCGGGCGATGGCCTTGAGGCTGCGCAATGCCGAATAGCGATCGGCCGCCGCGGAAGAGGCGACCTTGCCGCGCTTCCGGATGCCGGCCGTGTCGATGAGGACGACCTCCGTCCGGCCCCACGGGATCCGCGTATCGATCGCGTCCCGCGTCGTGCCGGGCGTGTCGCTCACGATCATCCGGTCCTCGCCCAGCAGCGCGTTCAGGAGGCTCGACTTGCCGACGTTGGGCCGGCCGACGAAGGCGATCGCGGGAGGCTCGTCGCCATCGGCGGCGAGCATCGCATCCCAGCGGGCGGACTCGGCATCGCTGGCAGCAACCGCATCCGCGTCGGCGGCATCCTCGGCCGCCTCGGTCCCGTCTGCTGCGTCTGCAGCGTCGGCCTCGCCCTCGGCCCCGACGATGTACGGCCGCAGCTCGCCCGTCTCGACGTCCCGGGCGAAGTCAGCGGCCTCCCGCTCGCGGACCTTGCGCGCCCGCTCGGCCTCGGTTTCCGGGGGCAGGGCCAGCACGATCTCGTCGAGGAGGTCGGCCACGCCCCGCCCGTGGTTGGCCGCGATCGGATGGGTCCGCTCCCAGCCCAGGGACCAGAACTCCGCCGCCTCCAGCTCGCGCCGCGGGTTGTCGGCCTTGTTGACCGCCACGAAGAGCGGGACCTTGGCAGTCCGGAGCAGCTCGGCGGCCTCCAGGTCGGCAGGGGTCAGCCCCGTGATGGCATCGACGACGAAGATGACCACGTCGGCCTCGGCGATCGCCAGGCGGGCCTGGAGCTGGACCTTGGCCTCGATCGGATCGTCCGGATCGACCTCCAGGCCGCCGGTGTCGACCATGACGAAGCGTCGATCGTTCCACTCGGCGTCGCCGTAGAGCCGGTCCCGCGTCGTCCGGGCGCGGTCCTCCACGATCGCGGCCCGCTCCCCGACGATCCGGTTGAAGAGCGTGGACTTGCCGACGTTTGGCCGTCCGACGATGGCGACCACGGGCAGGCTGGCGTTGCGGGGCATGCCGGGAAGCCTGCCGTCAGCCCGCGGCCGCGGGGCCCGGCAACGACGTGGTCCGGCCGGCCGGATGGGCAGCGGCAGCAAAGGCCGCGTCGGCGAGCTCGCCGGCTCGTGCCTGCGTCGCCGGCGTCCCGGCCAGCTCAAGGATGCGCCTGGCGACGGCGTGGAGGTCCTCGATCGGGGTCGACGTGCCGCCGGTCACGCCGACGACCTTCTTGCCCTTGAAGGGACTCGTGTCGCCGAGGTCGCGGGCCGCCTCGATCTGGATCGCCGGCGTGCCGGCGATGCCGCACAGCCGAGTGAGCTCCTTGGTGTTGGCCGACGAGCGCCCGCCGACGACGACCATGAGGTCCACCTCGCGAGCTGCGTCGAGGGTGTCCTCCTGGCGCCGGATCGTGACCGGGCAGACCGTGTTGACGATCTTGAGCTCGTGGCTGCGGCCGACCATGAAGGCCGCCAGCTTCTCGAACTTCCAGGGTGGCTGCGTGCTCTGGGAGATGAGGGCCATCTTCTTCTTGCGCGGGATCCGGTCCCAGTCGTCCTCTTCGTCGACGACGATCGCGTCCGGGGCGAAGCCCAGCAGCCCCACGACCTCGGGATGCCTGGGCGTCCCGAGGAGGACGATGGTGTAGCCCTCCTCGACGAGCTTCACGATCTCGCGCTGCTCCTGGATGACCCAGGTGCACGTCCCGTCGATAACCTCGAGGCCGCGGGCCGCGGCGCGCTCCATGACCTCCGGCCGGACCCCGTGAGCGCGGATGACGACGGCCGCCCCGTGATCGACATCGTCGAGTGTCTCGACGGTCTGGATGCCGAGCGCCTGGAGGTCGTTGACGACGCCCTCGTTGTGGACGACCTGCCCCAGCGTGTGCGTCGACTTGCCAGCCGCGCTGGCTTCCTTGGCCTTGTCGATGGCCTCGCGGACGCCGTAGCAGAAGCCCGTACGCTTCGCGATTCGAATGTCGGTGACGGTTCCCATGCCGCCCCGAGTATCGCACGCGGGTCGCCCGCGGCCCCTCAGCCGGCCGGCTCGTCCCCGTACGCCCCCCGCTGGCGGGACGGCAGCAGGGCCGCGATGCGCCGCATGATCAGGTCCGTGGCAGCGGCGTTCGACGCCCGTCGGGAGGCCCCGATTGGCGCAGGTGCGTCGCCCGGGGCGGACTTCGCGGGCGCTGGCATCGCCTCGCTCAGCTTGAACGGGGCCCCGATCCGAATCGTGACCCGGGGCGTCCGGCGCGGCAGCTTGTGCCCTTTCGGCCAGAGCCGGTCGCTCTCCCCCACCCCGATCGGGACGATCGTCGCCCCGGATCGTGTGGCGAGCACCGCGGCTCCGTGTTTGGCGAGCTGCAGGCGGCCGTCGGCACTGCGCGTGCCCTCCGGAAAGACCGCCAGGATGTTGCCGTCCTCGAGGATGCGCACCGCGGTCCGGAAGGCCTCGACGTCGGCCGACCCGCGATCCACCGGATGGACGCCGCCGTGGCGGGCGAGCCACGAGACGATCGGCCACTCGAAGACCTCGCGCTTGCCCATCCAGTTGATCGGCCGGCCCAGCCGCGAGTTCAGGAAGCCGCCGATCAGGACCGGATCGGCATTCGAGGCGTGGTTGGCCACGAGGAGGACCGCCCCGCTCCGGGGGAAGGAGGCCAACTCGCCCACGATTTCGACGCGGGTGAAGATCCGGGCCACGCAGCGCATGACAAACGAGCCGATCCGGATGACCGGACCGACCGTCCGCGCGATCGGCGTCGGCTCGATGGGACGCTTGCGGGTCGTCATATCCGGATCACCTCGGACCCGAGGTGCGGCCCGCCGGCGAGGACCGTCCAGTGGCACGCTCGACAATTGCCCCGACGACCAGGTCGACGGTCGTCTCGAACGCATTTCCGTCCGTCTCGATGACGACGGCATCGGGTGCCACCCGGAGCGGCGCCACCGCGCGGCTGGCGTCCATCTCGTCGCGGCGGCGGAGCTGGGCCCGGATCGCGTCGGCTTCGATCCCCTCGGGATCCGTCCCGCGCTCCTCGATCCGCCGCCGGGCCCGCTCCGCGATGCTCGCGTCGAGGAAGAGCTTCAGATCGGCGTCGGGCAGGACGACGGTCCCGATGTCGCGTCCGGCCATGATGATCCGGCCGTCGGCGGCGATCCGGCGCTGGCGATCGAGGAGCCTTGCCCGCAGCTCCGGCACGCGGGAGATGGCCGAGACCGCCCCGTCGACCTCCGGCCCATGGACGACCGCGGTGACGTCCTCCCCGTCGACGCTCACGTGAGCCAGCCGCCCGGCCGTGTCGGGGATCAGCTCGACCTCGGCCACCAGGGCTTCCAGGCGGGCCGTCTCGGCCTCGCCGACGCCGCGGCGGAGGGCCAGCCAGGTCACGGCCCGATAGAGGAGGCCCGTGTCGCAGAATCGGTAGCCGAGTCGGGCCGCCACGGCCGCGCCGACGCTGCTCTTGCCGGACGAGGCGGGCCCGTCAAGGGCCACCACGAGGCCGGCGTCGGATGGCATCACCGGGTGAGCATATCCGGGGCGTCAGATCGCAGACGCTCGGCACGTCCTAGGCGACCTCACGCTTGATCGTCCCGGCGGCGAGGGCAACGAAGACGATGGCGATGCCGGCCAGGATGGCGAGGTCGGCCCGGACAGCCGAGCTCCCGAGATCGGAGCCCTTGAGCATCACCTCGCGCAGGGCGTCGACGGCATAGGTGATCGGCAGGACGTGGGCGACGGCCTGGAGGACGTCGGGCAGCCGCTGGACCGGCCAGAACACGCCGCCGAGCAGGATCTGGGGCACGATCACGAGGGGGATGAACTGGACGATCTGGAGCTCCGTCCGGGCGAAGGTCGAGAGGAAGATCCCGAGGTTCACCGCCCCGATCGCGAGGAGGAGGGCCACGACGAAGGCAAAGACCGGGCTGCCCGCTGTCTGGACGTCGAGGCCGATGGTGAAGCCCGGCAGCGGCCCGATGGCCGGGACCTGGATCCGGGCCAGCACGAACAAGGTCAGGATGAGGACCTGGATCGTGGCGAAGAATCCGAAGCCGAGGCTGTAGCCGAGGACGATCTCCGATCTCGTGACCGGCGTCGCGAGAAGCCGCTCGAGGGTCCCCCCGATCCGCTCTCGAAGGAAGCTGATACCGGTCAGGATGAAGACGAACAGGTAAGCGAAGAGGCCCAGGAAGACCGGCGCGAGCGCGTCGAGCTGGTCGGCCTCGGGCGAGAGGTAGATGGTTTCCCTGCTTATCTCGGGCAGGGCGGCGCCACTGACCGGCAGGAGCGAGCTCGAGGTCGCGAGGATGAGCTGCTGGACCGCCCCAAGCTGGCCGCCTTCCGTGGCGGGATCGACGCCTTCGGTGATGACCTTGAGCCCGATGTGGGCGCCGCTGCCGCTGAAGACGATCGCGACGTCGGCCGAGCCCGACCTGACCGCTTCGCGGGCCGCGTTCTCATCCGTTGCGGTAGCGACGCCAATTCGGAGGTCCCCGGTCGCGTGGAGGGCAGCCGCCTGCATGGCGCTCACGGCGGCCTCCGGCGCGCCCGCCACCACGATCTCGACGGAGCCGGCGCTCGAGCCCCGGAGGACCCAGCCGAGGAGCGCGGTCACTACGAGGGGGGCCACGACGAGCAGCGCGAGCGAGCGATGGTCGCGGCGGAAGCCCTCGGCGATCCGCCGGGCGACGGCGAAGACGCGGCGGGCGCTCATGCCGGGACCGACGGCTGGAGCGGCATCCCTTCCGGATCCAGGCCGGCGAACTGGAGGAAGGCCGTCTCGAGGTTGTCCGTGCCGGCCTTGGCCCGGAGCTGGGCGCCGCTGCCGCGGGCGATGACCTGGCCGGAGCGGATGAACAGGAGGTCGTCGCAGCGATCCGCCTCGTCCATCACGTGGCTGGCCACGAGGATCGTGGTCCCGGCCTGGGCGAGGCGCCGAAAGTGGGTCCAGAACTGGACCCGCAGGGCCGGGTCGACACCCACCGTCGGCTCGTCGAGGAACACGATCGGCGGCTCATGGACGAGGGTGCAGGCCAGCGACAGGCGCCGCCGCATCCCGCCCGAGAGCTCGAGGGCCGGGCTCGCCCGACGCTCGGTCAGCTCCGTCAGGGCCAGGACGCGATCCAGGGCGTCAGGGCCGCGCGCCCCTTCGAGAGCCGCGAAGAACTGGAGGTTCTCGGCGACCGAGAGCTCCGGGTAGATCGCCTCGGCCTGGGGCATGTAGCCGATCCGGGCGAGCATCGGCCGGTTCGGCATCGGCGTGCCGAGGACCCGGACCTGGCCCGAGGTCGGACGGGCGAGGCCGGCGAGCATCCGGATGAACGTGGTCTTGCCCGACCCGTTGGGACCGAGCAGCCCGTAGATCCGGCCCGGAGCCAGGCTGACATCGATGCCGTCCACCGCGTGAACCGGCCCGAAGTACTTGCGGAGGGCCACCGCTTCGACCGCTGGTGTCGTGGATGCCGGACTGGATACGGTCACCGTGTGAGGCCCCCAAGCGTGGTGGCTATGAGGGAGTCGACCGCCTCGCCGATAGCCGCGAGCGCTGGCATGGCCTGAACCTAGATGTCACTCCTGGTCCCGTCAAGTCTCACGGTGTCGTGAATCGCGTGGCGGGGCCGGCTTCGGTCGCGGCCGGCGCTTGCCGCCCGGACGCTGACCCGGGACGGGCGTGTGCCGTGGCGTCGCGGCCCGGGGAGCCGCACGCACCGAGTCCGTCACCTTCAGCCCGCCCCGCCGCCCGCGCACGGGCGCCGGCGTTCCCGGCACCGTTCCGAGCTGCCGGATCTCGGGCGCCTTCAGCAGCCGCGCCCGGCCGGTCGCGATGCCATCGATCCGGACCGTCCCGATACGCACCCGGACCAGGCGGACGATCGGGGCGCCGACCGCGGCGAACATCCGTCGGAGCTGTCGTTTCCAGCCCTGGGCCAGCAGCCCCCGATACCAGACGAGCTCGGCCGCCGGCGCGGGATCGAGCAACCCGACGAGGGCCCGCGTCTCGACCCCGGTGGCGGGCCGCAGCGGCGCGGCGAGGGTGGCCAGGCCCTCGTCGAGCCGGATGCCCTCCCGGAGTGCCTTCGCCTGGGCGTGATCCAGGGGGCGCTCGAGGGCGATCGCGTACTCGCGCTGGACGCCGAAGCGCGGATGGAGGACGTGATCGGCCCACGTTCCGTCGTTCGTCAGCAGGAGCAGGCCCTCCGAATCGAGATCCAGGCGCCCGACCGGATAGAGCCGCGTCCCGTCCGGGATGAGGGCCGTCGGGATGAGGTCGAGGACGGTGATCTCGGCGTGGGGATCGCGGGTCGTCGCCGTCACGCCGGCAGGCTTGTGGAGGGCAACGTAGGCCCGGGCCGAGCCGACGCCGACGGGAATCCCGTCGACCTCGATGTGGGTCGACGATGGATCGACCTGCTCCCCGAGCGTGGCGATCCTGCCGTCGACGCGGACACGGCCGGCCGAGATGAGGGTCTCACTGGCGCGACGCGAGGCGACGCCAGCCGCGGCAAGGATCTTCTGGAGGCGCTCCTCAGGCATCGGGAGCCCCATCGCCGGGCTCACCACCCGGCCGATCGGTTGGCGGCACGGCGCCGCCAGGACCTGGGACGCCTGGATCCTCGAGCCGGCCGGCGACGTCGGCGTCGAGGGGCGGCAGGTCGTCGAGGGTCGTCAGGCCGAAGCGCTCGAGGAAGTCGAAGCCCGTCCCGTACAGGATCGGGCGGCCCGGGGCATCCGAACGGCCGAGCTCCGTGACGAGGCGGCGATGGAGCAGGCCGCGGATCGAGTAGTCCGAATCGACGCCCCGGATCCGCTCGACGGTCGCCTTGGTCACCGGCTGGCGGTAGGCGATGATCGCCAGCGTCTCGAGCGCCGCCGACGTCAGGCGGACGGCATCCGCGCCGACGTACCGGGCGATCAACGCCCCGGCCCCGGGTGCCGTGGCCAGCTCGACCCGGTCGCCCGACAGGATCAGCCGGATCCCTCGTTCCCGGAGGGCCACCTCGAGGTCGCCGAGCCGGGCATCGACCATGTCGCGGCCGACACCGGCGAGGGTCGCGATCTCGCGGCGGGTCAGGGGTCGCTCGGCGACGAAGAGGAGCGCCTCGAGGGTCGCTTCGGAGAGCTCGCCGGCCGCGGCGGGAACCTCGCTCGTCGCCGCGGGATCCTCGCTCGTCGCCGCGGGGTCCGGGCCCGGTCCGACGGCATCGAGGCCGTCGTCCGCGGGCCCGGGCAGGGCCTCCTCGTCAGCCGCCTCAGGGAGGGATGCGTTGGCCGCGGCCGGGTCCCCGATCATCGGAAGCCGGCCATCGATTCATCGAGCGGGGCATCCTCGACGTCGCGTCCGAGACCGGCGGCCGACCGTTCCGCGGCGGTCGTTCGACGGGCCGAGATCGGGCCGAACGGCGTCGCCTGCTCGACCACGATCTCGCGGCGCTTCATGAGCTCGAGCATGGCCAGGAAGGTGACGGTCACGACCACCCGATCGCGGACGCCGAGCAGGAGATCCTGGAGGACGATCGACGGGGCATGGCGCAGGGCCGCCCGGATCAGGGCGGCGCGTTCGGCGAGGGTCACGGCCCGGCGGAGGATCTCCGGCGCCGCCTCGGGTGGAACGATGACGGCGGCCAGCCGGCCGAGGGAGGCCGACAGCACCGCCGGGTCGAGCGGCGGCCCGTCCGGCGGCCGGGCTCCGGCCTCGGCGGCAGCCGTCGCCGCGCCCGGCTCGCGCCGGAAGAGCCCGATCCGGTCGAGGGCAATCGCCTGGATCGTCGCGCCGGCGTCCCGATACGCCCGGTACAGCAGCAAGCGCGCCCGGAGCTCGGCCTCGGGATCGGGTCCATCGTCGGCATCGACGTCGACCGCGGCCGGATCAACCCGGCGCGGGAGCATGGCCCGACTCTTGATGAGGATGAGCTGGCTGGCCACGGCGACGAACGAGCTGAGGTTGGTGATCCGGTCGCCCTCGAGACCGGCGAGGGCCTCCAGGTACGCGCCCGCCAGGGCTCCCAGCGGGACCGTCAGCACATCGAGCCGGCGGGCCTCGATGAGCGTCAGCAGGAGCCCGAGCGGCCCGGCCCAGTCCTCGAGGACCACTTCGGTCGAGTCCTCCGGCCGGCGGGCGGTCCCGAAATGGACCGCCGGTCCTCGACCGGGGCTGGATGGATGGTGCCCGGCGTCGGCGTTGGCTGCTCGGCGACCTCCCCCGGCCGTGACCACCTCGGCCACGTTCAGCTGGCCTCGTCGGCGAGGCGCAGGGACTCGCCGAACTCCGGGTCGCGGGGTGTCTCCTGCCAGCGGATCAGCTCGACGGTTCGAACCGAGCAGCCAGCGGCAGCTGCCATCTGGGCCGAGACCTCGGGATGGCGGGCGAGGCGCTCCAGCGGCGCAGCCATGCCCGGCAGCCGCCGGACGGCGGCGGGTATCCACGATCCATACGCCTGGCCCAGGGAATGAATGACGCGCGGGAGGAACCCGGTCGGGCCCTTGCCCGCATCGTGGATCAGGCCGGCGACCAGAACATCGTGCGCCTCGACCCCGGCCATGCGAAGCGCCGCCACGACGTCGAGGCCGTGCCGGCGATCGGCAACCATCATGGCGTCGAAGATCGCCAGCTGGGCAGGCGTCAGCCATGCCGCCACGTCGGCTCGCTCGTCCGGCATCACCCTCGCCCGGAGGTGCGAGCGGGACTGCCGCAGCTTGCCGGTCCACCAGGCCAGATCGCCGGGCTTCATTGCCCGATGAGCAGGTTCAGGATCGGTCGCCCGACCACGTCGAAGATGATCGCGAGCGGCGACGGCAGTCCGGTGAACGAGGGCAGGAGGATCAATGCCAGCAGGATGATCGAGCCGTACTGCTGGAGGACCGCCCGGAGCTGCCAGCTTGTCCGCGGATCCACGAGCGCGAGGAGGACGTGCGACCCGTCGAGCGGCGGCAGCGGGATGAGGTTGAAGATCATCAGGAGGATGTTGATCTGGATGAAGAAGCCGAGGACGTCCAGGGCGATCGGCGCGTCGACACCCGTGGCGACCATCGTCCGGTAGGGAATGGCCGCCGCCGCCGCCAGGATGAAGTTCGAGACCGGTCCGGCAAGCGCGACCCAGGCATCGCCCCGGCGCCCGCCGCGCAGGTTGTTCGGGTTCACCGGCGTCGGCTTCGCCCAGCCGAACGCGAATCCGGTCCCCGACAGGAGGGTGAGGAGGAGCAGGGTGCCACCAACCGGATCGAAATGGACTATTGGGTTGAGCGTCAGGCGGCCCAGCAGCTTGGCCGTCCCATCGCCCATGCGATACGCGATCAGGGCGTGGCTGAACTCGTGAACCGGCAGGGCCACGAGCAACATGATCGCCGCAACGATGAGGAGCTCGGGGCGGAGGGTGAACGGCACGTGTTGTCCTGCCTCGCTTGATGGTCCTTGATCGGGCGGCGACGTCGCGGAATCCTAGCCGCTCCGGGCAGCGAGAGCGCAATCGCCCACGCCGCGAACGTGGATCCTCTTGCCTGCCGCGCGACCGAGTGCGGCTCGCGGGCCCGGCGCCGATCAAAGCCGGGCGAGGAGCTCCTGCTTCTTGGCCTCGTATTCCTCGGCCGTGATGGCTCCCCGGTCGCGGAGGCCGGCCAGGTCGCCGAGGGCCTTGGTCACCTCATCGGAGCTCATCACTCGAACCCCCGGCGCGGGGGCCGGCTGCGGCTGCGGGGCCCGCATCGGCGGGCTGGGCATACGGGTCAGGTCTTCCTCGAGCAGGTGCTTCTGGTCGAGCATGATCTTCTTGAAGTTCGGCGCACGGTCGAGCATCCGATAGCGATCCACCGATTCATCGGCCGCGGTCAGGATGTCGAGGTCGCCGTAGCCGAAGATGCGCCCGATGAGGTTCTGCTCGAGGACCGCATCGTTGATCTTCTCGAGCGAGCTGTCGGCCGACCGCTTGTTCAGGATGCCCTCGACCTTGAGGACACGGCGGTTGGTCACGATGTAGTCCTGGGCCGACCAGGCCCAATACAGCCGGCCGAGCATGACCACCGAGATAACGAGCATGACGAGGACCAGGTAGCCGAGGCCGAGGCTGACGGGCTCGTTGCCGCTGACTCCCGGCTGGACCCGCAGGAAGAGGAGCACCAGGGCGGCGATGAAGAGGGCCCAGGGAATCCGCCCGTCGACGATCGTGGCGAACCAGTGCTGGCGGGTCCGGAGCACGATCCGTTCGCCGTCCGAGAGCAGGGTGTCGGCATAGCGGGCCACGGATGTCCTCCTCAGGCTCTGGGGTGGGCTCGAGCGTAGACCTCGCGGATCCGCTCCCCCGTCAGGTGGGTGTACAGCTGCGTGGTGCTGATACTCGCATGGCCGAGCAACTCCTGGACGATGCGGAGGTCGGCCCCGCCCTCGAGGAGATGCGTGGCGAAGGAGTGGCGCAGGGTGTGCGGGCTGACCCGCTCGGCCAGGCCTGCGCCGTGGGCGGCTCGCTTGACGGCGGCCCACGCCTGCTGGCGGGCCCAGCGACGGCCGCGGTCGCCGATGAAGAGCGGGCCGCCCCGGAGCGGCTCCACGTGATGGCCGGCCACGAGCGCCGCCCGCGGGCCGTCGATCCAGTGCCGGAGGACCGCGATCGCAACATCCCCGACCGGTACCAGGCGCTCCTTGTCGCCCTTGCCGATGACCCGCACGAAGCCGCCCTCGAGGGAGAGGTCCTCACGGTCGAGGCCCAGCGCCTCGGAGACCCGCAGGCCCGCGGCATACAGGAGCTCCACCAGGGCCCGGTCGCGCAGTGCGGGGCCAGCGGCATCCTCGGGCCCGGCCGCGTCGATGAGGCGCTCGACCTCGGCCACGGTCAGGGTCTCGGGCAGCAGGCGCGGCATCCGCGGCAGGTCGAGATGGGCCGCCACGTCGACCTCGATGATCCCATCGCCGAAAGCGAACCGGTAGAAGCCCCGGATCGCGGCCGCCCGCCGGCGCAGGCTCGTCGGCGCCAGGCCCGGGTCGCCGGGTCGCCCGCGGCGGGTCCGGGCCGCGAGGTAGCGGACGGCCGCGTCGGGCCCGGCCGCCCATTCTCGGGCGACCCCGCGGGAGTTGGCGAAGTCCTCGAGATCACCCCGATATGCCCGGATGGTGGCCGGCGATACGCCGCGCTCCACGCGGAGATGCGTCAGGAAGTCCTCGATCGCCTGGGTGAGCTTCGGACCGCGAGGCTCCGCCATGGCCGGGTCGTCAGCCGTCGCGCGCGAGCCTGGCGCGCCAGGCGTCCGCGGCGTCGAGGAGCTCCCGCGCCTGGGCCAGGGCGGCCGTCCCGGGACCTGCTTCCCCCACCCCGCCGAGCATTGCTGCGAGCTCCACGATGCGGCCCTCGTGGTCGAGGCGGCTGACCTCGGTCACGGTCCGCCCGTCGCGATCCCGCTTGGTGATCCGGAACTGGGCGTCGGCATGGGCCGCGATCTGGGGCAGATGGGTCACGACCAGGACCTGGTGGCGCCGGGCGAGCGCCCAGAGGCTCCGTCCGACCGGGTCGGCGCTGCGGCCGCCGATGCCGGTATCGACCTCGTCGAAGACCAGGGTCGGGGTTTCGTCGGCCTCGGCCAGGACCTGCTTGATCGCGAGAGCAACCCGGGACAGCTCGCCGCCCGAGGCGATCTTCGAGAGCGGGCGGGCCGGCTCGCCGGGATTCGGCGCGAGGCGGAAGACCACGTCGTCGGCGCCCGAGGCATCGAAGGCCACCGCATCCCCGTCGAGCTCGATGGCGGCCTCGTCGGCGGCCGCGGGCCGACGGCCCAGGACCACCTCGAAGGTCCCGGCCGGGAAGCCAAGATCGCGGAGGATCTCGTCGACCTCGGCGGTCAGCCGCATCGCAACAGCCCGCCGCAGCGTGCCGAGGGCAGCGGCCTCCTCGCCAACCGCTGCAAGGAGCATGGCGTCATCGGTTGTGCGGCGATCCCGCTCGCCCTCCACGCCCCGGAGGCGCTCGATCTCGGCGGCGGCCTGCTCCGCGTGGGCCAGGACCGCTGCCTCGTCATCGCCGTAGCGCCGTTCGAGGCCGTAGATGATCGACAGGCGCTCCTCGAGGGCTGCGATGCCCGAGGCATCGTGATCGATGGCGTCGAGCGCGCCGCGGACGTCGGCCGCCACGTCCTCCAGCTCCGCATCGAGGCCGGCCAACCGGGCCGCGATGCCCTCGAAGCGCGGATCGAGCCGGGCCAGCGAGCGCGCCTCGCGAAGAGCGGATCCGAGGAGCGCCCGCGCGGCATTGCCATCGCTGTCGCTGTCGCCGTCCAGCGCTTCGCGGATGTTGGCACCGCCGGCGGCGATCGTGGCCCCGTGGCGCGCGGCCGCGAGCCGGCCGCGGATGTCATCTGCTTCCCCGACATGGATCCGGGCCGCGGCGATCTCCTCGACCTCGTGCTCGAGGAGCTCCAGGCGCCGCGCCAGCTCGCGAGGGTCGGTCACGAGCGCGGCAAGCGCCGCGCGATTCTCCCGCCACAGCGCAACCGAGCCGGCCATCGCTCGACGGGCCGCACCATGCCCGCCATAGGCGTCGAGGAGGTCGCGCTGCCAGCGCTCGTCGAGCAGCCGGCCCTGGTCGTGCTGGCCGTGGACCTCGACGAGCGGGCCGGCCGTCTCCGCGAGCCGGGCCGCCGTCACCGCGACATCGTCCAGCCTGGCCGTCGAGCGTCCGGCGCTCGACACGTCGCGGGCGACGATCAACGGCTCCGGCAGGCGGTCGAACAGGGCCTCGACCCTCGCTGTCTCGGCCCCGTGGCGGACGAGCGAGCTGTCGGCCCGGGCGCCGAGGGCAAGGCCCAGGGCGTCGATCACGAGGCTCTTGCCGGCACCGGTCTCGCCGGTCAGCACGTTCAGGCCCGGTTCCAGGGTCAGCCGCAGCCGATCGATGAGCCCAAGGTCGACGACCGTCAACTCGAGGAGGCGACCCGCGCCGTCGGCCCCCTGCGCCGCGGGCGCGCGGTTACCCGGGGCGGGGATTGCCGTGGCCTCGGATTGCGTGCTCACCCGAGCCTCACGAGGGCAGGAGCTCGACCTTCTTCCGCAGGAGGTCCCAGAAGGGCAGCGACCCCGCCGGCTCCACCAGCCGGATCGGTCGCTCCAGGGCGCGGATCTCGACCACGTCGCCCACGGCAACCGGGACGTCCTCCCGGCCATCGATCGAGACGAGGGCCTCGTGGGCATCGTTGATCCGGCAGCGGACGACCACCGACGGCCCAACCACGACGGAGCGGATCGTGGTCAGGTAGCCGGCGATGGGCGTGACGATCAGGTTGCGCGCGGTCGGGTCAAGGATCGGGCCGCCGGCCGAGAACGAATACCCGGTCGAGCCGGTCGGGCTCGACACCACCAGCCCATCGGCGACGTAGGTCGCAAGGTGGCTGCCGTCGATGGACACATCGAGGCGCACCACCCGGGCGAGCGATCCCCGAGCGATCACGACGTCGTTGAGGGCGATGTGGCGCGGCGCCGGGTCGATCGCGTCTCCACGCAGGATCCGGGCCTCGAGGCCCATCCGCAGCTCGAGGCCGAAGTCGCCGGCCCGAAGCTGATCGAGAACACGCACGAGATCGCCGGCCTCGACCTTGGACAGGAAGCCGATCTTGCCGACGTTGATCCCGAGGATGGGCACGTCGACGTCGGCCACGCCACGGGCGGCGCGAAGGAACGTGCCGTCGCCGCCGAGGACCACCAGGACGTCGGTGCCCGGCAGCTCCCGGTTGAGGGCCTCGAGATCCGCCGCCGTGCTGGCCCAATGATCGAGCTTGCGGACCGCGGCCCAACCGGTGGCGCGTTCCCGAAGCTCGACGGCGGCGTCGCTGGTGGGGTTGTAGGCGAAGCCGATCCGCTTCAGCGCGGGCTGGTTCATGTCGCCACCGGCTCGGTCACGACCGAGATCCGCTCGGAGAGCGTGGCGGAATCCACGGCCCTCGCCGCATCCCCGGCCGCCACCGGGCCGGCGCCGGGGACCCGGATCCGGAGCAGGAATTCACGATTGCCCTCCGGCCCGAGGATCGGCGAGGCAACGACATCCAGGGGCTCCAGCCGCAATTCCCGTGCCGCCGCAGCCACCTCCTCGACGGTCGAGCGATGGACCTCGGGGTCCCGAACCACCCCGCCGGGTACCTGGCCCCGACCGGCCTCGAACTGGGGCTTGATCAGGGCGACGATCTCGCCACCCCGGGGACCGAACGTCGTCGCCACGGGCCCGAGGATGAGGCGCAGGGAGATGAACGAGACGTCGATCGTGGCCAGGCTGACGATTTCGGGGAGGGTCCCGGCCTGGAGCGTACGCGCGTTGGTCCGTTCCAGGGATACGACGCGCGCGTCCTCGCGAAGGACCGCGGCCAGCTGCCCGCGCCCGACGTCCAGGGCGAATATCTTGCGCGCACCACGCTGCAAGAGGACGTCGGTGAAACCGCCGGTCGAGGCGCCGACATCCAGGCAGGCGCGGTCTCGAGGCTCGATCCCGAACGCATCCAGGGCGGCTGCGAGCTTGTGGCCGCCGCGGCTGACGAACGGATCCGGCGCGACGACCTCGATCGCGAGGTCCCCATCGACCAGGTCGCCGGCCTTCCGATCGAGGCGAGCGCCATCGCCCGCTCCGGTCCTGACCTTGCCACCGAGGATGAGGGCCTGGGCCCGCGCCCGGGAGACGGCAAGCCCGCGATCGACCAGGAGCTGATCGAGACGCGCGCGCGGCACCCGGACGGCGGTCTTGCTCACCGGCTTATCGTGGCACAGCCGCCTTCACCGCGGCTCATCGACGGCGGGCACGCCACGGATCCACCCGGCATGCGTTCTGCCTGTC
The DNA here is from genome assembly GCA_041691215.1 of Chloroflexota bacterium. Lineage (GTDB taxonomy): Bacteria > Chloroflexota > Limnocylindria > Limnocylindrales > CSP1-4 > UBA5189. Next base: position 18,035 of record JBEPVB010000033.1, read on the forward strand.
GTAGGCAGGGATCAGCCGGCGGTCGTCGCCTCGGAGACGCCGGGCGTGGCCTGGATCGCGGCCAGGGACTCGCGCACCTGGGCGGCAAGGCCCGCCGCGTCGAGCCGCAGCACGCGCCGGAGGTCCGTGACGGACCCGTGATCGACGAACCGATCACCCGGGATCCCGATGATGCGGACCGGAATCCCTCGATACGCCGGATCGGTCATCCGGGCCTCTTCGATCGCGTCGAGGACGCCGCTGCCGAAGCCGCCGGTGACGACGCTTTCCTCGAACGTCACGACCAGCCGCTTGCCGCGGGCCTGGTCGAGGATCAGCTGGCGGTCGAGCGGCTTGGCAAACCGGGCATTGATGACTCCGATCGACCAGCCTTCGGCCTCGAGGGCTTCGGCCGCTTCCCGGGCCCGCATGACGATCGGCCCGAAGCCCACGAACAGCACGTCGTGCCCCTCTTGCAGGACCTCGGCCTGACCCACCGGGATCGTCCTGGGCTCGACGGCCGGTAGCCCGAAGCCCGCATCCCGCGGGTAATGAAGCGCAAAGGGGTGGTCCTGCGCCAGGGCGGTCCGGACCAGGGACCGCAGCTCCTGCTCGTCCTTGGGACTCGCGATGACGAGGTATGGCAGCTGGCGCTGGGCCGGCAGCGTGAACATCCCCTGGTGCGAGGTGCCGTCCTCACCGACGAGACCAGCACGATCAACGCCCAGCAGGACCGGCAGGTCGTTCTGGCATACATCGTGGACGGTCTGATCGAATGCCCGCTGGAGGAAGGTCGAATAGAGGGCCACAACCGGCCGCATCCCGCCGAGGGCCAGCCCGGCCGCCATCGTGACGGCGTGCTGCTCCGCGATGCCGACGTCGATCGCCCGATCGGGGTACGCGGCGTGGAACTTGGCCATGCCCGTTCCGGTGGGCATGCCGGCCGTGATGCCCACGATCCGCCGATCGTCGGCTGCCAGGGCCACCAGCTCATCGGCGAACACCGACGTGTAGTTGGGATTCTTCTTCGGCGCGTCCGGGTTGACCGCCGGAGGCACCGCGTCGCCGTTCGAGCCGGAGCCATGGGGCGTGGCCGCGAGCTTCCGCCCCGGCTTCGGCGCCTCGAAGTCCGTCCTCGAGGCAACATCCATCGGCGGCAGCGCGGCGCCGTGGAAGGAGACCTGGTCGGTCTCGGCCGGGCGGTAGCCCCGGCCCTTCTGCGTTCGAACGTGGACGATCACCGGGCCCCTGAGGTCGAGGCTCCGCTCGAAGGTCTCGAGGAGGGCATGGAGATCGTGGCCGGGCACCACCCCGATGTACGTGATCCCGAGGTCCTCGAAGAGCTGACCGGGTGACGCCAGGCTCACGACCGACCGCCGCAGGCGCTGGCTCCACTCGAGGGCGCCCGTGCCGACGATGGGCAGCTTCTCGACGAGGGAGTCGTAGGCCGTCTTGCTCTGCTGCCAGGCCTGGCTGAGCTTGATCTTCGAGAGGTACGTGGAGAACGCCCCGACCGTCGGGCTGATCGACATCTCGTTGTCGTTCAGGACAATGAGCAGCTGGGTCCGCTTGTGCCCGATGTCGTTGAGGGCCTCCAGGGAGAGGCCGCTCATCAAGGCCGCGTCGCCGACGACGACCGCGATCCGCTCGAGCCCGTGGTGCAGGTCGCGGGCCGTGGCGAGGCCCTGGGCAATCGACAGGCCCGTTCCCGCGTGGCCGCCATCGAAGACGTCGTGGGCGCTCTCCGAGCGGCGCGGGAAGCCGCCGATGCCGTCGAGCTGGCGGAGCGTACCGAAGCGTGCCAGCCGGCCGGTGAGCAGCTTGTGGGCATATGCCTGGTGGCCGGTGTCCCAGACGATACGGTCCCGGGGCGACTCGAGCAGGCGGTGGAGGGCGATGGTCAGCTCCACCACCCCGAGCGAGGATCCGAGATGGCCGCCCGTCTTGGCGACGGTGCCGATAATCGTCTCGCGGAGCTCCGCGGCGAGGATGGCCAACTGGCCTTCATCGAGGCCCCGCAGGTCGGCGGGGCCGGTGAGGCGATCGAGGATCGAGGTCACGAAGGCTGGCTCCTGTAGCAAGTCGGGCGGCTCGCGGCCTGGCGAAGGTGGCCGGAGTCTACCCCGGAAGGGCTCGAGCCCCACATAGCCCGTTTCTCCCAGACGGCCACGAGCTCGCCGCTGTTATGGGGATCCCGGTCCGGAGAATCGAGACGGCCGACCTTTTCAGGTCGGCCGCCATGCAGTTAAGGCTTAGGACCAGGGCAAAGGATTCAATGCTGGTGCTGGGTCAGCTGATAGCACGCGACGTCGTACTGCGACACGACGTGGGCATTTCCCGAATGGAGCCCGCCGGTGCTGTCCGGATTCGCGTAATGGGCCTCAGCGTTGGCAAAGCCACCGCTTGAGAATCCCCGGGGCATCACCGTGGCGTTCGGATCGCCGCACCCTGCGCTCGGCTGGCCCGTGCCGGCCGGGTTGCCCGCCAGGACAATCGTCGCGGACATCGACAGGGCGAGGGTCGCGGTACCGATCCCGATCATTGCTCTTCGAAGCATCACTGACCTCCTGGCGACGCACCAGGCGCCGCCCTTCGTGGGTGCACGAACGCATCCCGGGATCAGTACGCTCAGCAAGCCGCGATTGGATCCGCAAGTCGGCCGGAGCGTGGGCGTCGCGGGTCAGGTCCTAGCCTGCGATCACGGTCTCGAGGTCTCCACCGAGCAACAGCTCGGGGACCTGGCGAAAGGTGGCGGGCTTGCCGGGGACGCGCAGGTCGATCAGCCAGACGACATCGAAGCGCTCATCCGGCCAGGTTGGAGGCGCCGTGGTCCTGTCCCCGATGAGCATCCCTGCGAGCGATGGGATCAGGTGATGCTCCCAGCAGATCAACACGACCCCGTCGATCTCGTGAACAGCCGCCGACAGCCCGGCCAGGTCGCCCTTCTCGAACCGTGAATCGACCGCCAAACCCAGCCGCTCGCTCAACGGCTGCAGCGTATCGACGGCGCGCCGACTGCCGCTCTGGAGTTCAACGTGGGAGGCCACGAGGTGGGTCGGGCTCGGCAGCGGCGGCTCCGAGGGTGTCAGCGGGTTGGGGACGAACAGGCCGATCAGCGCGCCCGCTCGCTGCCAGCCCCGCGGGGTCAGCGATCCGGGGTCGGCCAGTCCGTCCGAATTGACGCCCTTGGCGGTTCCCCCGGGTACCGCCTTCTCTGCGTGGCGAATGATCATGACGAGGGGTGGCATCGTCAGGGCAACCGCATTCGATGTGGGTTCAATTGGCGACGTCGCTGAGCCGCGCCGAGAACATTGCCTCGTTGCGAGGAAGGCTGGACGCGTTCTCCCGGCGCGATGTGCGTCGGAACGCGGCGCACTGTGAGCTCAACGCCCGCCCGCAGCTACGATCGAGGCGACGGGAATCGGACTCGATGTCACGATCCGGACGTCCCGGGGGACGCCGTTGGCCGTGCAGCCACCTGGAAAGCCGAATTTGCCGTGCACCTC
>JBEPVB010000034.1:0-21284 GCA_041691215.1 Chloroflexota bacterium
ATCGAGCACGTCCGGGTCAAGGCCCTGCCGGATCACCTGCCCAATTCGATCCAGTACGACGTTGCGTCGCTGGTGACGTTCGATGACGTCATCCGCCTCCGTGACCTCGAGATCCCGGGCGACGTGACCCTCCTGACGGACCTCGAGGAGATCGTGGCCAAGGTCATCCCGCCGCGCGTCGAGGAGGAGCCGGTCGTGGCCGAGGCTCCGGCCGAGGGCGAGGAGGGTGCCGAGGGCGCTCCTGCCGAAGGCGAGGCCACCGGTTCGGGTGCCGCCGGCGAGGGTGCCGGCGAGAGCTGAGGCCCCGTCGGTCGCCGGCGTCACGTTCCCGGGCTCCCGGGTCGCCCGGACCTGGGCCGGCTCGGGCTAGCGCGCCCGACCGAGGGCGTAGACGATCGGCATCCGGAGCCGCAGGTCGCGCGGAGCCAGGGCGCCGACGCGCTGGAGCAGGCGCCGCCGAAGGGCCAGGCGCTCGCGCTCGACCAGGTCGTCGAACAGCGACTCCTCGGCGAAATGCTCGACGAAATCAACGTAGGACCGCGGTGTCCAGCGATGGGCGAGGACGTCGGCACGAGCGCGGACATCGCGGAAGCCCGCCCGTCGGAGGCCCTCGGCCGCGGCTCGCGGGCTGGCCGGATCGCCGCGATCGCCGTCGGGTTCGGGCGGGTCGAAGCCGAACTCGTCGAGGACCTCCTCCAGCACCGCGTCAGGGGGATCCAGCCCGGGCCTCGAGCGGAGCCAGGTGACGTAACCGATGATGCCGCCCGGGCGCAGGACCCGACGAGCTTCGCGGAGCGCCGCCGCCCGGTTGGGCACGAGCTGGAAGACGAACGAGGACATCGCGACATCGAAGGCGCCGTCCTCGATCGGCAATCGATCGGCAAGGGCAACCACGGTCCGGAACCGCCCCCGGTCGGCCGGCCCGAGGCGCGCATCGGCCTCGCGGGCGGCCCAGGCCGTCATCTCGGACGAGCCGTCGATGCCCGTGACGTTCAGGGACGGCCAGCGATCGAGCGCTCCGAAGGCGAGCGTTCCGGTGCCGGTCCCGATATCGATCGCGTCGCGAGCGCGGGCCGGCAGCCGCTGGGCGAGGTCATCGAGGAGGCGGAGGGCGGCCGGGCGGATGACCGGAGCCCACTGCCGCGCGTAGCCCGCGGCGATGCGGTCGTAGCGCGTTCCCTGGTCCTCGGCCATGGCCGGCATCGTACCCGTCGCCCGCGGCTCGCCGGAGCTTGGCCGGGCGGACGCCTGAGCCGGGCGATTCCGGGCCCGACTACACTCCCGGCATGCCCCTCGACAGCCTGCCGTTCGCGCCGCCGCTCGAGCCGATGCTGGCCAAGGCGGTCGACGACCTGCCCGAGGGCGACGGCTGGCTGTACGAACCGAAATGGGACGGCTTCCGGGCGATCGTATTCCGCGACGGGGACGAGGTCCTGATCCAGTCTCGCGACCTCAAGCCCCTGGACCGCTACTTTCCCGAGCTCGCTGCGCCGTTGCGGGCTGCCTTGCCCCAGCGCTGCGTCGTGGACGGCGAGGTCGTCATCTCCCGCGACGGCTCGCTCGACTTCGAGGCGCTCCTGCTCCGGATCCATCCAGCAGCCTCGAGGGTGAAGATGCTGGCGGCCGAGGCGCCGGCGTCGTTCGTGGCCTGGGATCTCCTGGCCATCGGCGACGAGGACATGCGGGCCGTGCGGCAGGAGGAGCGGCGGGCCCGCCTTGAGGCGGCGTTCGCCACGGTCCAGCCGCCCGTCCATCTCACGCCGGCGACCCGTGACCGGGCCCTCGCAGCCGACTGGTTCGATCGTTTCGAGGGCGCCGGCCTCGACGGCGTGGTCGCCAAGCGTCTCGACGCCGGATACCAGCCCGGCAAGCGGGCGATGCTCAAGATCAAGCACCAGCGGACCGCCGAGTGCGTCGTGGCCGGCTTCCGCTGGCACAAGAACGGGCCCGGTACCCATGTCGGCTCGCTGCTCCTCGGCCTCTTCGACGACGAGGGCCACCTCCACCACGTCGGGGTCACGTCGTCCTTCTCCTGGGATCGACGCGCGGCGCTCATCGAGGAGCTTGCCCCGCTCCGGAAGAACGCGGTGGAACGGCACCCCTGGCAGGAATGGGCCGAGTGGGCCGGCTACGGGGACGCCGAGGCGTCCGGCCAGCGCCTGCCCGGCGCGACATCCCGCTGGAATCGGGGCAAGGACCTCAGCTGGGAGCCGCTTCGGGCGGAACGCGTGGTCGAGGTGGCCTACGATCACCTCCAGGGCTCGCGTTTCCGCCACGCCACGACGTTCGTCCGATGGCGACCGGATAAGCCGCCGTCCGAATGCCGCTACGACCAGCTCGAGGAGACGGCCGCCTACGAGATCGGGAAGATCTTCGGCGCCTGAGCCGTGCGGGCCCGGCGGTCCCCACGGTACGAAGTGGTCATTGCGCCGCGCCATCCAGCGGGTACCGTGCCAGCGTGATCTCGCCTCGCTCGAACGCCGGTTCAGGCACCCTCATCCTCGAGCGCCAGCCGGAGTCGCCGCACGAGCCCGACTCCGTGGCCGATGCGCCCCTCGTCGGGTTCGACGCGTTCCTGCCCGATCGGCGCATCTTCGGCTGGATTCGCCTCGAGGCCGACCGGCTCACGGACATCCTCAACGAGCACGCTGAGCTCATCCTCGTCAACGTCCAGCTCGAGCGGCTCGCCGACGGGCGCGTCGAGTGGGAAGAGGAGCTGCGGCTCGATCGCGACAGCCTCGTCGCCGTCCGGGCTGGCGGCCCACGGGGCGATCCTGCCCGACGGCAGCCAACCAGCCTCCACCCGCTCGTCGTCCAATCCGGGCCGTACCTGATCGGTGGCTACCTCCACGCCCGGGGCGGTTCCAGCCCGGTCGACGACATCGAGCGTCGACCGCAGCTCGTTCCGTTGTCGACGGGCTGGCTCGAGCACTGGACCGACGGTCACCGCCATCGCCAATGGGCCGGCACGATCCTGTTCAACCGCGCCCTGGTCGATGCGATCGAGGTTGTCCGCGAAGGCGACCTCGAGTTCGGGGTGATGAGCCACCCGATCCGGCCGCGGACCGCCGGGATCCCGGACCCCGAACCGCCGTTGGCCGCGACAGACGAGTCGTAGGCGGGACACAGCCCTGGCTCGTACCCGGACCCGGGCCCCGATTCGCCGGGAGCTACATCCGGCCGACGCGATCGGGAACAACGAATCCCGCGGCGAAGAAGGCAAGCCCAACCGCGGTCAGGTTGACGTCGGTCTTGATTCCGAGCGCGACGGCCACGAACAGGATGACCGCGACGAGAAAGAAGATGGACCTCAGCGACAGGTTCACGAAGCACCTCCCTACCTGATCCCCGATTGGATCTCTGGATGATCAGCGCAGCCGCGTCCGGTGCCCATCCCCGCCGCGCTCCGCTGGGTGTCCGCGACGTGGCAGCCATCTCGCAATGGGCGGCCCGGATCTCAGCTCCGCGCCTTGCGCGGGGCGCGCTCCAGCTGGCCAGCTCGATCCTGGAACTCGTATTCGACCCCCGGGTCGTAGTCGGGGTCGAGCGCTTCCTGTCCCGGGCGGTCCGCCTCCGGCACGTGGGTCAGGTTGACCCGGACCCGATACCAGAGCGACGAGCGCCCCCGCATCCCGTCGACGAGGACATCGGCCGGTTCGAGGACTGCCGCGGCCTCGGGATGCCGGTCCTTCCAGCGATCGAGGCCGGCCAGTGCCTCTTCCTTCGATTTCGCTCGCGATATCTCGATGACCGGGACGGAGGAGCGGCGGCGCCCGGTCGGCGTGGGTTTCGTCGGCTTCGTGCCATCACCGGCCGCCTTGGCCGCGGCCCGCCCCTCGATCTCGGCCGTGAAGCGCTTCTCCATCGCCGCGCGGTTCTTCTCCCGCTCGGCTTCCGCCTCGGGCGTGTCGTAGTCCGCCGCCGCCCGGCGCTGCTTCGATGGCTGGACCCGCGGGGGCTCGCCCTCCTGCTTCCGATAGTTCGGGGGCCAGGGGGCGTCGCCGAGCCCCTCAACCTCGTCGCGGCGGGACAGCTCCAACAACGCGTCCAGCGAACCAACGGCCTCATCGATGCCGGCACCCGGGTCGCCGATCTCGGCGTAGCGCGCCGGCACCGTGGCCACGGTGAACGCCTCCGCTTCGCAGGTCGGCAGCTCGTCCCACGTCAACGGCGTCGAGACGCGGGCATCGGGCAGCGGCCGGACTGAGTAGGCCGAGGCAACGGTCCGATCCTTGGCGTTCTGGTTGTAGTCGAGGAAGACGCCGTGGCGCTCCTCCTTCCACCACTTCGAGGTCGCGATCGCGGGCGCCCGCCGCTCGACGTCGCGAGCCAGGGCCAGGGCCGCTCGGCGGACCTCGGGATAGCCCCACTTCCGCTCGATCCGGACGTTGACGTGGATCCCCCGCGAGCCCGACGTCTTTGGCCAGCCCACCAGGCCGACCGCCGCCAGGGATTCGCGGGCGACCATGGCCACGTCCCGGATCTGGGCCCACTCGATGCCGGGCACGGGATCGAGGTCCACCCGCAGCTCATCGGGGTGGTCGAGGTCGTCGGCCCGGACGGGGTGGGGATTGAGGTCGAGGCAACCGAGGTTCACGATCCAGGCCAGGCCTGCCGCATCGTCGATCACGATCTCGTCGGCGGTCCTGCCGGACGGGAACGAAAGCGTCGCGATTCGCAGCCAGTCGGGCCGGTTGTCAGGCGCCCGCTTCTGGAAGAATGCCTCGCCGGCCGCGCCGTTGACGAACCGCTTGAGGGCCATCGGCCGGCCCCGAACGCCGCGCAGGGCCCCGTCGGCGATCGCCAGGTAATAGCGGACGAGGTCCATCTTCGTGACCCCGGCTTCGGCGAAAAAGGCCTTGTCGGGGTTCGTGATCGTGACGTCGTGGCCGTCGATCTGGAGGATCTCGGAAGGCGTCGCCATGGCCGAGACGATACCCCCTCGACAGCGATCGCCCCAACCGGGAGAATCGAGTCCCCACACGACCCGGAGCCATGCAGAACCGCCCCGAGCCCGCCTCCCTCCTCATCGCCGACATCTCCGGCTACACGAGCTACCTGGCCGGCGTCGAGCTCGATCACGCCCAGGACATCCTGGCCGACCTGATCGACACGGTGGTGAGCGGGCTTCGGCCGATGTTCCGCCTGGCCAAGCTCGAGGGTGACGCCGCGTTCGCCTACGCCCTGACGCCGACGATCGACGGCTCGGCCCTCCAGGACACGGTCGAGGGGACCTACTTCGCCTTCCGGCGCCGCCTCCGCGACATCCAGCAGGCCTCCCGCTGCGACTGCAACGCCTGCATGCTCATCCCGAGCCTCGACCTCAAGCTCGTCGTCCATCACGGCGAGATCGTCCGCCACCGCATTGCCCGCTGGGAGGAGCTCGTGGGTCCCGCAGTCATCCTCGTCCACCGCCTCCTCAAGAACCGGGTGGTCGAGGACCTCGAGCTCAAGGCGTACGGCCTCTACACGCAAGCCTGCATCGACGCCGCCGGCATCGATCCCGTAGCCCAGGGGCTTCGACGCCACGTCGAAGCAACCGACATCGCCGGTGACGTCGTCGTCTGGGCGCGCGACCTCGGGGCCCTCTGGGCGGCGGATGAATCGGGCGCTCGCTTCCGGGTGACCGACAAGACCGCCCACGCGACCTACGTCCTCGACGGCCCAGCGCCGCCGATGCTCGTCTGGGAATACCTGACCTCGCCGGTCCGGCGACCGGCATGGGGGACCGGGATCACCTCGGTGGACGAGGTCTCGCCGTCGGGCCGGCGCGGCGTCGGGACGGTCAACCATTGCATGCACGGCAAGGACGCGATCATCGAAGAGGTCCTCGATTGGCACCCGGGCCTGACGGTGACGACGAGAACCCGCCTGCCCATCCCCGGCGTGCCGCCCCTGGTCCGGACCGATGACCTGGAGCTCCTGCCCGACGGCGGCACGAGGGTGACCTTCCGGATCGGCAAGCCGAAGCCAAAGGATCGCGCGGCCTTCGATGGAGCGTACCCATCGGTCGAGCCGATCGTGATCCAGACGGCGCACGGGATCGCCTCTGCGGCGAACGAGGAGTTCGCCCGCCGGGCAGCGGCGCCTGCGGAGCCCGACGTGCCCGCGAGCCGGGAGCGCTTCCTGACCGGGCCGGTGTCGATTCGGCCGGCCGCCGAACGTTGATCTCAGGGCGGCAATCGCCGCGCCCAACGGAGGGTCGTCCATGCAGTACCTGCTCCTGATCTACCAGCAGGAGGGCTCCGAGACATCGGCGGCAAGCGACGAGGAGATGGCCAGCGAGCGGGCCGGATATGCCGCGTTCACGCGGGAGTCGCGCGAGCGAGGGCAATACGTCGCCGGCGAGGCCCTCGAGCCGACGACGACCGCGACCTCGGTGCGGATTCGGGAGGGTCAGGTCTTCGTCACCGACGGTCCCTTCGCCGAGACCAAGGAAGCGCTCGGCGGGTTCTACCTGCTCGAGTGCCGCGATCTTGACGAGGCGATCGAGATGGCGGCCAAGATCCCGGCCGTCAGGCGTGGCACGATCGAGGTTCGGCCCATCTGGGTCCTGCCGGCCGACTATGGGATGACCGGTGGGGGCGACGGGAGCTGACCGGGACGTCCATAGCGACCGAGGTCGTCGAGCGCACCTTCCGCGAGGAATGGGGCCGCGTCCTCGCGGCCGTGATCCGCTCGACGGGCGACTTCGACCTGGCCGAGGAAGCCGTTCAGGACGCCTTCCTGACCGCGCTCGAGCGCTGGCCGCGGGACGGCACGCCGCCCAATCCGGGGGCCTGGATCACGACGACCGCGCGCAATCGGGCGATCGACCGGCTCCGCCGCGGTCGCCGGCTGGTGGCCAAGACCGAGCAGCTCGGCCGCGAGCAGCTCGTCGCGGAAGAGCTCTCCGCCGAGGAGCCGGGAGAGGAGGAACCCATGCCGATTGAAGACGATCGACTCCGGCTTATCTTCACCTGCTGCCATCCGGCCCTGCCGGTCGATGCCCGTGTGGCGCTGACGCTGCGAACACTCGGTGGCCTCCAGACGCCCGAGATCGCGAGGGCCTTCCTGGTACCCGAGCCGACCCTCGCCCAGCGCCTGGTGCGGGCGAAACGGAAGATCCGCGACGCTGGCATTCCTTACCGCGTGCCGCCCGACCATCTCCTGCCGGAGCGGCTGGACGGCGTCCTCCAGGTCCTGTACCTGATCTTCAACGAGGGCTACAACGCCTCGAGCGGTGAATCGCTGATCCGACGGGAGCTGTGCGCCGAGGCGATCCGGCTGGCGCGCGTGCTGCTGGCCCTCATGCCCGACGAGCCCGAGGTCATCGGCCTCCTGGCCCTGCTCCTCCTCCACGATGCCCGGCGCGAGGCACGGGTTGGGGACGACGGCGAGCTGGTCCTCCTCGACGACCAGGATCGAGGCCGTTGGGACCGCTCCCGCATCACGGAGGGCGTGGCCCTGGTCGACCTGGCGCTGCGGATGGGCAACCCGGGCTCCTACCAGCTGCAGGCGGCGATCGCGGTCCTCCACGATCGGGCCGAGACACCCGACGCCACGGACTGGCCCCAGATCGTCGGGCTCTATGCGGAGCTGGAGCGGCGCTCGCCATCGCCGGTCGTGGCCCTCAACCGGGCGGTCGCGATCGCGATGGCCGTTGGGCCTGCCGCGGGGCTCGCCCGGATCGATGCGATCGTCGAGAGCGGGGCGCTCGAGGAATACCCGTACCTCCACGCCGCGCGGGCGGACCTCCTGCGACGGCTTGGACAGTTCGACGACGCGCGGGCGGCGTACGAGCGGGCCCTGAGGCTGACCGCGAATGCCGCCGAGCGGCGGTTCCTGCGACGGCGCCTGGCCGAGGTCGAGGCCGGCACAGCGACCTGAGCACGCTCGCCGCACACCGGCAGTCAACCGGAGCGCCGAAACGCCGAACGCCGAGCGGTTGTCCGCTCGGCGTCGACGTGGGGGAGGAGCTGGCCGGTCGTCCGCGGCCGGCCTCATGTGGTCGGGTCAGCCGTTGGTGGCGCCTGACGTTGCGCTCGGCGCGGCCGAGGCATTGGGGTCCGTGTCCGGGTCGCCGGGTCCACCGGGACCGCCGGGCAGCCCGTGGCCGAAGCCGTGATCACCGTGGGCTGGCATCGTCGCCGGATCGAAGGCCCGCACGGCGGTCGCGGTGAGCGAGCCGTCGCTGTTGCGGGTCCCGGTGGCCATCACCACGAAACCGGTCTTGATGTCCGACAGCTTGGCGCTGGCGTTGCCGCCGACCTCGTAGGTGGTCGCGGAGCTCACCGTGATCGTGGCGCTGCTGCCGTCGGGCAGGGTCACCGTGATGGTGGAACCGCTGATCGCGGAGACGGTGCCGCCCGAGTGGGGCGGGATGACCGAGATCGCGTCGATCGTGAAGGTCCCGTTTGTCTCGCGAGTCTCCTTGAACTGGATCTCGTCACCGACCTTGAGGTCGGTCAGGGCTGCCGTCGCGCCGGCCTTCTGGTAGGTCGTGCCGCTGTCGACCGTGATCGTTCGGGTCCAGCCGTCCGCGGTCGTCAGGGAGACGCTCGAGCCGGAGATCGCGGTGATCGTGATGCCGCCGAAGCGCATCCCGTCGCCGCGGCCGCCGAACTTCCAGCCGGGACCGCCCGGGTGGTCCGTGGTCGTACCGGCCGACGCCGACGGCGACGCGCTCGGGTCAGCGGCCAGGATGCCACCCGGTGCGGCCGAAGCCGCTGCGGCCAGGATGCCGACCGCGACGAGGGCCGCCGCGGCGGCCCCGACGAGGCCGATCCGCATGAGGGGCGCCGGACCGGTCCGTTGGACCGGCACGATGAGGGGTTCGTCGTCCATGGTGTCTCCATTCCTTGCGGGCCGTGCATCACCCGTGCCGCGGTCCGTGGAGACGACCATCGCGGCGGGTGATGAGGACTTCCTGACAATGCCGTCGATGATGTCGATTCAGGTCCGATCCGATCGTCGTACCTTCAGAGGGCGGCAAACGACCGCTTCGCGCTGCGAGGGGAATCACCCAATGGCGAATTACGTGCTCCTGTACCACGGCGGCTCGATGCCGGAGTCCCCCGAAGAAGGCGCCAAGGTCATGCAGGCCTGGACCGAATGGTTCGGGGTCCTGGGCGACAAGCTCGTCGACGGTGGCAACCCCGCCTCGAAGTCGAGGACGATCGCGACCGGCGGCTCCGTCAGCGACGATGCCACCAGCCCGAGCGGCTACTCGATCATCAAGGCCGCCAGCCTCGACGAGGCGGTCGCCCTGGCCAAGGGCTGCCCGGTTCTCCATGGCGGCGCGTCTGTCCAGGTCGTGGAGACCTTCGCCGCCATGTAGGTCGCGGCTCGGCCCGGCCGAGCCAGCCCGATCGTCTCGGGCCGGCCCGGGCCGAGCAGCCCTTCCTCAGCCCCGCTCGGTGCCCTTCGGAGCATTCCGGATGAGGCCGATGTTGTTGCCGTCCGGGTCGGCCACGAAGGCCAGCCAGAAGTCGTAGTCGGGCGCCTCCCAGACGATGCTCGGCGCCTCACGGGCCACCGCCCCGCGTTCCACGAGGTCGGCAAGTGCCGCGCTGACGTCGTCGACCCAGAAATAGATGGTCGCCCGGCCCTGGAAGTCCGCCTGGGGAACCGTCGCCAGGTAGAGCCGCACCCCGGCGGCGTCCATGAAGGCGATGCCCGGGAAGCGCATGAGGACCGGCAGGCCGAGGACATCCTGGTAGAAGGCAACCGAGCGGTCGACATCGGAGACCGGGACGAGGATCTGGCCGATCCCCTTGAGATGCGTGGTGGTCGTCATCCGGTGGCCTCCGTGGTTTGTTCCAGCTGCTCGAGGACGTCGAGCGCGCGTTCCATGGCGTCGAGATCCGCGGCCAAGAGTCCCCGGAGCTCGCCGGCCAGCCGTTCGATCCGGCGAGCACGCCCGCGCTCCATGAGGGCCCTGCCGGCGTCGGTTGGGCTGAGGCGTGTCTGACGACGGTCCTCGGCGTGCTCCGTTCGGGTCACATGACCGTCGCGGACGAGCGCATCGACGAGGCGCGACATGGTTGGCGTCGACACCCGTTCGCGGCGGGCCAGCGCACCGTTGGACATCGGGCCGCCGTAGACGAGGACCGAGAGGGCCGACAGGCGGGCACCGGTCACGCCGTCCACGCCGTCGTCCCGGGCGATCCTGCGGAGCAGGTGGATGGCCGCCGAATTGAGCCGGTTGGCGATCTCGATGGGCCGTTCCGCGGGCAGGCCGTTCGGGCGCGGTCGTCGGGGCACGGGATCCTCGCTGGGGCAATGTCTGTACGCTAACTGCTAGCATGACTAACTAATAGCGTGCCGTCAATACGGGTGTTTACGCGATTGCAATGCCTGAACTGAGATACTCGGCCGCGAATGCGAGGACCGCCCCCTGACCGCTGAGCCACGGAACCTGCCGTTCGACCGGAATACATCTCCGGAGCCGCCCGACGTCGCCCGGATCCTCGGGCTCATCTCCGGCGCCGTGAGCGCCGATGCGGTGAACATCAGCGCGGCCGGCGCCATGGCCAATCCCTACCGGGATTTTCTCCAGGCCGTCGGCGTGGCCGTCTACACCACCGACAGCGATGGCCGCCTGACCTTCTTCAACGACGCCGCCGCGGCCCTCTGGGGCTACGAACCGCCGCTCGGCGAGTCGGTCTGGTGCGGATCCTGGCGGCTGTACTTCCCCGACGGCCAGCCGATGGCCCATGCCGAGTGCCCCATGGCCACCGCGCTGCTGGAGCGCCGCCCGATCCGGGGCGAGGAGGCCATCCTCGAGCGCCCCGACGGGCAACGTGTCTGGTTCACGCCCTTTCCGACGCCGCTCCTCGATGACGGCGGCCAGCTCCTGGGGGGCGTCAACGTCCTCGTCGACGTAACGGAGCGCCGCCAGGCGGAGGACGCCCTCCGGGCGACCGCGGAGCAGCTCCGCAGCTCGAATGCCGTGAAGGACGAATTCCTGGGCCTCGTGAGCCACGAGCTGCGGACGCCGGTCACCACCATCTTCGGCAACGCTCGCCTGCTCCGTGATCGCGGCCGGCGCCTGGCCGAACCGGTCCGCCGGTCCATGGTGGCCGACATCGCCGAGGACGCCGAGCGCCTGCTCGGGATCATCGAGAACCTCCTGATCCTGGCCCGCATGGACTCGGGCGATGGCCTGGCTGCCGAGCCGCAGCTCCTCGGCCGGGCGGTCCGGCGGGCCGCCGACGTCTTCACCCACCGCCACCCGTCGCGGAAGGTCTCGGTCACCGTCGAACCCGGGGACTCGATCGTCGAGGCCGATGCGACATCGCTGGATCTCGTGGTCGGGAACCTTCTGGGCAACGCCCACAAGTACAGCCCGCTGGGCCAGGGAATCGAGGTCGAGGTCGGGCGTGCCGACGCGTCCGGCGAGGCCATCGTGCGGGTCAACGATCGGGGCATCGGCCTCGGGCCGGACGATCCGAACGAGCTTTTCTCGCCGTTCCGCCGGGGCGACGCCGCGCGCGCCCGCGCCGGCGGCATGGGCATCGGCCTGGCGGTCTGCCGGCGCCTTGTGGAGGGCTTTGGCGGCCGGATCTGGGCCGAGCCGCGCGAGGGCGGCGGCTCGAGCTTTACCTTCAGCCTGCCCATCACGCCCGACGCGGTCGACTGGCCGAGCAAGACGCTGCCGAACTGAGCGGGGGACGCCCGTGCCACGCCGGAGCAGGGCGAAGCGGGCGCGTAGCGGAAACGGACGGTCGTCCGCTACCGTCTCCGCATGAACGTGGACGCGGACCGGCTGGCGCTCGAGACGGCGCTCGAGGGGCACGGGGAGTACGAGCTCTTCGCCTGCGATCCGGCGCTCGCCGACACGGCCGCCTTTTGCGCCGCCTACGGCTTCGCCCTCGGGGACAGCGCCAACACCATCCTCGTCGTCGGCAAGTCGGCGCCGCCGACGTACGCTGCATGCGTCGTCCTGGCGACCCACCGCCTGGACGTCAACCACGCGGTTCGGGACCGCCTCGGCGCGCGCAAGGCGTCCTTCGCCTCCCCGGATGAGACGCGGCTCCTCACCGGTCACGAGATCGGCGGGGTGACGGCCTTTGGATTGCCACCCGACATGCCTGTCTGGGTCGACGCCGCGGTGATGGCCCGGCCACGGATTGTGCTCGGTGGCGGCAGCCGGTCCTGGAAGGTCATCGCTCCGTCCGCAATCCTGCGGAGGCTCCCCAACGTCGCCATCGTGGAGGGTCTCGCCAACCCGGCACCGCCCCGCGAACCGGTCTCGGCTGAGGAGCCCGCACCCTCGGGTTGACCCGTCTGGCGAGCGCTTCAGCCGGCGCGCAGGAGAAATGTCCCGGTGGCCTGGTCGAGGACGAGGGGCAGGTTGACGAGCGGCTGATCCGTCGGTCCCGCCAGCACGAGCCCGCCCTTCGCCGGGTCGAAGACAGCGCCATGACACGGGCAGACGAGGAGGCGGTCCGGCTCGTCCCACTCGACCGTGCAGCCGGCATGGGTGCAGATCGCGTTGAACGCCGCGTAGGTGCCGTCGCCGAGCTCGACGATCACCGCTGGGTCGCCGGCCGGGAGCGGGGCCGGGGCATCGAAGGGGACCGTGAACGACTTCGCGCCGGTGGCCTGGAGGTCGGCCGTCGTGGCGATCGCGATTCCGCCCGGCATGGTGGCCGCCGGGCCGGTCGGGCCGGGCGTCTCGCCTGCGATCCCGTCATCGGCCAGGCCGGGATTCGTCTCGCTGCCAAAGCCCAGGCGACGGAGCGGATCGACGATGGTGGCCACGGCGACCGCGGCCGCCGCCAGCGCGCCGGCCTGCAGCAGGGCGCGCCGAGCGATGGCGCCGGGGTTCACGGAGAGAGGCGAGCCATCCGTCCGGAAGCGAGGTGGCAAAAGGACGTTGCCGTGGCCGGCAATTGCCAGGGTCAGCCAGCCGGCCGCGTAGGGCAGGTCGGGTCCGTAGTAGTAGGGCTTCGTCGCCCACGAGGCGGTCAGCCAGAACAGCACCGACAGGGCGAGGCCGCCCAACGCGGCCAGGCGAAAGCCGAAACCGCTCAGCGCCCCGAGCCCGACGGCGATCTCGATGAGGGCGATCGTGAATCCGACCGCGACGGCCCACGGCTCGATGAGCCCGATCAGCTCGCCGAGCGGGGAGTGACGGGCAAACTGGGCGAGCTGCTGCTGGATCGAGCCGGGCGCCCCGGCGATGAAGAATCCGGGCCTGACGAGCTTGTCGACTCCCGCGTACAGGAACGTCCCGCCCAGGAAGAGCCTGAGCGGGACGAGGGCGATCGCGGGCGAGCCGGCCGCCCGGCCAGCGAGGTCGGTCAGCCGGAGCCGCAGCGAGCGGCCGGCCGCCCATGGCATCAGCTGGGCAGCTCGTGGGGAAGCAGGGGCCGCACCCAGAGGGTGAACGGAGCGCCGCCCGAGGTGAACGTCGTGGCCGTCGACGCGGCCGCCAAGATCGGGGCCAGGACCTGGGCATCGGCTCCGAGCACGACGCCCGAGCGTAGGCCGGCGACGCCCCGATCCGGTACTGCCGGGGTGCCGAAGGCAGCCAGGCCCGTCGCGAGGGGCCAGGCCACGACCGAGGCCGTGCCGTCGCCGGCGGGCGCACCCGGGGCAGCGAAGACGCGGTAGCCGAGCGGGTTGTAGATGGACTGGGGGGCCGACGCCGCGCCCCAGCTGTCGGTCGTATCGAGGAGGCGGCCGAGGAGGTCGAGGGCCGCCGTTCGCTGGGGATTGCCGCCGCCTGGAAGCCCCGGACCCCCCGGCCCACTCGCGGCGAAACGGGTGACGATCGGGACAGCGCCGGCGTTGACGGTGAAGACGGAGGTGCCGGAATCCGCGGCCACCCCGGGATCCCCGGTGCCCGGCTTGTCCAGCCCGGCCGCGGTGATGGCCGCCCGGATCGCGGCAGCGCCGGTTGAGCCCACGTCACGGACGTTGATGGGCTGGGTGAGCGCGTTGGAGGCGTTCGGGGGCGGCGTGCCGGGCGACATGATCCGCCCGTCAGCGTAGACGACGACCGTCGGCAGCGCGGCGATGGTCGCGCTCGGGTTGATGAACCCGCCCTCCGATGTGACCTGGAGGAGGAGGGCCACCGGGGCGGTGGTCGGGGCGGCCGAGGAGCTGGGCGCCGGAGCGACCGTGGGCGTGGCGCTGGGTGCCGGCGAGGGGTTGGTCGCGCAGGCCGCGATGAGGACGGGGGCGGCGAGGATGGCGGTGATCGCGCGGCGGGCGACGGAGGTCGAGCGTGGCATCAGGACTCCAGGCGTTCGGTCTGCGGCAGCGCCGCTGCGCCGTCATGACGTTCGCTGTGGGGCCCTCGGTTCCGCCCAATCAAAGGGAGCGCCTCAGCGGTCTCGCAACCGCGTCAAGGGCCGAGGACCGCCCGGCTACGCTGCGTGGCGTGATCCTCAGAGACCACGCATCGGCCGCTCGGCCTGTCCGGGCTGCCGGTCCAGGCCCGAGCTCGGTGACCTCGACTGGGGCGCTGCAATGATCCTGCGAGGCGCTCGGATACCCTGACCGTCGAATCGGCCGACGACGGCCGTTAGGATCGGGGCGATGAGGCCTCGTGCAAATCACGACGCTGGCGACGTGGCCCCGGCGCCAACTCGTGGCGCGATGGGGGCTTCCGCCGCAGCGGAGCTGCGGCGCGCTGGGCTGCGCTTCTGGTCGGACGCGGAGCCCGCGATCCAGCGCCTTCGCGCTGGCCGGGGCTTCACCTACCGTCGACCGGACGGATCGCGGGTCAAGGATCGAGCGACGCTGGCGCGAATTCGGGCCCTCGCCATCCCGCCGGCGTGGACGGACGTCCGGATCGCACCCAGCGCCGACGGTCACCTGCAGGCGATCGGCCGCGACGCCCGGGGCAGGAAGCAGTACCGCTATCACGAGGCATTCCGGGTTCGGCAGGAAACCACGAAGTACGGAGGCCTGGCGGCGTTCGGGCGGGCCCTGCCAAGGATCCGAGCCCAGGTCAGGAAGGACCTCGCCCGCACGGGCCTGCCTCGCGAGAAGATCCTTGCCGCGGTGGTCCGCCTCCTCGAGCTCACCCTGGTCCGCGTCGGCAACGAAGAGTACGCTCGCCTCAACCGATCATTCGGCCTGACGACGCTTCGCGACCGGCACGCCACGGTCCGCGGCGCCTCGCTCCGGTTCCGGTTTCGAGCCAAGAGCGGCCAACAGCGGGAGGTCGCCCTCCGGGATCGCAGCCTCGCCCGGCTCGTGAGCCGCTGCCAGGACCTGCCCGGCCAGGAGCTCTTCCAATACGTGGGCGAGGACGGCGTACCGCATGCGATCGCGTCGCAGGACGTCAACGACTACCTGCGCGAGGCCAGCGGTGCGGACGTCACGGCCAAGATGTTCCGAACATGGGCGGCGACCGTGCTCGCCTACCGGGCGCTGGGCGAGCTGGTTGCCGAAACGGACCCGGATGCGGAAGTGCCGGCAACGCCTGGCGGCGTCGGTCGGGATGGCAAACCGACCCTCGTCGCCCGTCGCCAGATCGTCGCCGCCATGCGATCGGTCGCGGAGCGGCTCGGCAACACGCCGACGGTCGCCCGCCAGAGCTACGTCCATCCGGCGATCGTGGAGACGTACCTCGAAGGACGCCTCGGTGAGGGACTCAAGCGTGTCGCGTCCGCGACGGGTGAGCTGACGGCTCCGACGCCGGCGGAGGAGCGAGCCGTCATCAGGCTCCTGGAGCGCTCCCGACGAAGGGGCCCCAGAAAACGTTGACGGCCCGCTGATCTGATGCCCGCCCAGGTTGGGACCAGGGTGCCGCTCGCGACGTGGCGACCGGCGCAGCCCCGCGGGCGGGCGGTTCAGCGGTTGACCTCGCTGCCGTGGATCTCGCCGCGCCAGGCGCCCGTCGGCGTTCCGCGAGACTCGATGAACTCCTTGAACCGCTCGAGGTCGCCCTTCACGCGCCGCTCGAGGAAGCCCAGGTTCGCCCCGACGGTTTCGACCAGCCCTTCGGGATCGGCGTCCATCTTGAGCGTCACGCGAGTCCGGCCGGGATCCAGCGCCGTGAACATCACGGCGCCAGCATTTTCGGCGCCGCTCGTGCTCTTCCAGGCCACCCGCGTGTCCGGGGTCTGGTCGGTGATCTCGGCCGTCCAGACCTTCTCCTGATTGGCGATGTCGGCCGTCCACTCCAGCCGCTTGTCGTCGAGCTGGCGGACGTGCCGGACTCCCTCCATGAACTTCGGGAACTCCTCGAACTGGGTCCACTGGTCGTAGGCCGCGCGGACCGGAACGTTGACCTCGACTGAATCTTCGAAGCGGGGCATCGATCTCTCCTTGACGTGCGGGACTCCACGATGGCTGCCGACTGGACCCAGGGCGGCCGCCGCGCTGCCTCGCGGCGTTGCACCCCCGTGACAAGCGAGAAACGGGTGCCCGAATGACACCCATTCCCAGCTCCGGAGCCAGCTTCTGCGGGGCAGGACCGGCTCTCCGCTCAGCCTCGCGCGGCCTGGCGGCCCTTAGGTTCCTGCAGGCTCGCTGAATGACGCCGTCGGGCCGGGGAGCGGCTCCAGGCTCGGCAAGGCGGTCGGGTCGGCAGGGGTGTCGCCTGGCTCCCGGGCGTCGACTCGCCCATCGTCATCGCCGGCATCGGTTGCCGCCGTCGGATCCTGGGCGACCGGTTCCTCTCGCGCCTGGAGGCTCTCGATCAGGAGCTCGATCGTTGCGACGACCGGGACCGCGAGGAAGGCACCGGGCAGGCCACCAACTGCCGCACCGACCAGGATGCTGAGGACGACCAGGAACGGCGAGATGCCCACGCTGTTGCGCATAACGACGGGGACGAGGACGTTGCCCTCGATGATCTGCAGGACGACATAGACGCCGGCCACGATCATGGCCAGCTGGGGCGAGACCGTGGCGGCCATGATCACGGCCGGAACTGCCCCCAGGAACGGGCCGACGAGGGGAATGGCTTCGGTCAGGGCGGAGATCAGCCCGAGAACCAGTGCGCCGGGGACGCCGAGCAAGGCGCAGGCTGTCCCGGTCGCGACGCCGATCGTGCCCATGAGGATGAGCTGGCCGCGGACCCAGAGGCCGAGGCGCGCCTCGACCTCGTTCCAGGTCTCGCGAGCGCCCGCCCGTCGGTCGGCCGCCACGAAAGCGAGGGCGTAGCGCTGCAGGCGGGCGTGCTCCACCAGCCAGTAGTAGACGACGGTGAGGATGGTGATCCCGGAGACGATCGTCTCGACGACCGTCAGCCCCACCTGCACCACGTCACCGGGGGATGGAGCCGACGGTGTTCGGGGTGCGATTGTGGCGTGGGCCGCGTCGACGAGACTGGTCACCCACATTGCGAGCGCGCGGGGCTCGAGGGCGGTGGACCAGGCCCGGATCCGCTCGAAGAATGCTGGCAGGCGTTGGACGCCATCCGCGAGCTGGGAGGTGGCGGCCGGCAGGACGACGGTGGCCAGTCCGACGACGGCGACGAGGAACGCCCCGTAGACGAGGAGGATCGTCTTGCCCCGGCCGATCCCGAGGTGGCCTCGGATCCAGGCGATGAGGGGCTCGAGACCCGCCGCCAGGATGACGGCGATGAGGACCAGCAGCAGCACTCTGCCCGCCGAGATGGCCAGAGCGATGCATCCGATAACGATCGCGGCGCCCACCGTGAGGCGGGCGCCGCGACTGACCCATTCCATGGTCGGTTTGTGGCGGGTGGGAACCTCGCGGTCTCAGATGGGGCCGCTACCCGCTCGCGACCTGCCCCGGAGGGCGTTGTAGACGATCACCGCGAGAACGGCGCCGATGGTCGCGACAATGATCGTCGTGACGTTGATGCCGCTGATGTAGTCGTTGCCGCCGGTCAGCAGGCCCGCGACGAACCCGCCGACGAGTGCGCCGATGATGCCGAGCACGATGTGCCCGATCACGCCGAGGCTCTCGTCACCCTTGACGAGCATCCCGGCCAGCCAGCCGGCAATCGCTCCGACGATCAACCAAGAGAGAATTCCCATGGCAGCGGTTCCTCCATCCGGTGGGGCGCGGCATGTCTTGGGCAGTCGCCTGCGCCCTCACGGCGAGGAGCGTGGGCTTCGAACCGTTTCGCGCTGACAGCAGCGCCACCGTTCGAGGTTCCAGCGGGCTCGCAATCCGGTCCGCCGCCCGCCCTGTCACGGGAGCGTCAGACGAGCGACGTCGAGTTCAGCCGTCGAGCAAGGGCCTGCCTGTCGCGAGCGGCAGCCTCGGGTCCAGGGCCACCTGCATCGCCGCTCCCGACTGGGCGAGCATGACGGCGTCCTGCGCCCGGTCGAGGGGGAGGATGTGGGACACGATGGTGTCCAGCGGGTAGCGGTCGAGGTTGGCGGCCATGAGCCGCATGGACGGCTCGTACTCGGTGGCCTTCTCCCCGCCGATCCCGAGAACCGACACGTTGCGCGTGACGAGGTCGGAGTTCGGGTTGATCTGGACGGGGCCCATGTCGACGAAGGCGCCCGCCTCCACGATGACGCCGCCCGTGCGCACGATCCGGAGGGCCTCGACGAAGGTTGCCGGCACACCGCTGCAGTCGAGCACCAGATCGACGCCGCGCCCGGCCGTGGCATCGAGGATTGCCGTCCGCCGTTCGTCGGCGCTCGTGGACGCGGCGTCGAGCGCCAGGTCGACCCCGAATGGGGCGGCGCGATCCAGCCGGCCGGTCAGGACGTCCGTCGCCACCACGAATCCGGCGCCCAGCATCCGGCTCTTGACGAGGTGGCACAGCCCGAGTGGCCCGACGCCCAGGACGGCAACCGAGAAGCCGGCGTGCGTCGCGCCCTGGAGGGCGCCGAGCGTCAGCGCTGCTTCCACCCCGTGGGTCACGGCCATGACCTCGGTCAGCACGGCGACCTCGTCCGGCAGTCCATCCGGGACCCGAAACAGGGGCGTGCCGGGCAGGACGTACAGGTACTGGGACCAGCCCCCGAACAGGCCGGGCGCCCGCGACAGGTTGAGGCTGTTGCCGTAGTCCTCGAGGTCCTGGCAGAAGTAATACGGGAAGTCGTTGGCGCAGTAGTAGCACCGGCCGCAGGGCACGTTGGCACCCGGAACGATTCGGTCGCCGACCCTGAGCTCGATCCCGTCGCTGGCGAATACGCGGCCACCGGTGGCGGTCACGGTCCCGACGTTCTCGTGGCCGCAGATCAGCGGGTATTCGATCTCGCGCTCGTGCGGCGTCCCCGCGTATTGCCGGGACTCACCCCGAAAGGTGTGCTTGTCCGTGCCGCAGATCCCGGATAGATGGATCGCGATCACCACCGCGCCGGGTTCGGGGTCCGGCACGATCGACGTCCGGAGGGCGATCCTGCCGGGCGCCTCCATCACGGCGGCGACGGACGTCGTCACGAGCCCCGCCGCGCCGGCGTCACGACGGCGCCGGCACCGTGTCGCGGGCCAGCTCGTGGGCAAGGGCGTCGAGCTCGGCGCCTCCGGCCATCTCGCCGATAAGCCGGTCGACCGTGATCTCATCGCGGCGTGCGCTGAGGCTCATCCGGCCCAGGCTCAGGACGGCGAAGTGGTCTCCGATCAGGAAGGCGTGATGGGGGTTATGGGTGATGAACACCACGCCGACGCCAGAGTCACGGGCTTTCGCGATGTACTTCAGGACGATCCCGGACTGCTTCACGCCCAGGGCGGCCGTGGGCTCGTCCAGGATCAGAACCTTGGCGCCGAAATAGACGGCCCGGGCGATGGCCACGCTCTGGCGCTGGCCACCCGACAGCGTTCCGAGCGGGTGGTCCACGCTGTCCAGGTGGATCCCGAGCTTCGCCAGCTCCTCGGACGTGATCCTTCGCATGGCGGCGATGTCGAGCGGCCGGAGGAGCGGGATCGGCCGACGGATCTCCGAGCCGAGAAAGAAGTTGCGCCACGTCTCCATGAGATCGACGACGGCAAGGTCCTGGTAGACCGTCGCGATCCCGACCCGGAGGGCGTCCCGGGGCGATTCGAACCGGGTCTCCGCGCCATTGATCTTCATCACCCCGGAATCCGCCTGGTGGAGTCCGGTCATGATCTTGATCAGGGTGGACTTGCCCGCTCCGTTGTCACCCAGGACGCAGGTGACCTTGCCGGCGCTGACCGACAGGCTCACGCCCTGGAGCGCTCGAACGTGGCCGTATGACTTTGCGATGTCGATCATCTCGATGATCGGCGTCGGCGTCCCGCTCATCGCCATCACATCTTCTCCGACACGCGCTTGACGTTCAGGTTGAGCAGGACGGCGAACAGCAGCATCAGCCCCAGGAAGAAGCGGAACCAGTTGGGGTCCCAGCCGGCGTAAACGATGCCCTGGACGGTCATCCCGTAGATCAGCGCCCCGATCGCCGAGCCGATCGCGGATCCCGCGCCGCCGGTCAGCGCGCAGCCCCCGACGACCGCCGCGATGATGTACAGGAACTCACTCCCGTAACCCGAGCCGGCCTGGACGGTGTTGTAGCCGGCGAGCTGGTGCATCGCGTAGAACCACGCCGAGAAGCCGACGAAGGCGAAGAGTCCGATCTTGACACGCTTCGTAGGCACGCCGACGGCGCGCGCGCTCGCCGCGTTGCCCCCAGAGGCGAGGATCCAGTTGCCGATGCGCGTTCGCAGGAGGACGTACGTGGCGATGGCGACGAACAGCAGCCACCACAGGATCAGGATGCTGAACTGGGGGCCGCCTTCACCTCCGAATTGGAGCTTGTAGGCAAAAAAGGTCTTGAGCAGATCGAAACCCGGAACGACCGAGACGTTGGGCGTGGAGACGGCCTTGGTGGCGAGCTTGGTCAAGCCGAGGTTGATGCCGAAGAGCATGAACAACGCGCTCAGCGTGATCAGGAAGCTCGGGATCCCGGTCTTCGTGACCAGCCAGCCGTTGAACATCCCGATGAGGACACTGACGCCGAGCGCCAGCGCCATGCTGACGACGAGCGGTAGACCGAGCGTCACCGACATGACCGAGGTCACCATCGCCGCGGTCACGACCGCAACGCCCGACGACAGGTCGAACTCGCCGCCGATCATGAGCAGCGAAACCGAGACGGCCATCAACCCGATCGTCGCGCTCTGGTAGAGGACGGTTCCCATCGCCGCCCAGGACCGGAACGGCTCCGCGACGGCCCAGAACAGGATGAAGATCGCGATGGCCGCGACGAGCGCGCTCAGCTCGCGCCGGCGCAAGGCCTTTCCGAGGAGCGCACGCCGCGCTCCCGAGGTGGAGGGGCGGGGGGGGGGGGGGGGGGGGGCGCGCCCGGCCCCCCCCCCGCCGCACGCGCAAGGGGCCGCCGCCCGGGGGGGGGGGGGGGGGGGGGGGGGGGGGCGCGCGAGGGGGGGGG
>JBEPVB010000035.1:0-21101 GCA_041691215.1 Chloroflexota bacterium
GTGGCCGTCGATCGGATCGACGTACGGGGAGTCTTGCTCGAGGCCGGGCGGCCGGTCCTACCGTGCCATCCCGGGCCAAGGCGTGCAAGCTGGCGGGTGGTCCGGTGTCCGATGTAGCACGATCGGTGCGCGAACGCTCTCATGCCGATCTCAGCGTCGGGGCTTGTACTCGAGCCATACGTTGAGATCCAGGAGCCTGAACCATGTTCAACCCGCCGACCCCACCCGAGCCCGAGCCGATGTTCACCGAACCCGAGCCGGATTTTGGCCCGGGGCCTGAACCGGCTCCCGGCCTCGCCGCCGAGTCGCCCGACCTCGTACCGGAGGGCCCCACGGCGGACGTCGCATCAGCGTCCGACGTTCTATTCGCGCCCGCCCCCCGGCCGGAACGGCGTCCCCGACGCGGCAGCCCTCTCGTGGCGATCCTCGCTATCTCGATCCTCTCCGCGGTCCTGTCCTCGACGGCCACGGCCGTCGTGCTCCGGAACGCCGCGCCGGCCGCGACGACGGCCCCGATCACGGGCAAGACCGCCTCGACGACCGTGTCGACCACGATCAGCTCGTCCGACCTCACCGCAGTCGTCGCCGGGGCTCGGGCAGCGGTCGTCACGATCACCGCCGACGGCATCTCGACCCAGGGCTTCTCGCCCTTCGGCCAGAGCGTCTCGGGCGTCGGCTCGGGCGTGATCCTCACGACCAGCGGCTACATCCTCACCAACCGCCACGTAGTCCAGGGCAGCTCCACGCTGACGGTCCAGCTCCTCAACGGCCACACCTACCCGGCGACGATCGTCCGTAAGCTGACCGACAACGACCTGGCCCTGATCAAGATCGACGCTCCCGGCCTGACGGCGGCAACGCTCGGCAGCTCGGCCGCCCTCAAGGTCGGCCAGGTGGCCCTGGCCATCGGCAGTCCCCTGGGGACCTACACCGAAACGGTGACCGAAGGCATCGTGTCGGGGCTCGGTCGCGAGGTCACCGTCACCGATGAGCTGACCCGCCGCCAGACCACCCTGACCAACCTCATCCAGACGGACGCCGCCATCAACCCCGGTAACAGCGGCGGTCCCCTCCTCGATGCCACGGGCAACGTCATCGGCATCAACACGGCGGTCTCGACCTCGGCCGCGGGCCTCGGCTTCGCGATCCCCATCGACGCGGCCATGGACCTCATCGCCCTCGCCGGCAACGGCGGCCAGGGCGCCTGAAGATCGCGCGGCGGGGTGCCGATGCGGAACCAGGATCCCCGCCGGGTATCCTGTCCGGATCATGGACGCACTCGCCCAGCCTCCCGTCGCACCCCTCGCCGCCCTCGATCGGGCCGGCTACCGCCTCACCGGCCCACGGCGGGCCGGCGCCGAGCTCATCCGGCGCCGGACCGGGCACTTCACGGCGGCCGATCTCGTCGATGACGCGGCCGCCGGCAACCTTGATGTCGGGCGGGCCACGATCTTCCGGACGATCGACGTCCTCGAGG
The DNA here is from genome assembly GCA_041691215.1 of Chloroflexota bacterium. Classification (GTDB taxonomy): domain Bacteria; phylum Chloroflexota; class Limnocylindria; order Limnocylindrales; family CSP1-4; genus UBA5189. The sequence goes on from JBEPVB010000035.1 coordinate 1,478, forward strand.
CGGTCGGGGCCATCGAGCGGATCGACCTCCCGTCGGGTGACCACGCCTGGATCGCCTGCGAGCCCGTGGCCCACCACCATCACGTCGTCTGCGCCCGCTGCGGCCGGGCGACCGATGTCGACGACGCCGGCCTCGGCCCGATCGTCAGCCGCATCGCGAACGAGAGCGGCTACCTGATCGATGTCCATCGCCTGGAGCTCTTCGGGCTGTGCCCGGTCTGCCAGGCCGAGGATCGAGCGGCCGCCGGCTGAGAGCCAGAAGTCCCGCGGCATAACGCCGCCAGGCGAGGGCGCCCAGTTCGGGCCGAAGTACGCCTAGTGGGGGGCGAGGGCCGCGGGCGGCGCCGGAGCCGCGGGGGCCGCGGCCTTCCCGATCTGGAGGACTCCCGTGACCCGCGAGTAGTGCGAGTAGTAGGTCGTCTGATGGATGATCTTGCCGCTCGCGTCGGTGACCGTCACCGTCCGCCAGACGTCCTTGCCATCGACCGGGAACTCGATCCGGTTACGGACGCCGGGGGCCAGGCTGGTCGTGTACACGACGGTGTCGGAAGCAGGCTTGATGTTCTTGACCGTCGGCGTGCCGATGATGACCTTCCGCCCCGACGGTACCGACCACAGGACGAACTTCACGTAGCCCCTGCCGCCCGCGCGCCAGCGGTAGCTGCGGATGAGGACCGGGGCGCTGGTGTCGTTCCGCCAGGTCATCGTCTGGACGGACCCGGAGCTGCTCTGAAAGACGGTCGCGTCGAGCCCCAGCGGGTACCGGTCGATGTAGTAGTAGTGGTTGCGCCGGGCACCCATCTGCATGCCCGCCCGGAGTGCGGCATTGAACATCGTCGTCGAGCAGGAGCAGATACCGCCGGCCAGGGCGCCCTGGGGCTCGGTGTGGCCGTCGATGATCGCGCCGCCGTCCTTGTAGCCGTGGGCCCGGGTGACCGGTCCGATGGCCTTCCAGAAGTCAAACCATTGACCCGGCTGGACGACCTGGCCGTCGATGTCCCGGGCCGGGATCCAGATGTTCGCGCCGTTGCCGTTCTTGATCCCCGGAAAGAAGTAGGTGGTCCATTCGGAGACGGGCTTCATGAGAGGTGCCGTGGCGGTTGCCTCGGCCGTCGTCAGGTTCGGCTCAATGGTGGTCAGGCTGATCGGGACGCGGGAGACGGTCAGCCCGATGACTCGCTGATCGATGAGCTGTACCAGCGCTGCCTCCGTGCTCGGGATGTCGAGGGCCCGGCCGTCCTTGGCGGTGGTGACGCCGATGACCTTCTTGTCGTTGCTGAGGAGGAACGTGGCGTTGACCGGGGTCACGGCGACGGTCCTGGCGACCTTCGCCAGGCCCGCCTCGAGGCCGTCCCTGGCCACGACCGGGCCGTAGCTGCCGTCGGCCGCCTTGGCGAACGTGATCCAGCCCCGGATGTCCGTGCCCTTGATCGTCCACGATTCGCTGCCCTGGACGAGGGCCACGTCGGCGGCGATCCGATTGGCCGCATCCCGGGCGGCGGTGGCCTCGGCCGTGGTCACCCTGGGATCGGTCCTCGCGATGCGGAGCTCGACGCCGACCGCGGCCGGCGCCGCGGGGTCGGCAAGGAGGGTCTCGGCCGCGCGGAGGGCCGCGTCGATGTCGGCGCTCTGACCAACGGTCCCGGGAGTGACGACGAAGCCCGTCGGGCCGGCGGCAACAGTGGCATCCGCGGCCTGGGTATCGACCTTGCTGGCGAGGGCCGCGATCTCGAAGCGCAAGGCAGCCCGCTCAAGCGTTGCCCGGGGCGCGATGTCGACGCCGCTGACGAGGATCCTGATATTCGAGGCGATCCGTTCGATTGCCGGGCCGCCCCGACCGACCGAGAGGGCCTCGGCGACGACCGTGTCGACGTCCACGCGTCGCCCGAGATCGGCGTAGGTGACCGTCCGGGTCGTATCGCCCGCCGTGAGGGTGAGCTTGCCGTTGCCGAGCGCGTCGTAGGTGGCTCGCAGGCGCGATGCGGCCTCGGACGGGCTGAGGCCCGAGAGATCGAGGGAGCCGACGTGAACGCCGGGCACGATCCGTCCGGCATTCGAGGATTCGTAGGCCGCCAGGGCGCCCGCGGACACCGCGAGGACGGCGAGAAGCCCGAACCCAAAGGCGAGGGCAAAGCGCATCGCGGTCCGCCGCGAGCGCGAGGAGGCTTGCGGTGGCTGGCCGATCTCGCCGCTCGGGGCGACCTCGACCGGCGATTCGAGGCCGGGGGCGGCCGGGCGGCCGATCCCAGGCTCTGCGGTCTCGCCGATTGCGAGCTCGTTGTCCATATGCGTGCTTATCCCCGAGACGTGGCCGATGCCGGCCCATGCGCTCCGGGCGTGCCCGGCGCGGGAGGTTGACGCGCGCTCCCCAGGGAGCGTGACGGCGGCGTCATCCTCACGGGTCCCCCCAACCGTCCCCCCACGAGTGGCGAATTGTTTCAGCTGACCCGGGGCAGGACGATGATCCGACGGTTCGGTTCTTCGCCGATCGACTGCGTCGCGACCTCCGGATGATTCCGCAGGGCCAGGTGGACCCAGCGCCGCTCGAGCGCCGGCATGGCCTCCAGCTGCAGCATCTTGCCGGTCTCGATCACCCGCAGGGCGGCCCGCTCGGCGATCTCCCGGAGCTGGCGTTCACGGCGGCCGCGGTAGTCCTCGACGTCGACGAGGACGCGGGTCCAGGCGCCCATCTCGCGGGAGAGCATCAGGTTCACGATGTGCTGGAGGGCGCTGAGGCGCTCGCCCTTGCGGCCGATGAGGGCGCCGAGGGCCTCTCGCTCATCACCTTCGCCGGTCACGTTGAGCCGGCTCGTCTCCGAGGCCTCGACGCTGACCACCACCGTGAAGCCCATCATCGCAAGGAGCTTCTCGAGGATGAGCTTGCCCGCCGCGAGTGCCTCGGGGGACGCCTCGGCGGCCTCGAGCTCGGCCCGTTCGGCGGCCACGGATCCGCGCAGGGCATTGACCTCGGCTGCCTCGCGCTCGGTCAGGTCACCGCCGCCGCGCGGTCGATCGTCCCTTGGCGGACGGTCCTCTCGCGGCGGGCGATCGTCGCGGCGGGGCCGATCGTCGCGGCGGGGTCCCCGATCGGGACGGTCGTCGCGGCGAGGGCCATGGTCGGGTCGGTCGTCACGGGGCCGGTCGTCGCGGGCTGGTCGGTCTCCGGGTGGCCGGTCGTCACGGGCGGGTCGGTCGTCACGCGGCGCGGCCACCGGCGGTCGGTCGTCGCGGCGGGGGCCGCGGTCGTCGAAGCGCGGTCGGTCGTCACGCCGGGGCCCCCGATCCGGACCTCGGTCATCGCGGCGCGGGCCGCGGTCGCGGTCGAACGACGGTCGGTCGTCCCGATCCTCGCGAGGCGGCGGTGCCGGAAGCGGGCGCGAGGCCGCGGCTTCGCGCTTGGGTGCAGCGCCGCCGAGCTCGGACCGCGGCACGGCCAGGATGCGGGCGGGCTCGGCGCCCATGCCCAGGACCCCGCGGCTGCCGGGGGTCAGGATCTCGAAGTCGATGTCGTCGAGGCCGGCGTTGAAGGCCTCGCGTGCTTGTCGAAGGGCCTCCTCGACGGTCTTGCCGGTGAACTCTCGGTACGCGCTCATGACACCAGGGCTTTCATCTTCAGCGTCGTCTCCCTCGTCGACCCTGCCGGCCGCGCTGGCGGATCGTTGCCGCCGCGGACGCGGATCGGTCCAGGGACGACCGTTCGGTCTTGGTTCGCGCGGGCGCTCCCGCCGCGCGCGTGGTGGTTGTCGGCGCCGAGACTCCGGCGACCGGGAAGCGCGGTGTGTGTCCCTCGGCAAAGCCGGGGGTCCAGCCGAAGATCGGGAACATCCCGCCCCAGCCGATGATCAGGTATTGCTGGACGATCGAGAAGACCGTCGAGACGATCCAGTAGAGGAACAGGCCGGCCGGCAGGATGCTGCCGTAGATGAGCGAGATGAAGGGCAGGAAGATCGCCATCTGGCGCTGGGTCTTGACGTTCGCGTCGTCGGCCCCGTTGGCGGCGCTCGGCGGCATGGTCATGCGCGAGGCGATGAACTGGACGAGCGACGAGATCACGGCCAGGAGGCTCAAGCCCGAGAAGAGGGAGCCGGCCGTCCCGATGATCACCTCCGGCACGCCCCAGTTGACCCCGAACGCCGTCGGGGTGAGACAGGGGTTGAGGACGTGCTGCCTGGTGGCGTCGAGGATCGGCGCGGCCTGGCAGCCGAGGTCGAGGAGCTTGACCCCGAAGACGTCCATCATCGCCTGGGGGTTGTAGTTCTGGAGGCCCTGGCTGAAGACTGAGTAGAGCGGGATCAGGAGGAGCATCTGGCCGAAGGCCGGCAGGCAGCCGGCCGGCGAGACGCCGCGCTCCTTGTACAGCTGGGCGGTGGCCTGCTGGATCTTGACCCGGTCGCCTTTGTAGCGCCGCTGGAGCTCCTTCACCTCGGGTCCGATCAGCTGCATCCGCTTGGTCGACACGAGCTGGCGCCGGAAGACGGGGATCAGGACGACCTTGATGAGGATGGTCATCAGGATGATCGCGACCGCGATGTTGTGGGTCAGGTTGAACAGGACCACGAGGAGGATGAAGAAGAACTGGAAGATGGGGGTGAAGAGCCAGGCCAGAAGGCTGAACGGATCGGCGTGCAAGGCAGCGGGAGCCAGGGCGACCGCGGCCGGCGGCAGCGTGGCCACCGGCGACGGCGAGGGCGTGACGCCCGGCGGCAGGGACTGGCTGGCGCCCGGCACGCAGGCAGCGACCACGACGACCAGCAGCAGGAGCAGGAGGGCCGGGCCCAGGCGGGACAGCCGGGAGAAAAGGGTCAAGTCGTGGTTCCTTCGCTCAGCGCACGGGGTCGTAGCCGCCGGGATTGCCGGGGTGGCAGCTCGCGATCCGCCGAGCCCCCATCCAGCTGCCTCGAATGAGGCCGTAGCGCCCGATTGCCTGTTCCGTGTAGCGGGAGCAGGTCGGCTCGAAGCGGCACGATGAGGGAAGCCACGAGAACAGGAATCGGTACAGGTGGATCAAGCCGATCCCGAACCGCTTCAACCGTTGCTTCCTCCCAGGACGCCGCCGCGGGCGAGCTGCCGGCGGAGCGTCGTCACGAGCGTTTCATGGTCGGCGGCGATGAGCGCCGGCCGGGCGATGAGGAGGACATCCCAGCCGGGCTGGATGTTCGGCTCGAGCGCCCGCAGCACTTCCCGGATCCGCCGCCGGATTCGGTTCCGGACGACCGCCGAGCCGAGCACCCGACCGGTCGCCATGGCGAACCGTGTCATCTCGAGGTCAGTCCGCAAGATCCGCGCCGCCAGGAGTGGATGGGACCGCATGGTCCCGCGCTCCTGGAGCGCCGCGAAGTCCTGAGGGTGGGAGAGCATCACGAGGCGCGCCCGGGATCGGGCGCGCCCGTCCGTCAGACCGTCAGACGCTTCCGACCGCGAGCCCGGCGAGCGGCCAGGACTCGGCGGCCGCCGGTGGACTTCATCCGGGCGCGGAAGCCGTGTTCCTTGGCGCGATGTCGCTTCTTGGGCTGGTAGGTCTGCTTCATCGGGGCTGCGCGGGATCCTCTCCATCAGGCCTCGGGGTGTTGGTCGGTCGTTGACCCCTAGAGGCACACAAACGCGCCTCGGCGCCCATCGGCGCTGGCGCGTTCGTCGTCCGGGGGATGATAGGACGGGCCCCGAAGGGGTGTCAAACACGCCAATGCTGCCCGCGCGAGGGCACCTCGCGGGATTCCCGACCTGGGTCCCGGGGTCCCAGGACGGACGCCGCGAGCCCGTCGCACCGATACCCCCGGGGGGTATCGCGGAATCGCCTTGCGAGGCCCGGTGCACGGTGCTATCTTTCGTGGCCCTCGCCACCCCGCCCGCCCGTTTCGCGGACCTGGTGACAGGGCCGGAAGTCGGCCGGAGACCGGCGTCCGGCGTTCCCGCGACCAACCGCAGGCGGTCCAGGCGCGCGCCCCGGCGTGCTTCGATTCGCTCGTCCATCGCAGCCCCCCAAAAGCGAGCCGTCATCGACGAATGGATGCGAAGCAGGTCTGGAGAGCCGCGCTCGGTGAGCTCCAGGTGTCCCTCTCCCCGGCTAACTTCGAGACCTGGCTCCGCGATACCACGCTCGTCGACGTGGACGAGAACCGCTTCCGGATCGCCGTTCCGAACGGCTTCGCCAAGGACTGGCTCCAGAGCCGCTACCGATCCCTGATCTCGTCCACCCTGGCTCGCATCGTCGGCTACAGCGTCCAGGTCGAGTTCGTGGTCGGGACCGCCCCCGACGCCGGGGCCGACGACACCGACGACGCGGGTGCCGCAGCGCCGCCGAGCCCAACGCTCCTCGTCCCGGAACGCGCCCTGGCGAAGCCGAGCACCCAGCATGTCCGGGTCGAGGCGACCCGCGTCGGCGGCGAAGGCGGGGCGACCAACCTCAACCAGCGCTACACCTTCGCCAACTTCATCGTCGGCTCGGCCAACCGCCTCGCCCATGCGGCCAGCCTGTCCGTGGCCGAACGGCCGGGCCACGCCTACAACCCGCTCTTCCTGTACGGCGGGGTCGGCCTGGGCAAGACCCACCTGATGCATGCCATCGGCAACCAGGTGATGGCCAAGTTCCCCCGCAAGCGGGTCGTGTACGCGACCTCCGAGAAGTTCACCAACGAGTTCATCACCTCCATCCAGCAGGGCAAGATCGACGAGTTCCGGGGCCGCTACCGGCGGATCGACCTCCTCCTCATCGACGACATCCAGTTCATCGCCGACAAGGAGCGGACCCAGGAGGAGTTCTTCCACACCTTCAACGCCATCCACGAGGACGGCAAGCAGATCGTCCTGAGCTCGGACCGGCCACCCAAGGCCATCCTGACCCTCGAGGAGCGCCTCCGCAGCCGCTTCGAATGGGGCCTCATCGCCGACCTCACGGCCCCGGATCTCGAGACCCGCATCGCCATCCTCCGGGCCAAGGCCGAGGAGGGTGCGGTCCCGATCACGTCCGATGTCATCGAGTTCATCGCCCGCAAGGTCGTCAGCAACATCCGGGAGCTCGAGGGCGCCCTCAACCGGATCGTGGCCTACGCCTCGATGGGCGCCATGCCCATCTCCATCGAGCTCGCCCAGGCCGTCCTCTCCAACGTCCTCTACAACCCCAAGAAGCGCCAGATCACGCCCGAGCGCATCGTCAAGGCCGTCTCGGACTACTACGGTGTGGGGCTCGATGCGCTGAAGGGCCAGAAGCGGGACAAGGCCATCGTCGTGCCTCGCCAGATCGCGATGTTCCTGATGCGCGAGGAGACCGACGTCTCCCTCCTCCGGATCGGGGCCGAGCTGGGCAACCGGGACCACTCCACGGTCCTCCATGCCTGCGACAAGATCACCCGCGAGGCGGGGGCCAACGACGAGCTCCGCCGCGAGATCTCTGCCGTCCGCGAGCTGATTTACGCCGACTGACGGGCCCGGACGCCCGTCCCCTGATTTCCAATTCCCGGCCGGTTCCCTCGGACGACGCCGCGGTCGGTGGACGACACCGCGGTCAGACGTGGAGAACCCATCAGGTCAGGGGTGGACCAGCCTCGGGCGCAGCGCACAACCTGGTCCCGTCGTGTGGACGGCGGCCATCAGCCGGCCGGTGGCGCGGCCGGCCGTCCACAGGCACAGCTCCCGGACCTTCGCGTTTGGTCGCCGATCCGGCCGTCCCTCCACCGTGGATCGCGACATGCGCACCGCCCCCTCGAACGGACGGGAGCGCGGCCGTCCACCGTGTCCACACCATGATGATGACGGTGACGAGCTCCTGAGAATGGAGGAAGATACACAGAGATACGGTTTGCCCCATCCGGCGGCAGAAAACGCCCAACCGGGACGCGGCGGCTCGGCCGGTGGTGCCCCCGGGATGGCACCCGCGAGCGCGCCCCCGCCCGCCCGACCACGCCGCGCCGGTACCATCACCTCGTCCGTCAACGCACCAGCTGTGGAGTGGACCCCGACGTGAAGCTCTCGGTCATGCAGGAGAACCTGGCGCGCGGCCTGTCCGTCGTCAGCCGTGCCGTCTCGACGCGAAGCACGCTGCCCGTCCTCGCCAACGTCCTGCTCCGGACCGAGGACGCCGGCCTCAAGCTGACCGCCACCAACCTCGAGATCGGCATCACCTACTGGGTGCCCGGCAAGATCGAGACGGACGGCGCAACGACGGTGCCGGCCAAGCTCCTGACGGACCTCGTCAACTCCCTCCAGGGCGGCGATCGGATCGACCTCGAGCTCGGAAGCGGCGAGACACTCGACCTCCGCTGCGGCCGGTTCGAGTCCCATCTCAAGGGCATCGACGCCGAGGAGTTTCCGGCCATCCAGACAACCGGCGAGCGGCCCACGACGCGGGTCGCCCAGAACGTCCTCCGCCAGGCCCTCGAGGAAACCGCCTTCGCCGCCGCCAGCGACGAGGCCCGGCCGATCCTGACCGGGGTCCTCTGCCGGTTCGAGGGCGAGACGCTGACCCTCGCCGCCGCCGACAACTACCGGATCGCGGTCAAGACCGTGCCGATCCTCGACACGGTCCCCGACACCAGTGTTGTCGTGCCGGCCCGGGCGCTCAACGAGCTCATGCGGGTCCTCGCCGACAACGACACGCCGGTCGAGATCGTCCTGGCCCAGGCCCGCAACCAGATCCTCTTCCACCTCGAGGGCGTCGACCTGGTCAGTCGCCTGATCGACGGCCAGTTCCCGAACTACCAGTCGGTGATGCCGACGACCCACACGACGAGGGCCGTCCTCGATCGCGAGGAGCTCCTCCGGGCGGTCCGGCCGGCAGCCCTCATCGCCCACGAGTCGGCCAACATCGTGAAGCTCCAGTTCGGGACGAACGGCGAGGCCGGCATCACGGTCAGCGCCAACGCCGAGATCGGCGACCACGTCGGCCAGGTCGAGGCGACCGTCGAGGGCGACGGGACGACCATCGCCTTCAATGCCAAGTACCTGGCCGATGTCCTGACGAACGTCGCCGCGGAGCAGTTCGCGATCGAGCTCCAGGGTCCCCTGGCGCCCGGCGTCTTCAAGCCGATCGGCGACGACCGGTACGTGCACGTCGTCATGCCGGTCCGCACCACGTCCTAGAGCCGGCCACGCTCTCGACCATCAGGCTGGCCGATCTCCGGGGCTATGTCGCCCTCGATGTCGAGTTCGGGCCTGGACCGCAGCTCCTGTGGGGCCCCAACGCGGCCGGCAAGACGAGCCTCCTCGAAGCGATCGTCCTCCTGGCCTGGGGCCATTCCCACCGGACGACGACCGACCTGGACCTCATCCGCTGGGGCGCCGACATCGCCCGAGTCGAGGGGGCGGTGAACGGGGAGGCCCTCGAGGTGGCGCTCGTCCGGCCCGGCAGCGCGGCGGCGGCCGGCGGCGGCCGCAAGCGGATCCGGGTGAACGGCGTGCCTCGCCGGGCGGCCTCCCTCGCATCTGCTCTCCGGGTGGTCGTCTTCGCGCCCGAGGAGATGCTCCTGATCGCCGGCTCGCCGTCCCTGCGCCGGGCGGCCATCGACCGGATCGCCGCCGGCCGATTCCCGGCCTACGGCGCCGCCACGGCCACGTACACGCGGGCCCTCCAGCAACGGAACGGCCTCCTCCGGGCGATCCGCGAGGAGACCGCCGAGCGGAGCGAGCTCCGGTACTGGGACGGGCCCTTCCTCGACGCCGGCGCGGAGATCGTCGAGGCCAGGCTCCGGACCCTCTACGAGCTGGCCAGCCCCCTCCGGGCGGCCCACGCCGAGATCGCCCCGGAAGAGGCGGCCGCGGCCGGGCTGACGGTGCGCTACCAGACCAACGCTCCGCAGCGACCCGGGGAGGGGGCTCGCGAGGCCCTCGAGCGGCGGCTGGCCGAGACCGCCGAGAAGGAGGCCTGGAACGGGACCACGCTCGTCGGGCCGCATCGCGACGACCTGTCCTTTGTCCTCGACGAGCGGGACCTGGCGGGGTTCGCATCGCGAGGCCAGCAGCGAACCGCGATCCTGGCCTTCAAGCTCGCCGAGCTCGACCTCCTGACGGCCCTCGACGGGCGGGCGCCGCTCCTGCTCCTGGACGACGTCTTCTCCGAGCTGGACCCGGAAAGACGCTCCCATCTCGTCCGGCGGATCGCCGAGCTGCCCCAGGCGTTCGTGACCACGACCACCCTCGACGACCTCGACCCGGCGCTCCTCGCGATCGCGAACACGTGGCGCGTCGATCCCGCGGGCGGGACGACCCTGACCGGTCCGACGCGGGCGGTGCCGGCGTGAGCGACCGGGACGACGACGATGGGGAAGCCGCCGCCCGCCGCGGCCCGATGTCGCGGATCGGCGACCTGATCCCGAGCGCCGCGGCCCGTCTGGGCCTGGCCGACGAGCTCCGGCGGGCGCGAGCCGTGGCGACCTTCGACGCCATCATCGCCGAGCGTGCGCCGGCCGCCCACGGTGCCTGCCGGGCCCTGAGGATCGAAGGGGAGGCACTTCTCATCGAGGCAGATGCCCCGATCGTGGCCCAGGAGCTACGCCTCCACGCCAGGCAGCTCGTCGAGGCGTTCCGGAGCGCCCCCGCCGGCGGCCCGGTGACGGAGCTGCGCGTCACGGTCCGAGGGCACCAGCCGTCACGGGGAGACTGACCGCCAGCGCTCACGTGCGATAATCCCGCCCCGGCCACCCGACCCAGACCCGGTAGAGGCTCGCATTGGCCCCCCGATTCCAGATGAAGCTCGGCGTCCTTGCCGACGGCGACCGCCTCCCTGACTCGCCCGACACGATTCTCGTGGTCGAGCCGACGGTCGGCTCGCGGGCGCGCTCGAAGGGCCAGCTCTACCTGCTCGTGACCTCGATGGTTCCCGGCCCGCGCGCCCGGGAGGCCACCCGGCTCGTCGCCGACGTGATCCGCCACGAGTACTACTACGACGAGTCGGCCGGGATCCGGGTCTGCCTCATCAAGGCGATCCTGGCGGCCAACAAGCGACTCGCCCATGCCCGCGAGCGATCGGCCCTCGGAACGGCCGGCAGCAAGGCCCAGCCTGGGGCGCCCATCGGGGTCGCCATCGCCGTCGTCCGCGACCATGAGCTGTACGTCGCCACCGTGGGGCCCGCGGAGGCCTACCTGAGCCGCGGCGCCCGCCTGAGCACCCTCCCGGACCCGGATCGGGACCGGGGGCTGCCCACGGTCGACCTGGAGCCCGATGTCTGGCGGGGCGAGATCAGCGTCGGGGACCAGCTCGCCCTCGTGTCCCCGAACGTCATGACCCGCCTCGGGCCGGACGAGCTCAAGGACGCCCTCGTCACCCTTCATCCCCAGCCCGCCATCGAGCATCTCCAGCAGCAGTTCGCCGCCGCCGGCGGCTCGGGCAGCGACGGCGCCCTGGTCATCGAGGTCGGCGAATCCTCGATGGCCAAGGCGCCCCGGACGCTCGTTGCGGTCAGGCCGCCGGAGCCCCTGGCCGGGGCGCCCGACCGTTCGCCGATCCCCCTCGCCGATGCCGTGATCGACGGCGTGACGGCCGCCCAGGCCGGGGCACGCCGGGCGAGACTGGCCGCCGGCGGGGCGCTGGGGCGCTTCCTCGTCCGCGTCCAGGACGCCATGCCGGCACGCTCGCCCGCGCCCCGGCGGGTCACCTCGATGGGCGCCCGTCGCGAGATGCAGCGAAGGGCGGCGGTCGCGATCCTCGTCTTCGTCGCCGTCGCCGGCTCGTTGGGCCTGGCCGTCTCGTTCCTCGGCAATCGACCCTCGCCTGGTCGGGTGATCGCCTCGGCCGAGGTGGGCCAGCAGGCCCTCAAGGATGCCCAGAAGGACGTGGACCGGGTCTTCGGGCCGGGCATCGACCTGGTCGCCAACGACCCGAAGACGGCGAAGGAGCTCCTGACCGATGCCCTGAGCCAGCTGAACACGGCCAGCAAGGCGGGCATCGCGGCCAGCGCCATCGCGCCGGTCCGGACCAAGGTCGTCGGCGGTCTCGACCGCCTCTACGGGGTCATCAACGTCACCGCGATCCCGCAGTTCGGCTTCGCACCGACGCCGGGCGTCGATCTCCGGGCGCTCGTCCGCGGCCCCGACGGCGCGCCGTACGTCCTGGACCGGAAGTCGGCTTCGGTCTACCGGATCGGCCTTGCCGACAAGAAGGCGGTGGCGATCTTTCGCGAAGGCTCGAAGGCCAAGGGCATCACCGAGGCCGCCCCGGTCATGATCACCGTGGGCGGCCCGGATCTCCTGATCCTCGACGCCAAGAACATCCTGTGGCGCTGGAATCCGGCCGATGCCAGCGGCCGGGGCACGACCAACAAGGTCACCATCACCGGCTCGGCCGAGTGGGGCAACGACCTCCTGGCCATGGGCACCTTCGTCCGGGACGCGCGGGCCGGCCTCTATAACTTCTACATCGTCGACAAGTCGGCCCAGGAGATCCTCGCCTACGCTCCTGCCGCGGACGGCGCCGGCTTCCCGGGCGCCCCGTCGAAGCGGTTCACCACGCCGCGGCCGGTCGACGGCATCACCAGCTTGTATATCGACGGCGACATCTGGATCGCCGACACGGGCAAGATCCTGCGGGTCATCGGCGGCACGACCGAAGGCTGGCAGGCCAACGCCCTGCCCGACACGGCCTTGCGCGTCGCCCCGTCCTTCACCGTCCTGATGTCCGGATCCGACCGCCGCGCGGGCCGCATCTACGGCTACGATCCCAAGAATGCCCGGCTCGTCGCCTACCTCAAGGCCAACGGCACCTACGTCGAGCAGTATCGGCTCGCCGGCGGGAGCAAGGTCTGGAGCGAGGTTCGGGGCTGGTACATGGAGCCCGGGATCGCCGACGCGCCCGACACCGTCGTCTGGATCACGGCCACCGGCCTGTACCGGGCGGTCCTCGAGCCGGCCACGAGCGCTCCCGGCGCGACCGCCGTGCCCCACCCATCCGGGAGCGTCAAGCCGTCAGCAGCGACCACCACGGCACCCTGACCGCCGGCCGGTCCGCCGTCCGCCCCTGACGCCGAGCCCCCCATGATCCCGCTCCGGGACGCCAACCCCACGCGGCGGACGCCGATCATCACGGTTGCCCTGATCGCGGCCTGCGCAGCCGTCTTCATGGTCGAGCTCGCGGTCTCGAGCGGACCCAGCAGGGATGCCGCCCTCGACCGGTTCCTGACCGAGTGGGGCGCGGTCCCGAGCCGGATCTCGGCGGCCCTCGGAGGGACCGGCGACCCGTGGCTGGCGGGGCGAGGAATCCTGGGCAGCATGTTCCTCCACGCCGGCTGGTCTCACCTGCTGGGCAACATGCTCTTCCTGTGGATCTTCGGCAACAACGTCGAGGACCGCCTGGGGCGGCTGGTCTACCTGGCCTTCTACCTCAGCGGCGGCGCAATCGCGGCCCTCGCCCAGGTCCTCATCGATCCGACCTCCGGCGTCCCCCTCGTCGGCGCGTCCGGGGCGATCGCGGCGACCCTGGGTGCCTATATCGTGCTCTATCCGGGGGCCCGGATCACGAGCCTGGTCTTCCTGGGCTTCCTGGCCCAGCTGATCGACGTGCCGGCGATCATCCTCCTCGGCTTCTGGTTCCTCCTCCAGCTCCTCGACGGAGTGGCCAGCCTGGGAGCTGCGACCGCCCAGGGCGAGGTGGCCTTCTTCGCCCACATCGGCGGCTTCGTGGCCGGCGCGCTCGTGGGCCTGATCGTCCGGGTTGGCGGCCCGCGAGGCGGCCGGTCGGGTGGATAATCCGGGCATGGGGCGTCTCGTCGAGATGGTGGTCGAGAGCGTTCGCGTCCACATGCTCTCCAACCGCCACGTCGTCATCCTCAAGGACGCGGAGCGAGAGCGCTACCTGCCGATCTGGATCGGCGCCTGGGAGGCGAGCTCGATCGCCATGCGCCTCCAGGGGATCAACGCCGAGCGGCCGCTGACCCACGACCTCTTCGCCTCGGCTCTCGAGACGCTCGGCGTGCGGATCGACCGGATCGTCATCTCCGAGCTCGCCGACGAGACCTATCACGCCCGGTTGTACCTCGAGCACGGCGGCCAGATCGTGGAGCTCGATGCCCGCCCGTCCGATTGCGTCGCCCTGGCCGTCCGGACCTCGACCCGGATCCTCGTCGACGACGAGGTCCTCGAGCAGGCCGGCCTGAGCGCCGATCCGGGCGATGGCGACGAGGAGACCGTCGAGGGCGCGAGCAGTGCCGGCACGGGCCGGCGGGGCATCGAGCGCGACTATCGTCGGGAGGTCCCGCTCGAGTCGCTGGGCGAGGCGGTCGTGGACGAGCGCCTCGAGATGTTCCGGGACTTCATCAACTCGCTCGACAAGGATTCAGGCTCAGGCGAATCGGGGCGCCGCTCCGGCTGACGAGGCGCTCAACCCTCCCGGAGGATCGGCTCGCCGCGGCCCAGGGCCCGCCGCGGGGCTGCCCACAAGCGCAGCCGGAGGGACCAGAAGTCGCGCACGGCGCGGAGGACCACGGCTGGCCGTGCGCCGGTGGGTGACCCGGCCGTCCGGGGATAGTGCGGGACCCCGACCTCGACGACCCGGCGCCCGGCGGCCCGAAGCTTGATCAGGAGCTCGGCCGAGAAGAAGGCGCCCCCGGATTCGACGCTGATACCGGCCAGCGCGTCGCGCCGGAAGAGCTTGCAGGCACAATCGACGTCGGTGACCCGGAGGCCGAAAAAGATTCGGTTGGCCAGCCGATAGGCCCTGGCGTAGAGCGTCCGGACGAGGGGATCGGCGCGCTTGATCCGATAGCCGACGATGACATCGGCGCCGCCCTCGAGATGGCGAGCCGTCAGCCGGCCCAGATCGACGACGTGGAACTGGCGATCACCGTCGGTGTAGGCCAGGAGGTCGTGGCGCGAGGCGGCGAAGCCCGACCGGAGGGCCGCCCCGTAGCCAAGGTTGCGGGCGTGGTGGACGACCCTGACACGAGGATCGGCCGCCGCGAGCTCGTCCGCGATCCGCGGCGTGGCATCCCGGGAGCCGTCGTCGACGACGATGATCTCGAACGTCTCGGCGAGCTCGGGCAGGGTTGCCAGGGCCTCGGCCACGAGGCCCCGGACGTTGGCTTCCTCGTTATGGGCCGGGAAGAAATACGACAGCGCCGGGACCCTGGCCGATCGGCTCACCCGCCGGCCCCAAGGGGCCCGAGGACCCGATAGACGTTCGTCGCCGGGGCGGCCGTCAGGGGTTCGAGGCGATACAGGGCCTTCACGAGCCCAAGGTCGTGGTCGTTGGCCCGGATCACGTAGACCGGCCGGCTGGCGAGGAACCTGGCGATCACGTCCGTGGCTTCTCCGAGGTGCTGGTCGAGACGGGTCCGGTCGTCGACGACGAAGAGATCGGGACGCAGGTGGTCCACGTACTGGGCGTACCAAAGCGTCGTCGAGGTGCTCCACCAGCTGACGACCACGGCATTCTGGTCGATGTTGGCGAGGGCCGCGTCGAGCCAGCGGCGGGCGGCCTGGTCCTGGCTCAGGTCGGCGCTCCTGGCCCGGGGCCCGAGATCGGCGAGGGTCGGGACGAGCACGACCACGGCGAGGACGGCGGCCGCGATCGACGCCGCGGGCGAACGGGCGAGCCATCGCCGCGGGGGCGGCCCTTCGGGCTGGGCAACAAGCCCGGCCTCGGGCTGGCCGTCGGGCCCGCCGTCCGGCTCGTCGCCCCCGCCGTCCGCGTCGCCGAACCCGGCGACCTGCTCCACCACCACCGCGCCGAGGATGGCCAGCCACGTCCAGGCCCAGAGGATGGGCCCCAGGTAATAGCGGCTGATGTCGGCATTGGTGTACGAGGCGTTGAAGAGGACCGTGATGACCATCGCGCTGCCGCTCAGCAGGGCGTAGCGCCAGTGGCGGGCGACGGCGGCGAGGAACCCGATCGGGATGAGGATCGCCAGGTAGCCGAACTGGGCCTGGGCCAGCCCGACGAGGTCGCCGAGCTTGGCCGGCAGGTCACCCAAAGGGTCGTGCAGGGAGCCCCGGAACTGCTCGGCGAGGGCCACGTACCAGAAGCCGTCCCAGGTCTCTGGCTGGGCGTACACGAGGGGCGCCCGGAACGGTCCCGCCCGGAGCGGCAGCTCGAGGTAGACCGCCACGACGCTGACGGTGAGGGCCAGGGCGCAGGCGGCCAGGAGCCGTCCCCGGAGCAGGATGCCTGGTTCGACGGCCAGGACGAAGAGGCCGACCGGGACGGCCAGGAGGAGGGTCAGCGAGTGGTTTCCGACCGACAGGCCGAAGACGATCGCGGCGATGACGAGCCAGCGGTCCGCGCTCGCCTCGCCGGCGCGTTGGGCCACATCCCAGCGGACGAGGACTCCGAAGAGGGTCGCCACGAGGGCGAGATGGAGGGTGTGGGGGTCGGCGTGGGTGGCCAGCCGCCACGTGTAGGGCGTGAGGGCGACGGCCAGGCCGGTGGCCATCGCCAGCGCAACGACGCCGGTGAGGCGCTGGACGAGCCGAACCGTCGCGGCCGCCGCGACCGCGACGCAGAGCAGGGAAAGGACGTTCATCCGGAAGGCCGGTTCGCGGAGCGGGGTCAGGAGAATGTTGACGACGAAGCCGAGCAGGACATACGTCGGGTAGCCCGTCGGATGGGCCGTCCCGAGGATCGGCAGGACGGTCTGGAACTCCCCGGTGTCCCAGTAGCCGAGGTCGGGCATGAGCCCGGGCCTCACGATCAGGATCACGGCCAGGGCCACGACGAGCGGCGGGAGGACCGCCAGGATGCGCGGCCCGATTGCCCGGGTCCGGCTCGGTCGCGTGGCGATGGAGGGGCTCACCATCCCAGGAGGTTCCCCCAGGTCATGCCCCAGAAGTTGATCGCGACCGAGATGCCCACCAGCCAGGCGGCGAGCAGCCCGACACCGCCCCGACGGGACATCCCGAGGGCGACGAGGGGCAGGGCGAAGACCACGAAGTCGTTGCTGAAGCGGTAGCCGAACTGGACCCAGCCCTGGCTGAAATGCATGAGGTTGACGAACGCGATAGCCAGGACCGCGAGGGTGCAGCCGGCGACGAGGCGGGAGCGCCGCAGGCGCCGCAGGGCCGGCAGTGCGTAGAGGTACGCCGGGCTGGTCAGGATGAGGCTCATCCCGATCGCCTTTGGCAGGGCGGTCGGGCACCCTGGATCGAACAGCCCGCGCGCCGACCCGGCGAGGCAGAGCGGATCGCCAGCGCCGCCGAACGCGTTCAGCGCATGACTTGGCAGGATGGCCGGCGTCGAGAACAGCATGATCCCGAGGTTCTGGGGCACGTACCGGAGGTCCTCGATGCTCCAGGCCGGGTTGTAGCCGAGCGCTGCATAGCCGCTGGCCTCGAGATGGTAGAGGTAGTCGTAACCGGGGTGGACCAGGTGGCCGGTCGTGGCCACGTTGTAGGCCAGGAGGGCGCCGATCGGGACAGCCGCCCCGAGCCCGGCCGAGATCGACCTTCGGGCGAACGAGCCGCCGCCGACGCACATGAAGAAGGGTGCCCCGAAGGCAATCGTGAGGCGGGCCGTGCAGGCCAGCCCGAAGAGGAACCCGGCCAGGACCTGCCGGCGATCGACGAACCCGAGGCCCGTCCCCGGGCCGTGGCCAACCTCCGCGAAGGAGCCTCGGACCGTGCCGCCGATGGCCTCGAGGACTGAGACGGACCTGGCAGGCGCGACATCGTCTCCGCCGGCTTTGCGATCCCAGCTGGTGGACTCGGCCTCGGCATCCGCCCCGAAGGACCGGTCGCCGGCGAGGGCCACGCCGACCGCGAGGAAGGCCGGGGCCAAGGACACGACGTGGGCCAGGAACCAGGTGGTGCCGAGCCCCGCCGCGTACCAGGCCACGGTCCCGAAGCCGAAGAAGACCGTCACGGCCAGCCGAACCAGGCGGCTCACCGGCAGGTGCCCGAGCGCCCACCAACAGAGCCCGACGTCGAAGGCCCCGATGACCACCGAGACCGCCCGCTCGTCGGTGGCCAGGCCGTAGATGGCGACCAAGGGCATGAGGACGATCGCCGGCAGGGGAGGGAACGGCAGGAGCCCAAAGCCCGTCAGGCTGCCGTTGGCATCGCGGATCGGGAGGACGTCCTGGAAGAAGTCATTGCCGGGCACTGGCCAGCGGATGGCCGCCCGGCCATCGAGGAAGGCCAAGGCCTGCCACACGAAATGGTTGTACGAGCGAACCGAGCCCGGCAGCCAGTAGGCGGCCAGGGCGATGGCGACGAGGGCCGCTCCGATGAGGGCCGAGGGCAGGTAGTCGAGCCAGGTTGGTCCGGATCGGCCGAGGGCGGTCGGGCCTCGACCCTGTGCTACGCTGCGATCCACCTCATCGCTCGTGCAGGAGGCCGATCCGGTTGACTGGCCCCGTGTCGGGTGAGCCCGTGCGGGGCGGCGGGGTCGCGGCGCGCGCCAGGGCGCGAGACGACGTCGGCGGCATCCTCGTCCTCCTCGCGCTGGGCCTCACCTTCCGCGTCATCATCGCATACCTCCTGCCCGGCTCCGGCTTCGACAACGACATCGGCGCCTTCAAGTACTGGGCCGGAAACCTCGCCAGCCAGGGTCTCAACGGCTTCTATTCCCGCTCGTTCTTCCACGACTACACGCCCGGCTACCTCTATGTCCTGTGGCTCGTCGGCGTCGTCGGCCAGGGCCTGGGCGGTGTCGGGGACCTGATCAAGGTCCCGCCGATCCTGGGCGATGTCGCCATCGCCTACCTGGTCTGGTCGATGACGCTCGAGCTCGGCGGCAGCCGCCGGGCGGCCCGCCTCGGGGCCCTGATCGTGGTGGTCAACCCCATCACCTGGCTCGACAGCGCCATCTGGGGCCAGGTCGACTCGTTCGGCGTGGTCTTCCTGCTCCTGGCCGTGCGCGAGCTGTGGCGCGACCGGCCCGAGCGGTCGGCGATCCTGACCGTCATGGCGGCCATCATCAAGCCCCAGCTCGGGATCCTCGTCCCGATCGTGGCCGCGGTGACGATCCGCCGGGCGTTGTGGCCGGCCGGCGACTACGGCGACGAGGAAGCGCCACTCCGCCGCCGGACCACGGCGTCCTGGGAAGCCCGCACCCGTGGCTGGATCCGGATCCTCACGACCGGCGCGGCCGGCCTCGTCACGGCCGTCGTCCTGTCGCTGCCGTTCGGCCTCTCGCTGCCGGGCCTCGTCGAGCAGATCTTCAAGACCACGGGCGAGTATCCGTTCTTGTCGGTGAACGCCTGGAATCCATGGGCCCTTGTCACGTTCGGCGGCAACGGCATCGCCGAGAACCGGCAGTGGGTCTGCGATGTGGTCACCAACCCGGCCTGTCCCACGGCCTTCTCCGTGGGGGCAATCCCGGCCCTCGTCGTCGGCCTGGCCCTTGCCCTGCTGGCCTTCGCCGTGGTGAGCTTCCTGGTAGCGCGCCGGCCCGACCGGTTCACGATCCTCGTTGGCGTCACGGTCCTGGCCATTGCCTTCTTTGTCCTGCCAACCCGGGTCCACGAGCGGTACCTCTATCCCCTGGTCGCGCTCGGAGCGATCCTGGCCGCGGCGTCGCCGCGCTGGACCATTGCCTATGTGCTCTCGGGCCTGGCCACGCTGGCCAACATGTACTTCGTCCTCACGACGCTCTACCCGCACAACCCCGGGATCGACGACTGGTTCGGGATTGGCAAGACCCTCGGCAGCCATAACGTCGTGGCCATCGCGGCGGTCATCCAGGCCGGGGTGCTGGTGTTCGCCTTCTC
>JBEPVB010000036.1:0-20186 GCA_041691215.1 Chloroflexota bacterium
GCTCGTTCTTGGCGTCCTCGTACTCGGCGTTCTCGCTGAGATCGCCGTGCTCCTTCGCGTCGTGAATCCGCTGGGCGACCTCCGGCCGCCGCATCGAGACCGTCTCGTCGAGCTCCTTGCGGAGCTTCTCGAGGCCCTCGCGGGAGATGTAGGTTGGCTTGCTGTTCACGTGGGTTCAGCTCTCGATATGGGGCTCCGCCTGTCCGCCAGCGGGGCGGGCGCGACGTGAGCGGCAGGGGCTCGGATAAAAGGAAGAACCCCAGCGCTCCGGGGTTGTCCCGCGGGCTGGAGTTCGAGCCGGGGGCGTAGCCTAGCGTGCGCTCTGCGGGGTGTCAAAGTCGCCGCGGCCAGCCGCTCCGCGCCGAAGCCGACCCGACACGCCCCAGCGGCCGAAGGGGATGTCCGGCGGTCGTTTCAACCGTCCGTCAACTCGACGAGCCGGCGCTTGACACGCTTGAGGGCGGCCCGGTCGGCCACCGCGACGAAGACGGTATCGTCACCGGCCACGGAGCCGGCGACGTCTGGCCAGCGCGCGCGATCGAGGGCGGCAGCGATGGCATGGGCGGAGCCCGGCAGCGTCCGGATGACGATGATGAGACCGGCTTCCCGTACCTCCACCGGCAGGTCCCGCAGCACGCGCCGGAGGCGGTCCTCGCCCGAGATCTCCGCCTCGACGAGACGGGGCGGCAGGGCGTAAGCGGGCGTTCCGTCACGGCTGGCCTTGAGGAGCCCCAGCTCGGCCACGTCGCGGCTGATCGTGGCCTGCGTCGTCCGGAAGCCGCGTTCCCGAAGGGCGGCGGCCAGCTCCTGCTGCGTCCTGATCGGCCGCTGCTCGACGAGGTCGCGAATGGCCCGCTGGCGGAGCTGTTTCATAACCTCCATCGCGGATAGACGGCTAGCGGTTCCACAGCCCGAGCCAGGCCACCAGGACCACGGCCGCCAGGACGATCCGATAGGCCACGAAGACGGTCGTCGGGTTCGTTCGCAGGAAACGCAGCAGGGCGGCGATGGCGATGAAGCCGAAGATCGTCGCCGCCACGACGCCCACGATCAGCTGGTTCGCCTGGGTCGCGCCGAGATCGGCCCCGATCAAGGTTCGCGCCTTCCACAGGCCGGCGCCCGCGATGACCGGGACCGCCATGAGGAAGCTGAAACGGGCCGCCGCCTCGCGCTCGAGGCCGAGGTAGAGGCCCGCCGCGATCGTGATCCCGGAGCGGCTGATGCCCGGGAAGAGGGCCAGGGCCTGGGCGATGCCGATGGTGGCGGCATCGGCGACACGCATCCGATCGAGGCCCCGGGACCGACTCCCGATACGCTCGCCGAGCCACAGGAGCGCGGCCCCGACGACGATGAAGATCGCGATCAGCGAGACGTGGTCGCGGAAGGTGCGGTCGAAGAAGCTCTCGAGGGCCGCCCCGAGGATCGCCGCCGGAACGACCGAGATGACCAGCAACCAGGCCAGGCGGCGATCCGGATCGTCGCCGATCCGCCGGTCGCGGATCGATCCGAGCCACGCGCCGAGCAGGCGCAGGAGGTCCCGCCAGAAGTAGGCCAGGAGCGCGATCAGGGTGCCCATGTGGAGCATGACGTCGAAGGCGGCCGAGTCGATGAAGGCGTCGTGCCAGCCGAACAGGTAGGGCACAAGGATCAGGTGGGCCGACGACGAGATCGGCAGGAACTCGGTCAGGCCCTGCACGATCCCGAGGATCGCCGCATGGATCAGCGTGACATCCATCTACGGGCGTGCCTGGCGGGCCGGGCCTGCGTTGCCCACTGCACGTGATCGCTCACGGACCTCGGAGCGCGCTCGCGCTCGTGCTCGCGGGCGCCTTGGCCGGGCCTCGTCAGGCGCGGCCTTGTCGCGGGCCACTCAAGTTACCGAATGAACAGCGGCGCGAGGACCAGCGTGATCGTGGCCAGCAGCTTCACGAGGACGTGCAGCGACGGCCCAGCCGTGTCCTTGAAGGGATCACCGACCGTGTCGCCCACGACGGCGGCCGCGTGGGCCAGCGTCTTCTTGCCGAGGACGTTGCCCTGGTCGTCCTTGAGGTTGCCCGACTCGATGTACTTCTTGGCGTTGTCCCAGGCCCCACCGCCGTTGTTGAGGACCGTCGCCAGCATGACGCCGGCGATGGTGCCGACCATGAGCATGCCGGCGATGGCCTCGTAGCCGAGAAGGAGCCCCACGATGATCGGCGTGGCGACCGCCACGACGCCCGGCAGGATCATCTCCTTGAGCGCGGCGCGGGTCGTGATATCCACGACGCGGGCGTAGTCCGGGCGCTGGCTGTAATCCATGATGCCGGGCATCTCCCGGAACTGGCGGCGAACCTCGACGATGATCGCCTGGGCCGTCTTGCCGACGGCCCGGATGGCCAGCGAGCTGAAGAAGTAGACCAGCATCGCGCCCATGAGGGCGGCCACGAAGACGCCGACGTCGGCGAGGTTGACCGAGGTGAGGAGCTTCCCGCCGCGGTTGCCCTGGATGAGGTTGACCTTGTCGATGTAGGCGTTGAAGAGCAGGAACGCTGCCAGCGACGCGGAGGCGATGGCGTAGCCCTTGGTCAGGGCCTTGGTGGTGTTCCCCACCGCATCGAGGCGGTCGGTGATCTCGCGGGCGCCGGCCTCGGCCCGGCTGAACTCGGCGATCCCACCGGCGTTGTCGGTGATCGGGCCGAACGTGTCCATGGCCAGGATGTAGGCGGTCGTCATGAGCATGCCCATCGTCGCGACGGCGGTCCCGAAGATGCCCCCGACGTCCTTGCCGTCGGCGTTGGTGAGGCCGGCCTGCTGGCCCAGCCAGTGCGAGGCGATGAGGGCGATGCCGATGGAGATGGCGGTCACGAAGGTCGTCTCGAAACCGACCGCCATGCCGCTGATGATGTTGGTCGCGGGACCGGTCTTGGATGCCTCGGCGATCTCGCGGACCGGCCGGAAGCTGCCAGCCGTGTAGTACTGGGTGATGTAGACGAAGGCGACCGAGGTCGCCAGGCCGACGACACCGGCCAGGAAGAACCAGATCCAGACCGGCAGCCCATGGGAGGACGTGCCGCCGGTGTTCATCATCACGTTGGTGGTGATGGCCAGGCCCACGACCGACAGGGCGGTCGTGACCCAGTAGCCCCGGTTCAGGATGTTCATGGGGTTCTCGGTCTCGCTGCCCCGGATGAAGAACATCGCCACGATCGTGGCGAGGAGGCCGAAGGCGCGGACGACGAGGGGGAAGAAGATCCAGGCCTCGGGATGCGGCCAGCCGGCAGTCTGGGCGATCGTGAAAGCCGCCACGCCGAGGATCATGGCCCCGATGTTCTCGGCGGCCGTCGACTCGAACAGGTCGGCCCCCCGGCCGGCGCAGTCGCCGACGTTGTCACCGACGAGGTCGGCGATCACCGCCGCGTTGCGCGGATCGTCCTCGGGGATCCCGACCTCGACCTTGCCGACCAGGTCCGAGCCGACATCGGCGGCCTTCGTGTAGATGCCACCGCCGAGCTGGGCGAAGAGGGCCACGAAGCTGGCCCCGAAGCCGAAGCCGACGATGAGGAACGGCGCCTGGGCGACGGTCACGTCTGCGACGAAGGTCTTGTAGACGGTGAAGATGCCCCACACCCCGAGGAGGGACAGGGCGACGACCAGGAACCCCGAGACGGCCCCGCCGCGCATGGCGACCTGGACGGCCTCGACAAGGCTCCGCTGGGCGGCCGAGGCGGTCCGGACGTTGGAGCGGACGCTGATCGTCATCCCGATGATGCCCGAGAGCATCGAGCAGCCGGCGCCGACCAGGAAGGCGAAGGCGGTCATGATCCCGATCGGGCCGCCGGCGAGGGCCGGCACATCGGCGACATCCTTGGTCTCCACGAGGGAGATGACGATGCCGATGACGATCGCCCCGACGAGGGCCAGGATCCCGATCGTCGAGTACTGGCGCTTGACGAACGCGTCGGCGCCCTCGCGGATGGTGTCGCCGACGTCCTGCATCGCCTGGGTGCCCTTGTCCCGGGACAGCACGTCGCGGGCGAGGTAGAGGGCGAAGAGGACCGCGGCGATGCCCGCCACGGGAATGATCAGCTGGAGCGCACTGGCATCCATCGGGGGGTGGGATCCTCCAGGTCTTGGGCGTGGATCGCGCGCTCCGTCTGGCGGCACGCGGTGCCCCGGGTGGGCACGATGTCGGAAGGCAAGCCACGATGCCGAGCCGCGGGCGGGAATCGGGGCAGACCGCGGACCTGACCGTTCGAAGGCGGCGGCGAGTGTATCAACCGCCCTTCGAACGGGTCAACTCGCAACGTCAGCCCGGATTCCCCGGCCAGGCCGCCAGGGCCGTGCGCCGTTCCTGGCGCGCCCCGCGACCTACGGAATCCAGCGGGCGAAGGCGCCGTCGCTGGTCAGCTGGCGCTCGGTGGCGCCACCCGCTTCGATGAGCCAGATGCCGTCGGACAGGGTCGGCTGGCCGACGACCGTCCGACCGACGAGGAGGGCGCCGCCATCGGGCGAGTACGACGGCCAGCGATCGACCCGGCCGACCGAGACGGCCAGCGTCCGGGTGCTCCCCGCCCGGTCGACGACGAGCAGGCGCTCGATGACGGCCGTGCCGTGCACGGCGACCGCGAGCTCCTCGTGGGGTCCGAGGGCGATCGGTCCCTCGGCTCCTGCCGTTCCCGCCATGAGACTGATGTGGCCCACGATGTCGACGCCGAACAGGCCCACCTGCCCATCGCCGCCCGACCCCGCCACGAGGAACGCACCTCGGCCGGGGGCCCAGACGGGGGCGCCGGCGCCATGCACCAGGACGGGGATCGGGGCCGGGACCACGCCGGTACCGGGGACATCGAGGTCGACGAGCCACGGCGCGCCGTCGGCCCCCACGACCAGCGCCACCGCGCTCACGGGGTCGACGGCCAGACGTGGCGTCCAGGGCGTCGAGCTTCCCTCGTCGCTGATGCCGTCCCCGGTCAGCGTCCCCGATCCGGGAGGCGGGGCGCCATGGTCGAGGATCTGGCGCTCGTTGCCCGACGTCCCCGGCGCCGGGACCAGCCACAGGCCCAGGTCGCCGCCACTCGGGTCGCGCCGGGCGAGGGTGAGATGGGTGTCGTCCGGGGTGAACTCTGGGCCGTACTCGAGTCGTCCGTCATCGACGGTCAGGCGTCGCAGCCCGGACCCGTCGATGCCCATCACCGTCACGACGCCAGCGGCGGCAAAGGCGATCTGGCTGCCGTCGGCCGAGGTGTCGAAGCTGCTGACGGGCGTCAGCTCGACCGTCAGCTGGCGCTGGTTGGTCCCGTCGGGGTTCATGACCCAGACGTTCCGGACGCCGCTTCGACCGCTCAGAAAGGCGATCTGGTTCTGGCCCGAGGCAGTCGGCGCGCCGGTGGTGAAGCTCCATGTTCGGCCGGCCGAGACCGCCGTCGGGTCGTCCTGGCGGGCGACCGTCGGGTCGAGGATCACCGTATACGTGGTATGCGGTGCCAGGGGAGCAGCGGGCACGAACTGGAGCGTGTCGGCGGCCGCGGCCCCGGACAGGCCCGGCGACGGGGCGACGGCGACCGCGAGGTCACCACCGCGGGCGACGATCCGGACGTCGCCGTCGACGCTGGGGACGATGTGCAACGCGGCGCGTGCCGTCTCGGGGTTGACGGGAGCATCGAACTGGATCGCGATCGGCGTCCCGATGCCGATCCCGGCGACGCCGTCGGCGGGCATCAGGGTGGTGATCCCGAGGCCCGCCGCCACGGTCGTGAAATGGGTGACGAAGGGCGTCCCGAGGCGGCTGCCGCCGGTGTCGGCCGCCTGGGCGCCGACCGTCAGGGTGTAGGTCGTCCCGAAGTGGAGGCCGAGGCCGAAGTCGAGGGTCACGACCGATCCCCGCCATGTCGCGTTGACCGGGGCGGTCGGCGTGATGGTGACCGCCGCCTCGACCGAGGCGGTGTCCATCAGGCGGTCGAAGACGAGCTCGACCTGGCCGTCGAGGGGGACGCCGGTCGCGACGTCCGCCGGCGTGACCCGCAGGACCACCGGCGGCCCGACCGTCCGGAAGGCCCACCCCTCGAGCCCGACCTCGTCGACATTGCCGGCCAGGTCCTCGATGCCGGGGGCGAGACCGATCGTGAACGCCGAGTCCGGCGGGAGCTTGTGGGACGGCGTGAAGATGGCCGTCGAGCCATCCCATGAGAAGGCCCCGTCGACCGCCGGCTCGATGCGGAAGCGCGACTCGACGGTGGCCATCCTGACCGGTTCGCTGAACTCGATGTCGATCGCGGTCAGCGTCTGGGCCTGGTGGGCGTCGGCCCCCGGCGCGCTCAGGCTGATGACCTTGATGGCCGGCGGCTTGCGGTCGACGGCCGTCGCGTTGTACAGGACGAGGCCCAGTCCGACGAGCGCGACGAAGGCGCTGATGAGCGAGATCAACCGGCGCATCGCCACCTCAACCCGGCCCAGCCGGCCACGGGGCGGGACGATAGCACAGCCCCTATACTCGCGGTCCTGTGAGCCAAAAACCTGCCGTCGGCTGCCTGTTCGAAGTTCTCGAAACCCTCGTCCTCACCGTTGTCATCTTCTTCGGCATCCAGGCGTTCATCGCCCAGCCGTACAAGGTTCAGCAGGGCTCGATGGAGAACACCTTGCTGCCCGACCAGTACGTCCTGGTCGACAAGCTCTCGCCTCGCTGGCACACCTACGGCTACGGCGACATCGTCGTCTTCAAGCCGCCGGCCACGTGGGCCCAGGGCTCCGACGTCCCGTTCATCAAGCGGGTCATCGGCCTGCCCGGCGACACCGTTGCCTTGAAGCAGGGCCTGGTTTACGTGAACGACATCAAGGTGACCGAGCCGTACATCTTCACCGGCGACGATGGCGTCCGGCAGCAGAGCCTGCCGGCTCCGGGCGGCGCTGCGAGCTGGGTCGTGCCGGCGGGCGAGCTCTTCGTCATGGGCGACCACCGGGAGGACTCGGCCGACTCGCGGAACTTCGGGCCCGTCGAGGTCTCCAACGTCGTCGGGCGCGCCTGGCTGCGCTATTGGCCGTTCGACAAGCTCGGCTTCATCGCGGTCCCGGCCCACCCGGAGCTGGCCACCCAGGCACCGTGAGCCGGCGGGCGTGAACCCCATCCTCGTGGGGGTGGCGCTGGCCGTGACGGCCGGCTCGGTGATCGCCATCTCGGCCCGCGACGCGCGCACGGCGCTCGTCGGACTTGCGGTCGCCCTCGGTGTCGCCCCTTTTCTCGGCGACCCACTGCCCCAGGTCACCACCATGGCTGCGCGGGTGGTGGGTGCGGCCCTGGCTGCCTATCTCCTCCGGGCGGCCGTCGCGGTTGCTCCGCCGGCCCCGGCCCGGGGACCCCGCCCACCGAGCGGCTCGCGCATCGGCTGGCCGACCGAGGCCCTCCTGTCGGCGGCAGCCTGGATCGTGGCCATCTCCCTCGCCCGCGGCCTTGCCGACCTCGGCCCGAACGGCCCCGCGAGCGACTCCGATGACCTGCTTGGCTACCTCACCCCGGCCGCCGTGGTGGCGGCCGCAGGCCTGGCCTCGATCATCGTCGCCATCGTCCCGGCCTTCGCCGGTCGCAACGCCCTCGGGACGACCATCGGGTCGCTGATCCTGATCCAGGGCGTCCTGCTCTTCCGGATCGGCGTGGCCGGACCACCGGGCGACCTGGAGCAGCTCGGTGGCGTGGTCCTCCTCCTCGCCATCGGCGTGGCGGGCGCCTGGCTCATCGGCGCCGAAGGTCGCCGGACCCTCGGCCGTCCGGAGGGCCTGGAGATGGCAGCTACGGCCGGCGCCGACGAACCGCCCCACGCTCCGCCGCGATGAGCGTCCTCCTCCTCGTGGCCATCGCCCTCCCGGGCGGCGTCGCCACGGCCCTCCTCGCCCACCGTCGACGGGCCGCCTTTGCGATCGGACTCCTGGCGGCACTGGCCTGCATCGTGGTCGCGGCGTCGATCCGGGCCGAGGACACCGTGCCCCTGGCCGGCTCGATCATCGGCGGCTCCGACGCCCTGCGGACGCTGGCCGTGGCGTGGGCCTTCTCGACCTTCCTCTTCGGGCTCATGGACGCCCTCCTCGGCGACGGGCAGAGCGTGCTGGGCCCGTCCCTCGTGGGCCTCGGCGTCGGCGCCCTCGGGCTGTCGGTCGCCGATGCCGGCATCGGCTTTGCGATGCTGACCGCGGGCGCGGTCCTCGCTGCTGTCCTGCCGATCGTCATGGTGCGGGGCGGCCCGTCGGCGGCCCCGGGTCTCGGCATCCTGTCGCTCCGGCCGGTCGTGGCCGCGGGCGCGATCACGATCCTGGCCGTTGCCTGGGGCGCCTCGGCGGTCGGCCCACTGGTGGCCATCGGCCCCCTGGGCGAGATCGATCCGGCGCTCGAGACGAGCATGGGCCTCGCCCTCCTGGCGGTCACGGCCGCCGTCGTCATCCGTCTCGGCGCCATCCCCGCCCATGTCTGGACGGCGCGCTTCACCGAGGCCCTGCCCGCCTCGGCGGTCCCGCCGCTGCTGGGCTGGGGAGCGGCGGCCTTCGCCCTCGTCTCCCTCGGCTGGGTCGACGTGACGATCACCTCCACCGGGGTCGACCTGGGTCCTCAGCGAGCCATCGTGGTCGTCGTCGCCACGGCCAGCATTGTCCTCGGCGGGCTGGCCGGGATCCTCCGCGACGACATCGAGCATGCCCTCGCCTACTCCATCGTCCAGGATGCCGGGGTTGCCCTGCTCGCCTTCGCCTCGCCCGGGAGCGCCTCGACCTCGGCGGGCCGGGATTGGATCGTGGCTGCCGTGGCGGTCAAGAGCGGCCTCGCCGCCTGGGTCCTCGTCACGCGATCGACGTTCCGGACCCATCGACGCCTGGATCTCGGCGGCTGGGCTCGACGCTCGCCCTTGCTCGGGCTGGCCCTCCTGCTGGTCCTGATCGGGGCGGTCGGCCTGCCTGGCATGGCCGCCTTCGATGCCCGGGCCGATCTCGTTCGCCTGGCCCTGCCCGGGCCGATCGGCGTGCTCGTCCTGGTGACGGCCTTCGCCCCGCTGGTGGTCCTCGGCCGCCTCCTGGTCAGCGGGGTTGACGCGATGGCCGCACCGGTTCGCGAGGCCACCAACGTGGCGCCGCGCCTGCGGGGACGGGCCGACGGCTGGGCCGACGATCCGTCGCCGGTCCGCCTCGTGCCGGCGGCCATTCGGGCCAACGGCCGGCCACTCGCGGCGGCTGCCGCGGTCCTGGTGGCCTTCGTGGGCCTCGCGGTCGCGGTCAGCGGCCTCGGCTCGACGGTGGTGGGCGGGGCGTCTGGCGGCGATCAGACGGGGCCCGGCGCCGCGGGGGTCGTCGCGCCCTAGATCGCGGCCGGCCTGCCGGCGGGACGGCGGCCCAGCGCGAGGCCGTCCCGAGCCCGTCAGTCGCCCGGGGCGAGCACCCAGCGGTCGATCTCGCGGTCGTAGTCGAGGAGGCCGCCGGTCCCGAACCAGAGGGTGATCTCGGCGGCAGAGGTCTCCGGCGAATCCGAAGCATGGACGAGGTTCTGGGCGGTCTCCAGGGCGAAGTCGCCCCGGATGGTGCCGGGGGCCGCCTCGTGCGGACGGGTCGCCCCGTTCATGGCCCGGACGACGGCGATGGCGTTCGGGCCTTCGAGGACCGCCGCGATCACCGGCCCGCTGATGATGAAGTCAACGAGGCTCCGGAAGAAGGGCTTGGCGCTGTGGACGGCGTAGTGACGCTCGGCGAGCTCACGGTCGACGGTCATGAGCTTGAGGCCGACGAGCCGCAGGCCGCGCTCCTCATAGCGGGCCAGGATGCGGCCCACCAGCGTGCGCTGGACGCCGTCGGGCTTGACGAGGACGAGGGTGCGCTCGGTCACGATTCCTCCAGCGATCGGTGGGGCATCACATGGTGCCGGGTGGGCGGCGATTCGTCACGGCCGGCCGTCACGATGACCGGCGGCGGACGGGTTCGGCGTCCAGGGCGGCGGCGGCCGCGACGTAGGCCGCCTCGGCCTCGAGGACCCGGCCGAGGATGCGGCAGGCGTCACCGCGGACGACGAGCGCCCCGGCCTCGCGATGCCGCCCGAGCGCCTCGAGCACGCCCGGCGCGAGCGTCGGGTCCAGCCGCAGGACCAGGGCCAGCCGATCAAGGCCGGTCGCCACCTGGTCCGGATCGCCCGCTCGGAGGTCGACCCGGCCACGGGCCAGGAGGTCGGCCGGATCGGTCGCCGCGGACGGTCCGGCGCTGCCGGCCGACAGCGCAGCGGTCGAGGCGGAGCCGTCGTCGGATGGCCACAGTCCGGGGGTCTCGTCAGCCGTCGCTGGGCCGCCGTCGGCAGCCGCCTCGGTCACGGTTCCGGAACCCCGTCGACGCGACCCTCCACTCGGGCCGGCGCCGAGCGCCTCGGGGGCCTCGCTCGGGGCGGCGGGAGCCGAAGGCCAAAGGGCTCGCCGGGGCATCCCCGCGAAGTGGCCCTCGAGCTCGGCCGCCGAGAGCCCACTCAGCGCTGCGACGTGCGACCTCGCCTCCCCGGGCCGACCGGCCGCGGCGGCCGCCTCGGCGGCGATGATCCGGGCCATCGCCTCGCCCCCGCCCGCGGCGAGATGGGCCGTCGCAGCGGCAGCCGCCCGCTCGAGGTCACCGGTCCGCCAGCGAACCTCGGCCAGATCGCTCAGGCCCGCGACGTCGAGCCGGTCGCCGGCGGCGAGCTGCTCCAGCTCGGCCCGGGCCAGCGGCAACGCCCCGAGGCGGAGGTGGATGCCGGCCAGGCGTTGCTCGACGTCCCTGGGCTCGCTCCCCTCTACGGTCGTTGGGGCGCTGCGCTGGCGGGCGCTCATGCCGGCAACCGGAGGCGGCGGTCGAGCCCCCGAAGATGGCGCCCCGGGGCCACCACGGCGAGGCGGAGCTGCTCGTCCCGGAAGAGCGTCGTCGCCAGGCGATGGATGTCCGCCGCCTCGACGGCCTCGACGGCCGCCAGGGCCTCGTCCAGGGTGAGGACCCGATCGTGGAGCGCTTCCTGGCCGCCGACCCACGAGGCGAGGTGGCGCGTCTCGTCCATCCGCAGCTCCAGCCCGCCGGCGAGGTAGGCCTTGGCCTTCGCCAGCTCGGCGTCCGGGATCGGCGTGTCGCGCATCCGGGCCAGCTCGACGAGGATGGCATCGAGGGCCGCCTTGAGCCGGCTCGGATCGACCCCGGCACTGACCTCGAGCGCGCCGGCGTCGGCGTACTCGACGAGACCCGAGCTGATGTCGTAGGCCAGTGCATCTCGGTCGACGAGCGACAGGTAGAGCCGGCTGCTCATGCCGTCGCCGAGGGTGGCGTTGAGGACCGACAGCGCCCAGGCATCGGGGTGGTCGCGGGGCAGGGCCGGTACCCCGATGCACAGCTGGGCCTGGGTCGTGTGCCGGCGACCGAGGCGGACGCGCTCGCCCGCGGGCAGCGGCGGCGCCGCGTCGTAGCCGCTGGGCGCCCCATTGCCCCGTCCGAAGGCCCGGTCGACCAGGCCCAGGGCGTCGGCATGGGCGATGTCGCCGGCGATTGCGACGACCGTGTTGGCCGGCCGGTAGCGTGAGCTCCAGAACTCCCGGATCCGGCCCGCTACGAGGCCTCGGATGTCGGCCTCCTCGCCACAGATCTCCCGACCCAGCGGTCCGGCCCCGAACATCGCCTGCTGGAAGAGGATCTGGCAGTATTCCGACGGGTCATCGAGGTAGCCCCGGATCTCCTCGACGATGACATCCCGCTCGCGATCGATCTCGGCATCGTCGAGGGCGGGCCGGCAGATGAGCTCACCCAGGACGTCGACCGCCCGGGTCGCCTCCCGGCGCGGGACCCGGGCCCAGTAGACGGTCGATTCTCGATCCGTCGCCGCGTTGAAGGAGCCGCCCACGCCTTCGATCGCCTCGCTCAGCGAGCGGGTCGAGGGAAAGGCCTCGGTGCCCTTGAACGTCAGGTGCTCCAGGAAATGGGCAACCCCGACCTGGCCTTCGACCTCGCTCCGGGAGCCGGCGAGAACATAGGCCGCCACGGAGATCGACCTCGACCCTGGCAGCTCCGCGCTGATCACCCGCGGCCCTTCGGGCAGCACCGTACGTTCGAACATCGGCCCGATGGTACCCGCTCCCCGGCCATCGAAGCCGCCCGAGCAGGAATCGAAACGGCCGGCACCCGAAGGGCACCGGCCGCCCGATGGGCGTTCGAGCTAGTCGATCACTTGGGCAGGAACTGCGGGATCCACGCCTGGAGGAAGAAGACGAGGAAGCCGATCGAGACGACCCACATCAGCGGATGCACCTCGGCGATCTTGCCCCGGGCGATCCTGATCAGGACCCAGCTGATGAAGCCGGCCCCGATGCCGACGGTGATGTCGTAGGTGAGGGGCATCAGGATCATCGTCAGGAGGGCCGGAAGGCCTTCCTCCACATCCCCGACGGGGATGTCCTTGACCTGGGTGAACATCAGGTAGCCGACGAGGACGAGGGCCGGCGCCGTCGCCTGGCTCGGGATGATTCCCGCCAGCGGGGCAAGCAGGATCGCGAGCAGGAATAGGACCCCGGTCACGATGGAGGTGAAGCCCGTCCGGCCACCATCCGCAACGCCGGCGGCGCTCTCGATGTAGGTCGTGTTGGACGAGACGCCGGCAAGCCCGCCGACGGCCGCCGCGATGCTGTCGACGAGGAGGACGCGGCCGACGCCCGGGACCGAGCCGTCCGGCTCGGCCAGACCCGCCTCGGCAGCGACGCCGGTGACGGTGCCCATGGTGTCGAAGAAGTCGGTGAGCATGATCGCGAAGATGATCAGGATCGCTGTGAGCGGTCCGAGGATCGTGAAGACGTTGCCGAGGTCGAACTGTCCGAGCGTCGAGAAGGTCGGCGTCCAGGACAGATGATCGGGCACCTTGGTGACCTGGGTCGCGAGGGCGACGATCGTCGTCCCGATGATCGAGATGACAAGCGCGGCGCGAACCTTCAGGACGTACAGGACGATCGTGAGGGCCAGGCCGAAGAGGAAGACGAACTGGCCGGTCTGGGTCGGGAACGACACCGTCACCAGCGTGCCGGCGCAGACCGGCAGGGGCACGAACGGTGAGCAGCCCGATTGGATGAGACCGCCGTTGGCGAAGCCGATGAACAGGATGAAGAGGCCGATGCCGGCGCCGATCGCTCGCTTGAGGCTGAGGGGCACCGCGTTCATGACCGCTTCCCGGAAGCCGACGAGGACCAGGACGAGAACCGCCAGGCCCTCGAGGACGATGACACCCATCGCGCCTGCGGGCGAGAGGCCGCGCCCGGTGAGGCTGAAGGCCACGATGGCGTTGATGCCGAGGCCGGCGGCCAGGGCGAACGGATAGTTCGCGACGGCCCCCATGGCGATCGTCATGATCCCGGCGATCAGAGCGGTTCCGGCCGACAGGGCGATCCGGCCGGGGTCGTCGGCGGCAAGCTTGAACCCGTCGCCGAGGATGCCGGCGTTCAGGAAGACGATGTAGACCATGACCATGAACGTGGTCAGGCCGGCCCTCGCCTCGGTCGCGAGGTTGGTGCCGCGCTCGGCGAACTTGAAATAGTCCCCGATCATGCCGCCCCCGCCGCTTGGGTGTTCGGGGGTATCGACTGTAGCGCTCACTCCGACCGGCCCTCCCTCATACAGGTCCCGCGCCCGGATGGGCACGGCACACGCCCCTCCCTCCGGGGCCCATGATGGCCCGGATGGTACGCCCAGGGCGATCGCCGATTGACGTCGATTCGCGGAAGCGCGGCAAGCCTCCGGCGGTGTGGCCCAACCCTGGTGACCACAGCTAGTCCTCGGCCGACTCCAGCCCCAGGAGCTGCATCTGGATATAGCCGGAGGTGTCGAAGGCGAGCTGTTCCGGCTCGAACGGGGAATGGCCTGACTGCCCCACCGGGGCGAACTCGACGACGACTCGCTCGTCGCCCTGGACGAGGCTGTACACGAGGAGCTGATCCGGCCGCGTCTGGAAGTCGAGGTGCTCGAAGGAGTCGACGTTCAGGGTCACCGCGATCGGGGTGAAGAACGTCGAAACGTCCGGCGAGTCGACGACGATCCGTTCGACCCAGCCGGTGCCGTGCGAGACGAGCTCGCGGCCGCGGTAGAAGTGGTACGTCACCGTCTGCTTGAGCAATGGCCGGAGGAGGTTGAGCATGTCCTCGCGGCTGGTCACCACGCCCTGGTTGACGAAGAACTTGGCCGGCGGCTCGCTGGGCACGGGCGGGCTCCTTCCTCGTCGGCACGGGGCGGACGGAACGGCGCCGATGGTACCGCACGGGCCGCCTCGCCGACGGCTCGATTTCGACCTGCTCCGCGCGGGCTCGCCGAGCGGCCCCGCGTATGATCGGGCCATGCTCCTCGCCCTCGACATCGGCAACACGAACATCACCCTCGGCCGGTTCCGGGCCGGGACCCTGCTCGGCACCCGGCGGGCCGCGACGGACCCGCGGGCGTCGGCCGACGAGATCGAGGTCCTCCTCGAGGAGATGCTCGGCCTGGACGGGCTGACGCTTGCCGACATCGCATCCCTGGCCCTGGTCTCGGTGGTGCCGGCGCTCACGGCAGCGATCGAGGCCCTGGCCGCTCGTCGGGACCGGCCCCTCCTTGTCGCCACGCCGGCCACCATTCCCATTCCCGTCCGGGTCGACCGCCCGGCCGAGGTCGGGGCGGACCGCCTCGTCAACGCCCTGGCCGCGGCCCGCCTCCACGGCGTGCCGGCGGTCGTTGCCGACTTCGGGACCGCAACGACGTTCGACGCCATCGGCCCCCACGGAGCCTTCCTCGGCGGGGCCATCGCGCCCGGGCTGGAGCTTGGCCTCGATGCCCTGGCCACACGGACGGCCAAGCTGCCCCGGATCGAGCTGCGAGCCCCCGATCACGCCATCGGACGGGACACCGTCGGGGCGATCCAGTCGGGCGCCATCCTCGGCTACCAGCTGTTGGCGACCGGGCTGCTGGCCAGGATCCGGCGCGAGCTGGCCGAGCAGATCGGGCAGCCAGAGGGGGCGATCCGGACGATCCTGACCGGCGGCCTCAGCGCGGCCCCGTGGGCCGCGGCGATCGAAGGGGTCGATGTCATCGATCCGGACCTGACCCTCGAGGGCCTCGCCATCCTGCACGCCGAGGTCGGCGGCGGCGAACCGCTGGCGTTGGGGCTCGGATGACGGAAGGCCTGGAATCGAGCGCTCGGGACACCGATCGGGGCCGCCTGGCAGGGCGGCTGGTGGCGCTCGGCGTGACCGGCTCGATTGCCGCCTACAAGGCCGTCGAGCTCCTCCGGCTGCTGACCGCGGAGGGCGCCGACGTGGTGGTCCTCCTGTCACCGTCGGCCACCCGGTTCGTGGGGCCCCTCTCCTTTGCCGCGCTCTCGCGCCACCCGGTCGAGACGGAGCTGATGGAGCTCCTGCCCGACGGCCGGATCGGGCACATCGTCATCGCCGACAGCGCCGACGTCGTGGTCGTCGCCCCGGCCACGGCCCACTGGCTGGGGGCGATGGCGAACGGGCTCGCCGGCGACGTCGTGACGGCGGCCTGCCTGGCGACCTCGGCCCCGGTCGTCGTTGCGCCGGCCATGGACGGCGATATGTGGAGCCATCCCGCGACCCGGGCCAACGCGGCTCGCCTCCGGGACGCCTTCGGCTACGACATTGTCGAGCCCGACAGCGGTCCACTCGCCTCGGGCCAGGCGGGCGTCGGACGGCTCGCGGAGCTGTCGCGAATCGTGGCTGCGGTCGTCGCTGCAGTCGCCGATCGGCCCATCCGCCAGCCAGAGCCGGCAGCCCGGCCGCCACTTGCCGAGGAACCGGTCCGGGAGTCCGATCTCGCCGGGCGGCACGTCGTGATCACGGCCGGCGGTACGCGCGAGCCGATTGACCCAGTGCGGTTCATCAGCAACCGCTCGAGCGGCAAGATGGGCGTTGCCGTCGCCGAGGCGGCCCTGGCCCGCGGCGCGGTCGTAACCCTGATCGCGGCCGACGTCAGCGTGGCCCTGCCCGAGGATCGGGCACGCGTCATCCGGGTCGAGACGACCGGCGAGCTGCGGGGCGCCCTCCTCGACGTCCTGTTCGGCGGGTCGGGTGCCCCCGATGCCGCCCGGTTCGACGCCCTCGTCATGACCGCCGCCGTGGCCGATTTCACGCCGGTCAGCCCGGCCGACCGGAAGATCGCCCGTGGCGACGGCCTCGTCCTCGAGCTCCGGTCAACGCCCGACCTCCTGGCCGAGGTGGCCCGGATCGCCCACGGCCTCGACAGCGGCGGCGATCCGACGAGGGCCCTCGTCCGCCCCCGGCCGGTCCTGGTGGGGTTTGCCGCTGAGACCGGATCGCTCGACCGGGCCGCCGAGAAGCTCCGCCGGAAGGCCGTCGATCTCCTCGTCGCGAACGATGTAAGTGAAGCCGGCTCGGGCTTCGGGGCCGATACCAACCGGGTCGTGATGCTCGATGCCGGCGGCGGCGCCGACGTGCTGCCGCTGCTCTCGAAGCGGGCGGTCGCGGAGCGCCTCCTCGATCGTGTCGCGGAGGCATTGGACGAGCGCGACGCGGCGGGGCAGACTGCGGCCATGCAGGAGGGATCGCGATGAGCGCCTCGACCGAATCCGTCCGCCGCCTGACGGTCGCGGACATCGCCCGGATGCACGCCGACGGCGAGCGCCTCCCGATGCTGACGGCGTACGACTACCCCACGGCCCGCATCCTCGACGATGCCGGCATCCCGATGGTGCTGGTAGGTGATTCGCTGGGCCAGGTTCTGCTGGGCTACGACTCCACCGTCCGGGTGACGATGACCGAGATGCTCCACCACACGGCCGCGGTGGTCCGGGGAACGAAGCGAGCGCTCGTCATCGGCGACATGCCGTTCTTGTCCTATGCCACGGTCGACGAGGCGGTCGGCAACGCCGGCCGGTTCCTCCGCGAGGCGGGTGCGACGGCGGTGAAGATCGAGGGCGGGGTCCGGAGCGCGCGGATCGTCGAGGCCCTCGTCCGGGCGGGGATCCCGGTCATGGGCCACATCGGTTGGACGCCCCAGTCGCAGCACGGCCTGGGCGGCAAGGTCCGGGTCCAGGGCAAGAGTCGCGATACGGCCCGGGCCCTCCTTGCCGACGCGATCGCGATCCAGGAGGCGGGCGCCTTCTCGGTCGTCCTCGAGCTCGTTCCCGAGCAGCTGGCGGCAATCATCACCTCGCGCCTGCGGATCCCGACCATCGGCATCGGGGCCGGCGCCGGCTGTAGCGGCCAGGTCCAGGTGGTCACCGACCTGCTCGGCTTCGGGGACTTCCAGCCGCGCCACGCGCGGGCCTACGCCGATCTCCGGGGCACCATCCGGAGCGCCGTCGAGACGTGGGCGGCCGACGTCGCCGCCGGGACATTCCCGGGGGCCGCCGAGAGCGTCCGGATGGACGAGGCGACCCTGGACGAGGCCCTCGGGCGGATCGCCGACGATCGCGCCGCGACGATGGCCGATGGCCTGCCCAGCGGCATCCCCCTCGACCGCGACCTCTAGCTCAATCCGCCGTCCATGACCGAGGTCGCCAGCACCCTGGTCGTGCGCTCGCGTGACGAGCTCCGGGACGCGCTCGAGCGCGCGCCGCGACCCCTCGGGCTCGTTCCCACGATGGGCTGGCTCCATGACGGGCACCGGGCCCTGATGCGTCGCGCGCGGGCCGAACGTGGCACGGTCGTCGTCACGATCTTCGTCAATCCTCGCCAGTTCGGCGACCCGGCCGACCTCGCCCAGTACCCTCGCAACGAGGCTCGTGACGTCGCCATCTGCGAAGCCGAGGGCGTCGACATCGTCTTCGCCCCACCCGTCGACGAGGTCTATCTGCCGGGCTTCGACACGACCGTCACGGTGGGCGAGATTGCCCGGCCGCTCGAGGGCGCCGCGCGGCCCGGCCATTTCGACGGGGTCGCCACGGTCGTCGCGATCCTGTTCGGCCTCGTCCGTGCTGAGCGTGCGTACTTCGGCCAGAAGGACGCCCAGCAGGTGGCGGTGATTCGCCGGATGGCCCTCGACCTTGCCGTCTCGACCGAGGTCATCGCCTGTCCCACCATCCGGGAGGCCGACGGGCTGGCGATGTCATCGCGGAACGTGCATCTGTCACCGGCCGAACGGGCGGCCGCCCCGGTCCTGCACCGGGCCCTCATCGCGACCCGCGAGGCGTGGGCCGGGGGCGAGCGTTCGGCGGAAGCCCTGCGGGCGCGGATGCTCGCCGAGCTCGGGACGGAGCGGCTCGCCCAGGTCGACTATGTCTCCTGCGCCGATGCGGCGACGCTCCGGGAGCTTCAACGCGTCGAGGGACCGGCCCTCCTCTCGCTGGCGGTCCGCTTCGGCTCGACGCGCCTCATCGACAACGAGCCGCTACCCTAGTCCTGACTCTCGGTGGCCACCGCCAGGATGCGGTCGACATCGAGGTTGTCGGCCACGAGGCGCTTGATCTCCTCGATCTTCACGTAGTCCGCGGGGTGCGTCTTGACGAGGAGATCGTGGACCTCCGAGGCGACGGCGTAGGTATCCTCCCGTACGAGGATCGCGAACATGTCGGCCCGCCGGATGGCCTCGAGGACCGCCGGTCGTGGCCGGTAGCCACCGGTCAGCACCAGCCCGATCGCGGCCCCTTCGTCGCCGGCGATGTCGGCTCGTCCCGGCGGCGTCACGAACTCCCCGGGATCGGCGCTGCCAGCCGGGCCCATGAGGTGGGCCGTCGTCAGGGTCAGGATCACGTCCTCGCGATCGCCGGGGACGATGACCAGGGTGCCGGGCCCAACCCGCTCGAGCATGTGACCCGGCTCCATCGCCCCGATCGCCACGCCGTCGATGACCCGGTCGAGGTCCGGGCCATCGTTGATCGACTCGCCGCCCAGGCCCTCGAGGATCATCTCGAGGGTCGGGTTCGAGAGGATGGAGCGGACGGGCAGAACCCCCAGGAGGGCGATGTCATAAGGGGCCAGGCCACGCTCGATGACCTTGGCAATACCCGGCTGGGCGTCGATGTCGACCTTGTTGACGATCGCCCCGGCAACCTCGACCCCCTGGGCTCGAAAGAGCGCCGTGTTGAGCACGATCTCATCGATCGGTCGGCCCACGCCGCCCTCGCTCACGATGATCGCGGGCGCTCCGAGCATCGCCGCGACCGTCGCGTTGGAAAGGCCGATGACCGCCCCGACCCCGGCGTGCCCGGTGCCCTCGATCAGGAGGACATCGTGGGCAGCGAAGGCGCGCCGCGCCCGGACGACCCGCGCCCCGAGATCCTCCACGACCTCGCCGGCGATGTAGGCCTTGGTGAAGCCGCGGGGAATGTGAACCGGGCTCATGACGTCGTACGGCTCGGACAGGCCGAAGGTCTCGTGCATGAGGACCGCGTCCTCGTCCGCCGGCTGGCCGTGATCGATGACCGTCCGCTGCCCGACAGGCTTCATGAATCCGGCGTTGAGGCCGCGCTCGAGGAAGCCGTTGAAGAGCCCCAACGAGGCCGTCGTCTTGCCCCGGTTCTGGCCGGTGGCCGCGAGGTAGAGCTGCCTCATCCGGGCCGGCAACCTCCGCGACGTGTCAGGATTCGCCCTCCGAGCGCCCGGGCGACGTCCCTGCAAGCCATGGGCGCGAGGGTCCGCACCGGCGTCAGCTTCGGGCGGTCGACTTGCGCTCGATGAGCTGGATGCCGTCGCGAAGGCGGGAGAGCATCTCGGCATCGACGACGTCCGGCTCGAGATAGGGGCCCAGACGGTCCATGACGTCGGCCACGAGGCCCAGGAAGACGACGGCGTCGGCGACGAAGAACTGGGGCTCGTTGTTGTAGCGGACCAGTGTCAGGCGCCCCTGGAGGACCCGCCGCTCCTCGACATGGGCGATCTGGGTGGCGAAGTTGTGGCCCTGGATCCCGTCGGGATTGTTGAGGAAGTTCAGGGCGTTGTCGATGGCCAGGCCGAAGCGGGCCCGCCAGGCCACCAGACGTTCGTGGACCTCGGGCGCGATGCGGACCTCGGCGACCTCGTCGAAGACCTCTGGGGCCACGGTGAGCAGGCCGACGAGGGTCGTGCCGGCCCGGGCCCCGAGCATCACCTGGAGGCTGCGCTCGAGGGTGAAGACCTCGGAGTCGAAGCGGGGGCTCGTGATCACGTCGGTCAGCAGGTCCTCGACGTTGTCGAGGGTTCCGGGCTCGGCGACCGCGTTGGCGAGGTGGAGGATCTCCTCCTTGAACAGGAACTTCTCTTCGTGATCGAGCATGGCGG
>JBEPVB010000037.1:0-19557 GCA_041691215.1 Chloroflexota bacterium
CCGGCCACCGGCCTGGACGCGCATCCGATCGACATCGATGGTCACGTCGCCGGCCTCGATCACGCCGCCTCCACCAGCGTCCGGCGGCTCGGCGCGCCCGGATCGCTCCGCCCGCCGCAGCACCGCCCGGACCCGGGCAACGAGCTCGCGCGGGCTGAAGGGCTTGGTCAAGTAGTCGTCCGCTCCGAGCTCGAGTCCCAGGAGCTTGTCGAGCTCGTCATCGCGAGCGGTCAGCATCACGATCGGCAGGTCGCCGGCCTGGCGCAGCCGGCGCGTGACCTCCAGCCCATCGAGGCCTGGCAGGCCGAGGTCCAGGACGAGGAGATCAGGATGCTGGCTGGCGACCCGCTCGAGGGCCGTCCGCCCGTCGCCGGCGGTCAGGACCACGAAGCCGGCGTGTTCGAGGTAGTCGCGGGCAAGCTGGACGATCTTGGGTTCGTCGTCGACTACGAGGATGGTGGTCATCGGGGCTCGCATGGTAGGCCCCGCTGGGGGCCTGAGGAAGCGGTCGAGGCCCGGGGCGAATGACCGCCCCGAGCCTCGGGAAGAGGGGAGGGCGCCGTCAGGCAGGGTTGCCGCCCGTCGGCGCGTTGCCGGATCCGGCGTCGCCGGCTGGAGTTGAAGGTTCCGTTGGTCGGGGTCCCGTCGTTGGCCCGGTCGCGCCCGGTGCGTCCTGGCGGCGATGCCACTCGTCGTGGACCTGCCGCGCTCGATCTTCCCAGGGCCCGAACTGCTGGCCGGGGTGATCGCCGTAGCCGCTGGGACCCCAGCCGCGGGGGCCCCAGCCGCGGCCCCAGCCGCTGCCCATGCCGCGCCGATGGCTGCCGAAGATCGCCCGCAGGATGGCGAAGAAGATGAACACGAAGAAGATGAAGCCCAAGAGGTGGAAGAGCCCACCGCCGAAGCCCCAGCCCCAGCCGTAGCCGTACGCCGGGCCGACGACGACCGGGGTCGCCCCGACGGCGACGCCGGCGGCGCCCGTCGCCCCGACGTTGAAGCCGGTCTGGTAGATAGCCGCCCCGAGGCCGACCACGAGGAGAGCCACGAGGAGGCCGCCGATGACCCTGAAGAATCCCATCTGTCCGTCCACTCCCTTTCGAGTGTTGTGCTGGCCGGCGCGATCGTCGCGCCCGGCGCTGGTCATCACTCTCGGGGCGGGCAGTGGAGATCGTGTGAGGGCGCGGCGAGGGTCATGTGGAGGGTTCACGGCCCGCCGATGAAGCCCTCCCGCCGCCCCGTCCACGGGGGTCACCGGGCGTGCGATTCCCGCGATTTCCGCCGAGCCCGGTTCCCGGGTATCGTCGGGCCGTGGACGCGACCGACCTGCTGATCTCCGACGAGCCCGGGGCGCACCGGTTCGAGGGCCGTCGCAGCGGCGAGCTGCTGGGCTTCGTCGACTATCGCTGGGTCGGCGGCCGCCGCGTGCTCATCCACACCGAGGTCCCCCCGGCCTTCGAGGGCCAGGGGATCGGGAGCGCTCTCGCTCGCCACGTCCTGGACCTCGCGCGGGAGCAGGAGGAGCGGATCTCGATCAAGTGCCCCTACGTGCGCACGTTCATCGAGCGCCATCCGGAGTACGCGCCGGACGACCACGGACGTATTCCGAAGCGAGCGGCCGGCTGAGGTCCGACTCGGCGGTCGAGGAAGCCCGCCGGCGAACGCGCCTGGTGCCGGCCCGCGTCAGCCCGGCGAGCCCTCGCTCGCGGCCGGCTCCACGGCCCGGCCCGGCTTCGTCCGGCCGGGCAGGCCGAGCGAGGCCACCGCCACGGCCACCGCGACGGCGACGAGGATGCCGAAGCCGAGCGACACGGCACCGGCCGAGACCGTCGTCGCGAGGACGGTGCCGGCAAGGCTGGCGCCGACGACGCCGCCGAGATACCGGCCCGTGTAGTAGGTCCCGGCGGCCATCCCGATTCGCCCGCCCGGCACGGT
Source organism: Chloroflexota bacterium (assembly GCA_041691215.1). GTDB lineage: Bacteria > Chloroflexota > Limnocylindria > Limnocylindrales > CSP1-4 > UBA5189. Next base: position 1,933 of record JBEPVB010000037.1, read on the forward strand.
CTCGAATGCCGCCGCCTGGCGCGGCGATCCCGAGAGCCCCATGCCGAGGCCCACGATCCCAAGCAGGATCCCGACGCTCACGAATGACCCGCCACCCGGCGGCGTCCATAACCCGGCCAGGCCAGCGGCCATGACCAGGGAGCCGGCGACCACCAGCGCCCGCCGGCCGCGACGGTCCGAGGCCCGCCCGCCGAACGGCGCGACGATCGCGCCGACCCCGGAGATCCCGAGCAGGACCAGGCCGCTCGTGGCGGCCGAACCGGCCAGGACGCGCTCGACCAGGAAGGGGATGAGGACGAAGCAGGCATGGAGGACGACCGTGCTGCCGAAGACCCCGGCCACGGCGGCTGCGAACGGCCGCTGGGCGAAGAGGCGGGGGTCCACAGCCGGGTGCGCCGTCGCCAGCTCGTAGCGGATGAAGAGGAAGCCAGCAGGAAGGATCGCGATCCCCGCGACGAGCGGGACCGGTCCGGGACCGCCGCGAATCGCGACCAGGAAAGCCCCGATCATCGCGGCCAGGAGCGTCAGGCCAACGAGGTCCAGGGGAGGGGGTTGCGGGCGACGTACCGTTGGTCCTGGGAGTCCTCCCTCGTCCACACGGCCGGGTCGCAGGCCGAGGCCCACGGCCGCGAGCGCCACGAGGGCCACTGGAACGGCTACGAAGAAGAGGCTTCGCCAGCCGAACGCTCCCACCAGGAGGCCGCCGATGAACGGCCCCGCGGCGGCGCTGGTCGAGACGAGGAGGTCGAACAGGCCGAAGGCCTCACCGCGCCGGGCGGGCGGAGCCGCCTCGCGGATGAGCGAGGCCGAGCTCGTCGAGACGAATGCCCCGCTGACGGCTTGGAGGACCCGCCCGGCCTGGAGGACGCTGAAGGTCGTCGCCACGGCGGCCAGGGCCGAGGCCGCCGCGAAGACGAGGACGCCGGCAAGGAAGAGCCGGCGATGGCCGAATCGATCGCCGAGGGAGCCGCTGGCCGGGAGGGCTACGGCGACCGCCCCGAGGTAGAGGGTCACGAGGGAGGCCACCGGGCCCGCCCCGAGGTGGAACTCGTCCATGATGCCGGGCAGGGCCACCGCCAGCATCGTCGAGTTCAGGGGCACGAGGATCGAGCCGCTCGCCACGCCGAGCATGAGCGGGGTCAGGAGGCGATCCGCCCGCGGGTCGCGCACCGGTCGGGGACGCCCGATCACAGGAGATGGACGGTGCCCGCGGTCCCGTCGATCTCGAGCTGCTGCCCGTCCGCGATTCGGGTCGTGGCGTTGCCGGCCCCGACCACCGCCGGCAGCCCGAACTCCCGGGCCACCACGGCCGCATGGGACAGGATCCCGCCGGTGTTCGTCACGAGGCCGGCCGCGATGGTGAACACGGGCACCCATGACGGGTTCGACGACGGGCAGACGATGATGTCGCCCGCCCGGATCCGCCCGAAGTCTGATGGGCTGAGGGTGATCCTGGCGGGGCCCCGGACGATGCCCGGCGAGGCGCCCGTCCCGAGGAGAAGGTTGACATCGTCCGAGGGGATCGGCGTGCCATCGAAGCGATCTGGGCTGCTTGCCTTGCGTGGCGCCCCCAGGTCGGCAGGGGGCTTGAGCGCCTGGTGGGCGGCGTGCTCGGCGCGTCGCTCGGCAACCAGGGCTCGAACGTCCCGCGGCTGCTCGATCAGCTCGCGGATCTCGTTCCGGTGGAGGAGCAGGACATCGTCGGTCGCCTCGAAGCAACGACCCGCCGCGAGCCTCGCCCCGACGCGCATCGAGAGGGCCCGGATGCGGGCCTGCGCCAGGCGGTCGATCCAGTAGTTGTGGACCTCGGTCAGGGGTCCGATGGCCCGGGACTGGGCGAGCAGGGCCTCGAACCGGGCCAGCTCGTCGGCCTTGCCGGCCAGCCGCTCCCGGACGGCGGCAGCGAGGGCCTCGGCATCGGCCGCAAGACGCCGCCGGCGCGCGTCCGCGGGTTCGGGCGGGCTGGCGAGGCGGCGCCCGAGCTGGGTGAGGGCGATGGAGGGCTCTTCGCCCCACGACGGGAGCCCCAGGTCGTCGTAGCCCTGGCCCAGGTGACCGTGGCGCGCCAGGAACACCTCGAGGGCGCGGACGAACGCCGGCCCGCCGTCCACGGCGGCGATCTCGGCTGGCTCGAGCGTTCGATGCGTCCCTGCTTCGCCGCCGGTCGCCTCGACGAGGAGGTCGCGCACCGCGGGCCGCTCGGTCGCGATCGCCGCCAGTCGCTCCAGGCCGAGCTCGGTGTCGAAGAGCTCGTTGGTCGTGCCCTGGACCAGGCGCAGCGATTCGCCGGGCGCGGCGCCGACCACGACGGCCTCGTACAGGTCGGCGAGGTCCTCGAGGACCATGTAGGGACCGATGATCGCGCAGAAGTGGAGCTCCCAGAGTCGGCCCGTCAGCGCCCAGGCCTCGTCCCAGGCCTCGGCCAGGGCGTCGGGCGCAAGACTCTCGACCGCGATCGAGCGCAGCCTCGCGTCGATGGCCCTGATCTCGGGCAGGACCTCGCCAGTCCAGTAGGCCGCGGTGACCTCGATCCGTTCCCGCATCACCGCCAGCCAGCGGGCGGAGGTGTCCTCCCGCTCAGCCTCGGGCACGTTCGGGGCATAGGCGAAGTAGGCGTAGCCGTTCCAGATGCGGCAGTAGTGGCGCTGTGGGAAGGCACCGAAAATCTGGTAGCAGAGGTTGAATCCGGCCCCCAGGACGCGGACGTAGTCGGCCGCCAGCGGGACGAGGGCAAAGGGCATGTGCATGTCGTCCCAGCCCCAGGTCAACTCCGGGTCGCGCGGGTCGTCCCAGGCGACCGGGAAGTCCTCGGGCGGGCGGGCCTGGTCGGCGACGGTCATCCGCCGGTTCTCCTTCCGCTCAGCTGGTGGTGATGGGTCGGGCCTGCAGGAGGAACCACGAGCCGCCGGCTGCGGCGGCCTCGACATCCACGGGCCTGCCAAACCCCGATTCGACCGACAGGGCCAGGCTCGTGAGGGCATCGAGGAGCGACGGCTCGAGGGCCGCGCCAGCCTGGCCGGCAGCACGGTCGCCGGGGGTGTACTCGACCGTCCGTCCCGAGGCCCGATCGACGACCCAGGTATCGGGCGTCACGGTGCCCGAGACCATCGCCTCGCCGAGGCCTCGAACCCCGGTGATCACGACCTGATCGGTCCGCCCTGTGACCGGATGGCGAGTGAACACCACGGCCGCGGCGTCGGCTGGCACGAGGGCCTGGACGACCACGGCCATGCCGCCGCCGTCCATGGAGATGCCGCGCCGCTGGCGATAGGCGACGGCCGGGGCGCTCCAGAGCGATGCCCAGCAGCGCCGAACCGCGGCCGCGACGCCGGCAGGGCTCACCCCGAGCTCCGTTTCGTGGAGCCCGGCGAAGGACGCGGCCGAGCCGTCCTCGCCGATCCCGGACGAGCGAACCGCGAAGCGGACCGGCGTTGCACCGATGGCTTCGAGCTCTTCCGTCAGCCTGGCGACGGCGCCATCGAGGGCCGTGGCGACGGCCGCCTCGAGGGCCGCGTCCTCGAAGGCGCGGGTCAGCTCCGTTCGGGCGGCATCATCCGGGAGGCGTGCGAGCGCGGCCGCGGCCGTGGGCAAGGCACGGAGCTGGGCGTCGAAGGCCTGAGTCGTCAGGCAGAACCCGGGCGGGATCCGGAAGCCGAGCCGGGCCAGCGCGTCGAGGGAAGCGGCCTTGCCGCCGACCAGCGTGCTGCCGCCGTCGATGGCACCGAGCCAGGCCACGAGCGGCGCGACGGGACGCGGCACCGACGATCCTCCCTCCGCTCCGGGCGCGTTAACCACGCGCCAACGTGGAGCGGGCTGAGTCTAGCCGGGCCGATCGCCGATCGAAACCCGAAAACGCGACCTCGAGGCCTCAGGCCTCGAGCGGTTGCTCCTGGTCGACGTCCTGCATGCTGCCCGTGGCGCCGGGGCGAACCGGCTCGAGGTCGATGGTTCGGACCCGGCGCGAACGGCCGGCCTCGGTCCGGACCGAGACGGCGGGGATGACGCCGCCGGAGACGGACTCGACGATCGCCACCTCGCCGACGTACAGGCCGCTCAGGATCCGGACCCGATCGCCGAGGCTGATCGAGGATCGGCCCTTCACGGCCGAGAGGTTGATCGAGACGGTCCGACCGGCCGGGTTGCGCGGATCCGTGGCCCCGAGGACCGGCGGGGCACCCTTGGTAGCGGTCTTGGCGGGGGGGTAGGTGACCTTGCGACGCCGCACGATCAGGACCGCCGACGCGAGGTCGTGGCGTCGTCCTTCTTGGGCTTCGGCTCATGGCCGGGGCGGGGAGGCCTGGGAAGCGTGCCGGGGGCCATGTCCGGCTGGCGCTCGTAGGGCCCGCGCTCGCGGGCGACCTTGACCTGGGCCGCGAACTCGGCGGCGACGGCGGAGGGGATGCTGCCCTGCCAGGCGCGCTCGATCTCCTGGACCCGGACCGTCTCGGCGGCGCGTCGCTGGCGTTCGTAGTTTGAGTGCTTCGTCATGAATCCTCGATCTGCTGGCCGCCCCGGAGGTCGGAGCGTCCGCCCATCCTACGCGCCTTTTGCCGCCCTTCAAGCCGACGGCCGCCGCGGAGGGCCCTCGCGATCCGCGCCCCGGCCCTCCCCGCCCTCCCCGGGCGCTAGACTCGGACGATCCAGGCGAAGGGAGATCGGCGTGAGCGTGACGATCCGGAAATGGGCCACCTTCATCGAGGAGGTCATCGAGGAGGGCGGCAAGCCGCTCGCGCGGCCGCTTCGCCGGGTGGCCGTCGCGGTCGTCATCAAGAACCCCTATGCGGGCCGCAACGGGGACGACCTCACCGAGCTCATCGACCTCGGCGAGGTCCTCGGCGACGAGCTCATGCGCCGCTGCCAGGAGGCCCTCGGCACGCCCGTCGAGGCGTATGGCAAGGGCGGCATCGTCGGCGAGCAGGGCGAGCTCGAGCAGGTCGCAGCCGTGCTCCACCCCAAGTTCGGGGCGCCAACCCGCAAGCGGGCCGGGGGCGTCTCCATCCTGCCCTCGGTCAAGAAGCGCGGGGCGATGGGCGCGACCCTCGACATCCCCGTCCACCACGTCAAGGCGATGCTCATCCGGAGCCACTTCGACGCGGTCTCGATCCAAGTCCCCGACGCACCGGCCGCCGACGAGATCCTCCTGGCCCTCGCGGTGACCGACGGCGGCCGGCCCCACGCCCGGGTCGGTGGCCTCAAGGCCGAGGATGCCGTCGGCGAAGACGGCCTCCACTAGCTCGCCCGGGCTCGAGACGTGCAGACACTGATCCGGAACCTCGGCGCCATCGCGACCGGCGACATCGGGTCCCCCCTCGCCGACGGCGACGAGATCCTCATCGAGGGCGGCCGGATCGTGGCCGTCGGGCGCCGGCTCGCGGCGGGCCGGGCGGATGTCCCCGACCAGGTCATCGATGCCCACGGCTCGACGGCCATCCCGGGCCTCGTCGATTCGCACGCCCACCCGGTCTTCGGCGACTTCACGCCCCGCCAGCGAACGATCGACTTCACCGAATCGGGGCTCCACGGGGGCGTGACCACGGTGATGTCGGCCGGCGAAGTCCACCTGCCCGGCCGGCCCAAGGACATCGTGGGCCTCAAGGCCCTCGCCATCGTGGCCCTCAAGAGCTACCAGAACTTCCGCCCGGCGGGGGTCAAGGTCCACGCCGGCGCGCCGATCCTCGAGCTCGGCCTCGAGGAGCACGACTTCGCCGAGATGGCGGCCGCGGGCGTGAACCTGGTCGGGGAGATCGGCCTTGGCTCGGTAAGGACCGGCGCCCAGGCGGCCCCGATGGTCGGCTGGGCGAAGCAGCATGGCATGACGGTCACCTTCCACACTGGCGGGCCCTCCATCGCCGGGTCCAGCGTCATCGGGGCGGACGCGGTCCTCGAGGCCCGGCCGCACATCGTCGGTCACGTCAACGGCGGCACGACGGCCATGTCCGACGCCGACATCGAGCGGCTCGTGGCGACCGACATGGCGATCGAGATCGTCCAGTGCGGGAACGGCCGGGCGGCCCTCCATGCCGCCCGAACGGCCGAAGGGCTCGGCGGCCTCGATCGGGTCATCCTCGGCAACGACGCGCCGTCGGGCACGGGCGTCATTCCCCTTGGAATCCTGCGGACGATGGCCCACCTCGCCGCCCTGGGCGGGATCGCCCCCGAGGTCGCCATTGCCATGGCGACCGGCAACACGGCCCGGGTCCACGGCCTCGACGTCGGGATCCTGGCGGCGGGTCGCGCCGCCGACGTCTGCATCGTCGACGCTCCCGTCGGCTCGTCGGCCACAACGGCGCTCGGGGCGCTGGCGGTCGGCGACCTGCCGGGTATCTCGATGGTCCTCATCGATGGGGTCGTCATGCTCGGCCGGAGCCGCAACACGCCGCCGGCAGCACGAGCCGCGGAGGTCGTGGGCGCAGCCGGGCCGGCGGCGAGCGGGCACTGACGAGGTGATGGCCGGCCCTGATAGCCCGCCGGTGAGGCTGGGCTTGCGACTGCCATCGTTCGCCCTCGGGGACCGGACCGCGACCCTGGCCGACATGGGCGCCTATCTCCGCCGGGCGGAGGACCTCGGCTTCGAGACCGCGATGCTGATCGACCACCTGCTCGTCGCCCCGCCGGCCTATTCGACGACGTGGCTCGAGCCCGTGTCCCTGCTGAGCGCCCTGGCCGGCGTGACTCGGACCATCAGGCTCGGGACGATGGTCCTCGTCCTGCCGTTCCGGGACCCGGTCGCCTTCGCCAAGGAGTGGGGGACCCTCGATGTGCTCTCGGGCGGCCGCTCCGTCCTCGGCGTGGGGGTCGGCTGGAACGAGCAGGAGTTCGAGGCCCTCCGGATCCCCTATCGCGAGCGGGGCCGGCGGATGAACGAGATGCTCGACGCGATCACCGCCCTGTGGTCCGGCGACAACGTGACCTACGAGGGCCAGTTCTACCGCTTCCACGACCTGACCATCGAGCCGAAGCCCCTCCAGCGCCCGCACCCGCCGATCTGGATCGGCGGCGGGTCGCAGCCCTTCGAGAAGGTCTACGGCCAGGACGTCCCGTCGGTGGAGCCGGTCCTCCGCCGGATCGCGCGGTACGCCACGACCTGGGTCCCGCATTCCTCGGCGACCGCCGAGATGGTGGCCGCCGACTGGTCGGCCCTCCAGGGATATATGAAGGCCCTCGGCCGCGACCCCGGCCAGTTGTCCAAGGTCTACTCGAACTTCCTGCACGTCCTCCGACCCGGCGAAGCCCCGGAGGCGGCGGCGCCATATTTCTCGCGCTACTCCGGAATGGACCTTGACTACTGGCAGGAGTTCTACCTCCTCGGCGAGGCTGAGCCCGTGGCCGAGAAGATCCGGGGCAAGATCGAGGCGCTCGGCGGCGTCGAGCACCTCGTCTTGAACCTCCTGACCTGGGACGTGGCCGACCTCGAGTACCTGGCCGAGCGGGTCCTGCCCCTGGTCGTCGCCTAGGCTGCCGGGATGGGCACGTACGTCCGTCCGGCCGACCTTCCGGAGGCCCTGACTGCCCTCGCCGCCGGCGTCGCCGAGGGCCGTCCGAAGGTCGTCATCGCGGGGGCGACCGACCACTATCCGGCCCGGGTCGGGAAGGTCATCGATGAGGACATCCTCGATGTCTCCGGCCTGGATGGCCTGCGCTCGATCGAGGGCCACGACGGCGGCTGGCTCATCCCCGCCGGGGTGACCTGGACGCATCTCGCCGAGGCCGAGCTGCCGCCGCTCTTCGATGGCCTCCGGCGCGCGGCGCGGGCGGTGGGCGGGCTCCAGATCCAGAACCGGGCGACGATCATCGGCAATGTCGCGAATGCCTCCCCGGCGGCCGACGGCGTGCCCAACCTCATGGCCCTCGACGCCGTGGTCGAGCTGGCGTCGGCGCGTGGCTCTCGGCAGGTCCCGGTCGCGGGGTTCGTGACCGGCAACCGCTCGACCGTTCGGGCGGCCGACGAGCTGATCACCGGCCTGTTCATCCCCGAGCCGGACGGCGCCGCCCGATCGACGTTCCTGAAGCTCGGCTCGCGGGCCTATCTCGTGATCTCGATCGCGATGGTCGCAGCCGTCCTCGTCACCGACGAGGACCGGCGCATCACGTCGGCGCGGGTGGTGGTCGGGGCATGCTCGGCCGTCGCCGAGCGCCTGCCCGAGCTCGAGGCCTTGCTGGTGGGCCGTGCAGCCGCCCCGGGGCTGGAGGAGGTGGTTCGCCCCGCCCACCTCGCGGCGCTCAGCCCCATCGATGACGTTCGAGCTTCGGCGGCGTACCGGCGCGAGGCCGCCGAGGTCCTCGTCCGCCGAGCCCTCGCCGAGCTCGTGGCATGACTGCCTGGATCAATCTCTCGGTCAACGGTGGGCCGGTCGAGGTCGAGGTCGACCCGATGCGCAGGCTCGCGGACGTTCTCCGCGACGACCTCGGCCTGACCGGGACCAAGATCGGCTGTAACGCCGGCGACTGCGGCGCATGCACGGTCCGGATCGACGGCCGCCAGGCCTGTGCCTGCCTGGTGCCGGTCGCCCAGGCCGCCGGCGCCGATGTCCGAACCGTCGAGGGCCTCGCGCCGGTCGCGGAACCGACCGGATTTGCAGACCTCGCCGCGCTGCAGCGGGCCTTTCTCGAGGCCGGCGCCGCCCAGTGCGGCATCTGCACCCCCGGCATGCTCATGGCGGCCGACGATCTCCTGGAGCGCGACCCCGTGCCGACCGAGGCGGAGATCCACGACGGCCTTGGCGGGGTCCTCTGTCGCTGCACGGGCTATCGGAAGATCATCGAAGCCGTCCAGGCGTCCGCCGCGGACGTCGGGTCGTCCCCGCCTCCGACGGGTCCCGCGGTCGGCTCCCGCCTGCCGAAGGTCGACGGCCTCGAGCGCGTCACCGGGGCCGCCGCCTTTGGCGCCGACCAGCGGCCGGACGGGATGCTCGTGGTACGCGCTGTCCGCTCGCCGCACGCGCGGGCCAGGTTCACGATCGGCGACCTCGGGCCCCTCCGGGAGCGACATCCGGGCCTGGTCCTCGTCCTGACCGCCGCCGACATCCGTGGCCAGAATCGCTACGGGATCTATGCGACCGGCAAGGACCAGCCGGCGCTGGCGGACGGCCAGGTTCGGCACCGCGGCGAGGCGATCCTGGGCCTGGTGGGCGACGAGGCGACCATCGACGCGATCAGCGACGGTGAGCTGCCGATCACCTGGGAGCCGCTGGCGGCGCTGGCGGATATGGACCACGCCCTCGCTGCCGACGCTCACCAACTCCACGACCATGCCCCGGCGAACATCCTCATCAGGGGCCGCGTGGCCCGGGGCGACGTCGATGCGGTCCGCGCGCAGCCCGGCCTCGTCACGGCCGAGGTCGACGTCGAGACGACGTTCGTCGAGCACGCCTATATCGAGCCCGAGGCGGGCCACGCGCGGCGGGTCGGGGATCGCATCGAGCTCTTCGTCAGCACTCAGACGCCGTACATGGACCGCGACGAGACAGCCCTGGTCCTGGGCCTCCGCCCCGACCAGGTCCGGATCATCCCGAGCGCCGTCGGTGGCGGCTTCGGCGGCAAGCTCGACCTTTCCGTCCATCCCCTGATCGCGACGGCGGCCTGGCTCACCGGCCGGCCTGTTCGTGCCGTCTGGACGCGGCCCGAATCGATGGCCGCCAGCCCCAAGCGACACCCCGCCCGGATCCACGCCTGGGCGGCCGCGACCCCGGATGGGGACGTCGTGGGCTTCCGCTTCCACGGTGACTTCGACACCGGGGCTTACGCCTCGTGGGGCCCGACGGTCGCCAACCGGGTGCCGGTCCACGCGACGGGCCCATACGAGGTGCCCAATGTTCTGGCCACAACCCGGGCGATTCACACCAACAATCCGCCGGCCGGGGCGTTCCGCGGCTTCGGCGTGCCCCAGGCCGCGATCGCCCACGAGGCGCTGATGGACGACCTGGCCGCCCGCCTCGGGATCGACGCCCTCGAGCTCCGCCATCGGAATGCCATCCGGGCCGGGTCGCGAACGGCCACCGGCCAGCTGATCCGAGCCAGCGCCGGCCTGCCCGCCTGCCTCGACGCCCTCCGGCTGCAGTGGGCCCGGCTGCGGGCCGACGCAGCAACCTTCAACGCGGTCGCGGCGACGCGAGGGAGCGCCCTCCGCCGGGGGGTCGGGATCGGGGCGATGTGGTACGGGATCGGCAACACCTCGATGACCAACCCCTCGACAATCGAGGTCGGCCTCGACCGCGACGCGGTCGTGACGCTCTACTCGGGGGCGGTCGACATCGGCCAGGGCGCCTCGACGGTCATGGTCCAGATCGCCGCCGACGCGTTGGGCGTGGCGCCCGCCGCGATCCAGCTTGTCAGCGGCGACACGGATCGGACGGCGGATGCAGGCAAGTCCTCGGCCAGCCGCCAGACGTTCGTGTCGGGCAACGCTGCCCGGCTCGCCGGCGAGGACCTGCGACGGCAGCTGCTGCGCCTCGCCGAGGTCGAGGACACGGCGGCCGGCGATGCCACCATCGAGCTCGCCGACGGCCGGGCGATCATCACCGAGCCGAACCGCCCCGCCGTCGCGATCGATCTCGCCGAGCTGCCGGCCGTCGGGGCCACGGATCCCGGCGCCACCCCGGTCCTCCTGGGCCGCGGCACGTACGACCCGACGACGACCCCCCTTGACGCCGACGGCCAGGGCGATCCATACGAAACGTACGCGTTCGGGGCCCAGCTGGCCCTGGTCGAGGTCGACACCGAGCTCGGCACGGTGAAGGTGGTCCGGATGGTGGCCGCCCACGACGTCGGGCGGGCGATCAATCCGACCCAGGTCGAGGGCCAGATCCACGGCGGCATCGCCCAGGGGCTCGGCCTGGCGCTGATGGAGGCCTACGTCCCGGGCCGGACCGAGAACCTCCACGATTACCTGATCCCGACCGTCGGCGACATGCCGGAGATCGAGTGCCTCCTCATCGAGGATGCCGAGCCGGCCGGCCCATACGGCGCCAAGGGGGTAGGGGAGCCGGCCCTGGTGCCGACGGCGCCGGCCATCCTGGGCGCCATCCACCACGCCACCGGCGCCCGGATCACGACCCTGCCGGCGACCCCGGATCGGGTCCTGGCCGCCATCCACGCCGTGGCGACCGCAGGGTCCTGATCGCGGACCGCCACGTACCTGCAAGCCATGCGCGCGTCCCCCCGGTGGGCGCGAGAGGACATCGACCGTACGGTCGGGTCACATCGGTGGTCGCGGCGCCCCGGATCTGCTGACCAGCGCCGCAACCACCGACCATGTTTTCAATGCACCAGTCGCCGGAGGGACCCATGGATGCCGTCGCCCTGCTCGAGGCCGACCACGTGAAGCTGAAGAAGCTGCTCAAGGAGCTCGAGACGACGACCGAGCGCGGCGTCAAGATCCGGACCGAGCTGTTTGCCACGATCAAGGGCGAGCTGATGGTCCACGAGGCCATCGAGGAAGAGATCTTCTATCCCGCCCTCAAGAGCCACCCCAAGGCCGTCGACATCGTCCTCGAGGGCTACGAGGAGCACCACGTCGTGGACCTCCTGATGGGCGAGCTCGAGCGCATGGACGTCGACGACGAGAACTGGGGCGCGAAGGCCAAGGTGATGCAGGAGAACATCGAGCACCACATCGAAGAGGAAGAGGGTGACATGTTCCCGAAGGCCCGCAAGGTCTTCGACCGCGCCGAGCTCGTGGACCTCGGTGAGCGCATGGAGAAGCGTCGGCTCGCCGCCCGCAAGGAGATCGGGATGCCGGCGACCCTCTGACGGGCGCCGCCGCGGCCGACGTTGGAGCGGCGGCCGACGTTGGAGCCGCGGCCAACGTTGGAGCCGCGGCCGGATCGTGCGCCTGCGGCCGGGCTGACGCCCGAGCCCGGCATCGGGCACACTGCGGGCCATGCCCACCAAGGTGATCCTCGATGTCGACACCGGCACGGACGACGCCGTCGCGCTCATGGTCGCGGCCCTCTCGCCGGACCTGGAGCTGATCGGCGCCACCACCGTCAACGGCAACACCGCCGTCCACAACTGCACCGAGAACACGCTCCGGGTCCTCGATTGGATCGGGCAGCCCGGGGTCCCCGTCCATCAGGGCATGAGCCGGCCCCTGGCCCGAGAGCAGATGACCCAGCTGAACCCGGCGGGTCGCATCCACGGCGACCTCCTGGACCTGGCGCCGGCGAGGACCGCGAAGGTCCAGCCGGGCCACGGCGTCGACTGGCTCATCGAGACCTACCTCGCCTCCGACGGCGATATCACCCTCGTGCCGGTGGGTCCGTTGACGAACATCGCGACGGCCATCCAGAAGGAGCCCCGGATCCTCGAGAAGATCCCGGAGATCGTGATCATGGGCGGAGCCCACGACCACGGGAACTCGACGGCCTCGGCAGAGTTCAACATCTGGCTCGATCCGGAAGCGGCCCGGATCGTGGTCAACTGCGGGCGGCCGATCCGGATGGTCCCCCTCGACGCGACCCATCGGGCCCTCGTCTCCCTCGACGACTGCCGCGACCTGCGCACCCTCGGGACACCGGCCGGCGAGGCCGCGGCCCGCTTCGTCGAGAAGCGGATCGATGGCTATTCGGCCACCCAGCCGATGCATCGCTCGAATGCCGCGCCGGTCCACGACGCGCTGGCGGTGTGCGCGATCATCGATCCCAGCGTTATCACGACCCACCACATCCCGGTCGATGTCGAGACGTGGGCCGAGCTGTCGGTCGGGCGGACGGTCTGCGACTTCCGGTTTCGGAGCGGCAAGCCGGCCAACGTCCACTTCGCAATGGACGCCGACGAGCAGAAATTCGTCCGGATGCTCATGGAGGTCCTCGGACGAACCGCCTGACCGGCTCCCTGCCCCGGCGCCGGTTCCTCGCTGCGCTGGGCGCGGCCGCGGTCTGGATCGTCGCGGCCTGCACTCCCGGGGCATCCGCGGTCCCGACCACGTTACCGACACTCGGACCAACGCTGCCCCCGACAACCATCCCGACGCCGACCCCCGCGCCAACGGCCACGCCGGCCCCCACGTCCGCCGCCGCGCTCCGGCGCAAGATCGGGCGGCTCCTCGTTGTCGGCTTCCGGGGCACGACGCTCCCCGCCGGCAGCCATTTCCGGCAGGCGATCGAGGCCGGCGAGCTCGGCGGGGTGGTCCTCTTCGATCGAGATCAGCTGACGAAGTCGGCCGGCCGCAACATCACCTCGCCGACCCAGCTGACGGCCCTGACCGATGACCTCCGCTCGGCCGGACTCAAGGGTCCGCTGGGGGCCGGCCTGATCATCTCCGTCGATCAGGAGGGCGGCGCGGTCGCCCGGCTCAACCCGGCCGACGGCTATCCGGCGACGGAATCGGAGGCGAAGCTCGGGGCGACCAACGACATCGGCCACACGACCGACGCGGCGACGCTCATGGCCATCACCCTGGCCGGGGCCGGGATCGACCTCAACCTCGCCCCCGTGGTGGACCTCAACGTCAACCCCGCGAACCCGGCGATCGGGGCCCTCGGCCGCAGCTATTCGGCCGACCCTGCGATCGTCACGGCCCAGGCGACGGCCATGATCGACGCCCACCACGCAGCCGGTGTCAAATGCGCCATCAAGCACTTCCCGGGCGAGGGCAGCGCGACCGGCAATACCGACTTCGGGGTGGTTGACGTCAGCGCGACGTGGACGCAGAACGAGCTCAAGCCCTTTCGCGACCTCGTGGCCGTCGGCATCCCCGACGTCGTGATGGTCGGCCACATCGTCAATCACCAGCTCGACAAGGAGCGCCCGGCGTCGCTGTCGAAGCCGACCGTGACGGCTCTCCTCCGCGATGACCTCGGCTGGACCGGGCCGATCATCAGTGACGATCTGCAGGCCACCGCGATCACGGCCAGGTTCGGGGCCGACGAGGCGATCGCCCTGGCCCTCGAGGCCGGCGTCGACCTCCTCCTCTTCGCCAACCAGCAGGTCTACGACGGCGAGATCGTGGGCCACGCGATCGCGACGATCGAAGCCCTGGTCGCGTCCGGACGGATCAGCGAGGCCCGCCTGGACGACTCGATCGCCCGGATCGAGGGATTGTTCGCCCCGATCGAGTGACGGCCAGGGGCGTAGCGCCGAGCGCCCCCGGCCAGTAGATTCAACCGATGCCGTTTCGTGCTGATCCATGGCTCCACGTCATCGCGGGCTGCATGTCGTCGGGCAAGACCGACGAGCTCCTGCGGCTCCTCCGTCGGGCCGAGATCGCCCGCCGCCGGATCCTCCTCGTCCGCCCGGCGATCGACAGTCGGACCCCCGGCGAGTACGCCGAGAGCCGCTCCAAGGCCCGCTTTCCCTCGGTCCTCGTCAACCCCGACGAGCCGTCGAGCGTGCTGGCCCTGGCCCGGGAGCGGGACGCCGACATGGTCGGCATCGAGGAGGCCCAGTTCTTCGACAGCCAGCTCGTCGACGTCGTGCTGGCCCTCCGGGACAGCGGCCGGCACGTGATCGCGAGCGGCCTCAACCTCGACTTCGCCGGCCGGCCGTTCGGGCCGATGCCCGAGCTCCTCGCCCACGCCGACGCCGTCGCGATGCTGACCGCGATCTGCGTCGTCTGCGGCGACACGGCGACGCGGACCCAGCGCCTGGTCGGGGGCCGCCCGGCCGCGATCGACGACCCCCTCGTGGTGATCGGCGGCTTCGACGGCGCCGCGAGCGAGACCTACGAGGCCCGCTGCCACCGCCACCACGAGGTCGGCCCACCGCGCGGCAGGCCGCTCGATGCCCCGAGCGACGCCAGCGCGGTCAGCTCGAGGGTCGAGTCGCCGACCGTGCCGAGGCCGGTTTCGACCTAGGGGGCCGCGGTCCCCGGAACGTGCCCCCGACGGGCGGACGATGACATCCGCCTCATGACCACGCGTCATGACACCGGGCGCTGGTGGTGGGAGCGTGCGCCGGCCAGTGCTGCCGGCCTCCTTTGCGGCTACCGGCGGAGCTGAAAGACGATTGATAGCCGAGCCCGTCGTCATCGGCTGTCCCGTAGAACCGGCCGTCCGCTAGCCTGCCTCGGATCGTCGCCGTCGTGATGGACGATCGTCATCGAGGCTCTCGTGGGCTCCCCTCCCGGTTCGCATCGCTTCCGCCGCCTGCGCCGATCAGCTGTGAGCGCGGGCGCCGCGGCCATCTTCCTGGCCGTCGGACCGTACACGAGCGCGGCCGCTCCGCCGTCGGCTGCCGGGCCGGTCGCGCCGGTCCACCTTGGCTCGCTGGGAGCGTACGGAATCCTTGCCGGCGCCGGCGGCATCACCAGCTCCGGCTCGACCCTGATCAACGGCGACGTGGGGAGCTCGTCGACCATCCTGGGCTTCCCGCCGGGCAGGGCGACCGGGAGCCTGCACGTCGGTGGCGCGGTCCCGAAGACCGCCCGATCTGACCTCGGAACCGCCGTTCAGGACGCGGCCGGCCGGGTTGCCGGTGCGGCCATCGCCGGGGGCGTGCTCGGAGGCAAGGTGATCCCCCCGGGCGTCTACCGTGCGCCGGATTCGATGACCCTGGCCGGTACGCTGACCCTCGACGGCGGGGGCGATCTGAGCGCCGTCTTCCTTTTCCAGGCAGCAAGCCTGACCACTGCGGCGGCCAGCGCCGTCGAGCTCGTGGGCGGGGCCCAGCCGTGCAACGTCTTCTGGCAGGTCGCTGGGTCGGCCGCGCTGGGCGCCGATTCGAGGTTCGCCGGGACGATCCTGGCCGGGAAGTCGATCTCGATGGTCGGGCATCTCGAGCTGATCGGACGGGCCATCGCCAGCTCCGGCGGGATCACCATGATCAACGACGCGGTCCTCCAGTCGGCGTGTGCGCGGCCGGGGCCGACGGCTCCTCCCGCCGGCGCGCCCGCGGCGATCGTCCCGCTGAGCGCGGCCCCGTCGCTCGGCACGGCCCCGGGCCTGGCGGTCGAGCGGGTTGGCCGGGTGGTGGCCAATGGCCAGGGCCTTGGCTCGGGACCGACCGCGATCCTGGCCCTGGTGGTCTTGCCGGTCGCGATCTTCGCGACCCGTCGCTGGTGGCGCCCGATCCGACTCCGCCGCGGGGGTCGACCAGCGGCCCGGCTCGGGGAGGCCGGCGCGGGCGTGCCCGGCATGCTCTCCGATGGTGCGCGCGCCGGCAGCATGCGGGTTGCGCTCGACGAGGCAGCGGGTTGGGTTGTCGGCGTTGACACCGGGTCGCGGTAGGGCCACGGTACCGACATGACATCCCCGAATCCTGCGATCACCGGCAAGGCCGTCGTCGACGCGCTCGCGCCCCATGATCGATCCCCGGAGCGACCATCCGATCGGGCGGCGCTCGACGAGGCCGAGATCAGGTCCGTCGAGCTGGCCGAGCTGCGAGCCCAGGGCGTCGACATCCCCGAACGGGCCGCACCGCCGCGTCGTCGGACTCTCCTCGACCGTCTGCTGAGCCGCTAGCCCGGGAGTCGCCCGCGCGACGCCCCCTCCGCAGCGCCCGCCCTTGACAACGGTCGTTGACTGCGCAACCATTTGCGCAACAACGCAAATGGCCGGGTGGCACGGCCGCCCGGCGGAGCAGGCGGGTCACCCGCCAGTCAGGAACTCGCAGTCATGCCTGCCGTCACCATCGACGACATCACCGTCCTTCCCCGGATTCCGGAGCCGGATCCGGCCGTCGCCCGTCAGCGGCCCGTCACCAGCGTGACCAGCGCCCCGCAGGGCTACGAGGGGGAGGGATTCCCGGTCCGGCGAGCGTTCGCTGGCGTCGCCCTTGGCGACCTCGACCCGTTCATCCACCTCGACCAGATGGGCGAGGTCGAATACGCGCCCGGCGAGCCCAAGGGCACGCCCTGGCATCCCCATCGGGGCTTTGAGACGGTCACCTACATGATCGATGGGACCTTCGAGCACGCCGACTCCAACGGCGGCGGTGGCGTGATCACCAATGGCGATACCCAGTGGATGACGGCGGGCGCGGGAATCCTTCACATCGAAAAGCCCCCGGAGTGGCTCGTCGCGTCCGGTGGTCTCTTCCACGGATTCCAGCTGTGGGTCAACCTGCCGGCCGCCCAGAAGTTCTCGCCGGCGCGCTACCAGGACATCCGGGCCAGTGAGGTCGCCCTCGTCAGCTCGCCCGATGGCGGCGCGCTCGTCCGCGTCATCGCCGGGAAGCTCGAGGGCCACGCCGGCCCCGGCTCGACCTACTCGCCGATGACCCTTATCCATGCGACGCTCAGCCCAGGTGCGCGCCTCTCGATCCCCTGGCGGTCCGACTACAACGCCCTCGTGTACGTGATGGCCGGTCACGGCACGGTCGGCGACGCCGGCGCGGCCCGAGGTGGCGCGACCGGCAGCACGAACCATGGCTTCGGGTCCGAGGCCGTGCCGGTCCAGACCGGCCAGCTCGCGGTCTTCGGGGCCGGCAACGCCCTGACGATCTCGGCCCTCCCGATCGGCCGCCAGGAATCGCGGACCCCGAACCTCGACGTCCTCATCCTCGGGGGCCGGCCCATCGGCGAGCCCGTCGCCTGGATGGGTCCCTTCGTCATGAATACCCGCGACGAGCTCATGCAGGCCGTGGCCGACTACCAGGCCGGCCGGCTCGGCACGATCCCCGCCATCCACGGCGCCCCAACATCGGTCCAGGAGCGCTGACCCGGTCCCCCCGCGGCGCCAGTGCATTCGT
>JBEPVB010000038.1:0-19100 GCA_041691215.1 Chloroflexota bacterium
TCAGCGGTCGGCGGGCCGCCGCAATCGCTCGAGCTCGCGTCGCAGGCGTTTGTTCGGTCGGCCCTCCCCGCGTACCGCGACGATACCCGGTCGAACCTCTCTCACCACGGGCGGCGGGGAGTGATCGACGTAACAGGTGACGGCGACGGCCGCACCAACCCGCGACTCGATCGGCCGGACGACCTTGACGATTCGCTCCCGGTCCGCAATGCGGGCTTCGACTCGGTCACCCGGACGGACCTTGCTCGACGCCTTCGCGCTGCTGCCGTTGACTCGGACGTGCCCGGCGTCGCACAGCTGGGTCGCGATCGGACGGGTCTTGACGAGACGGACCGCGCACAGCCAGCGATCGATCCGGGTCTCATCGGCGGTCACGCGATCAGTCACGCGCTCCGTCCAACCAGGCCCGGACCGGGGCGACGTGCTCATCGTGAAGATGGTCGGTGAAGTCCACATCGACGAGCGGCTCATCAGCCCATGGCGCCACTGTCGAGTGCAGCTGGGCCGGCACGGATTCGAGAGCCTTGATCAGGCGGTCGTAGGACGCGTCGTACTCGGCCACCAGCTGCGCGGGTGATTGGCCGGCGTGCTGCTCTCGGATCCAGTCGTTGACCTTGTGGACCTCGTCTTCGCCTTCAGGTTCCAGCCCCCACGGAGGGGTGGGCTCGGGCTCGCCGCGGCCCAACGCCTGGACGCGGCGGATGGTCCGCTCCCGCCACCCGGCCAGGTGCCCGGCCATGTCCGCGAAGCTCCAGTCCCCCATCGGACCGGGCTCGGCGTAGCGGGCCGGTCCGACCTCGGCGGCGAGGGCTCGCCAGAATTCCTGATCTGCCCGGATGGCGGCGATCTGCTCGGCCTGCGTGCGCATGGTCTCCCTCCCGTGTTGTGCTCGGGCTACGATCTCACGATCGGCACTGCCGAGCTTCGATCCCATCGCCGTCCATGGTTCGACGACCACGCCCCGGAGGAGCCACGCCCGTGAAACTGCTGCTTGCATCGGCCGGCATCACGAACGCCAGCATCCAGGCGGCGCTCATCGACCTGCTGGGCAAGCCGATCGCCGACTCCACTGCCCTGTGCATCCCCACCGCGTCCTACGGCATGGGCGACAGGGGTCCCATCGCAGCCTGGCGGTTCATCGCCGGTCAGGAACCCAGATGCCCCATGACGGAGCTGGGCTGGAAGTCGGTGGGCGTCCTGGAGCTGACCGCGCTGGCCAGCCTGGAGGCCGGTCAGTGGGTACCCACGGTCCGAGCGACGGATGTCCTGCTCGTGAACGGCGGCGATCCGATGTACCTGCACCACTGGATGGTGGAGTCCGGGTTCGCGGCGCTCCTGCCGTCCCTGTCGGACACGGTGTACGTGGGGCTGAGCGCCGGAAGCATGGTCATGACGCCGCGGATCGGTAAGGACTTCGTCGAGTGGCAGCCGCCGACCGGCGAGGGCGATTCGACCCTCGGCCTTGTCGACTTCGCGATCTTTCCCCATCTCGACCACCCCGACCTGCCGCGCAACAAGATGGCCAACGCGGAACGCTGGGCCGCGGGCATGACCATGCCGGCGTACGCGATCGACGACCAAACGGCGATCAAGGTGACCGACGATGGCGTCGAGGTGGTCTCCGAGGGTCACTGGCGGCTGTTCGACCTCGCGTAGTGCCTCGGCGGGACACTTCCTCGGCGCGATCTCGACTGAACGCGAGTTACGCCGGCGTCCCGATAAGGATCCTGAACTGCGTGGCGGTCGGGCGGACATCTACGAGCTGCCAGCCACCGCGCTCGAAGAGCGACCGCCAAGCCTGCTCGGTGCGCTCCCGGCCGCCGGGCATGACCAGCATGTGCAGGTCCAGGATGCGGCCGGCCAGGTCCTCGTTCGGGGCACCGATCACGAGGTCCACCACGAAGAGCCGCGATGTCGGCAACGCGGCGCTCCGGATCGTGCGCAGGATGCGGATCGCGTCGTCGTCCTCCCAGTCGTGCAGGATCGACTTCATGAGATAGCCGCCGACGCCGGCCGGCACCGACTCGAAGAAGCTGCCGGCGATGGCTTCGCAACGGTCGGCAACGCCCTCACGCTCGAGCAGGGCGCGAGTCGCATCGCTGCCGGCGACATGGGCCTGGTCGAACAGGATCCCGCGCAGCATCGTGTGGCGGCGGAGGATCGCCGAGAGCAGGGTGCCGGTGCCTCCGCCGACGTCGACGAGCGTGCCCAGCGGCCCGAAGGCGTACGCCTCGGCGACCGCCTGAGCCACTGCCCCACTATTGCCCGCCATCGCGCGGTCGAAGGCTGCCGACTCGTCGGGCCTGGCGGCACGCCATGACCAGACGTCCTCGCCGTGGAGCGCCGCGAAGGCGTTCTCGCCGGTGCGGATCGAGTGCTCGAGGTTCGACCATCCCTCGCGCACGTACGCCTTGCCATTGAGGATCGCCCACTCGCGCATGGAGCCCGGCACGTCCGAGCGGAGCAGCGCACCAACCTCGGTCAGGCCGAAGCGACTTTCGTCTTTCTCATGGAGGATGCCCCCGGCCGCGAGCGTGCCGAGGAGCCTGTACAGCGCATCCTCGTTCGCGCCGATCGCTGCCGCGATCTCCCCAGCTCTGCGAGAACCGTCCGCGAGCAGGTCCGGGATGCCGAGGCCCGCGGCGACGGACATCGCTTGCTGCAATCGCGCGGTCACGAGGATGTCGTCGAGGACCTTCCCCGGCGCGACCGACGACGACGTCTTGGGGCGTCCTCGAGAGGTCAAGTCGTTCCGGCGAGCCAGGCGAGGTCGCGCTCGACCTGGCTATCGTTGCCCATGTGGCCCGTTCCGTCGTCGACCCAGGCGATCGCGCCCGGGACGTGCGCCGCGAGCCAGTCCCCGTGGGCCGCCGGCACAAGCTGGTCCTGCCGGCCGTACGAGAGGACAACCGGCACCCGGCACTCGGCGACGTCGAAGCCCCACGGCTTGACGAAGGCCAGGTCATCGTCGACCCAGCCGTCGATCCCGTGCGCCACCGCGGTCAGGAGGTGCGCCGCGGAGGCCTGCTGGTGCTTGGCCATCTCGATCCGATCGGCCTCCGGCATCTCGTAGTCGTCGCCCAGGACGTCGCTCCGCCCACTCGAGATACGCTCGACCATCGTGGCATTCTCCGGTTCGAGCATGGCCCGGAGGGCGGCCTCGCCCGCGACGGCGGCGTTGAACTCGCGGATGTTGCCCTCGTTCATGCCGGCGGTGAAGTCCACGCCGTCGGCGTCGACCGGAGCGACCGATACCGATGCCAAAGCGCGAACCACCCGAGTCGCCAGCAGGGCCGCGCAGGCCAGGACATGCGGTCCCCCACCCGATCCGCCGGTGACCGCAAACCGTCGAAGGCCGAACGCGTCGGCGATCGTGACGACATCGGGCACGACGTCGGCCACGGTGCGGCCGGGCAGGCGTGTCGATTCGCCGTAGCCGGGACGGTCGAAGCTGAACTTCCGGAGCCCGAAGCGGGCCCAGATCTCCGGCTCCGGAGTCCAATAGCCGATGCGGCTGCCCGGCGTGCCGTGGAAGGTGATCACCGGCAGCCCCTTGGGATCCCCCCATTCGGCGACCGCGAGGGTCCGCCCATCCGGTGTCGTGAGGCGATGCTCGATGTGCTCGGGCACCCCGTAATGGCTGTCAATCGTGGTCGTGTCGATCATCGCGTCACGATACGGGAACTGGCTCCGTGTCATCGCAGAATCTCCACGACGTCGCCGTCCTGGACCTCATGGTCCCGACCGACGCGCTGGCCTTCGAAGCGGGCTGAGGGACCCCAGACCCTCGCGCCGACGAAGGTGGCCGCGAGGTCGTTGTGGACCGACTCGGCGACGTCCTCAACCGTCGCGCCCGGGGCGAGGGCGAGCGGCTCCGGGTCCGTCTCGCCGAGCGTTCGGAGGCGCACGCGGATCAGGCCGGTCAGCCGCCACGCGGCCTCGCGGAAGGCATCGAGCGATCCCTCGTCGATGACCGAGACGGCGACCATCTCGAGGTCCGGGAAGGCCGCTCGCAGCCGCTCGATGTCCTCCGCCGACGCCTCGTCCGAGCGCGTTGCGGCAAGGAACGATGGCTTTTCGATATCCGCCAGGGCGACCTCGGCCCGGACGGCCTGGAGCTCACGGGGCTCGGCGTCGGGACGCGCGCAGTAGATGATCGCGTCGGCCGAGCGGAGGACGCCGAGGAGGGCCCGTCCCCCACCCCGGTCCTCGGCTGCGCCCTCGATGAGCCCAGGGATCTCGACGAGCTGGACGAGCACCCCGCCTATCCGCGTGAGGGCCGGGATCGGCCGCAGGGTCGTGAACGGGTAGTCGCCCGTCTTGATCTGGATCTCCGATAGGGCCTGCAGGAGCGACGACTTGCCGACGTTCGGCGGTCCCACGAGGGCGATCTGCGCCGCGCCCTCGCGCCGAACGGCGATCGAGTCGCGATGGACGGCGCTCGAGCGCACCCGCGACTCGTCGATCTCCGAGGTCAGCCACTTCCGGAGGTCGGCGTACGGTCCGTTCTTGTAGTCCGGCAGCTCGCCGAGGAGTGCCTGGACCTCGCGGATCCGCTCCCGGCCTTCCTTCCCTGTCAGCCTGCGCTTCGCCACCTGGGCGAAGGTTCGATGCGGCATCGGCATCGCGATCTCCCTGTGATCATCGGGCAGGACGCGGCGCGCGCAGGCATGCCTGCGACAGCGGCTCGCGTCTGGCCCGCCCCTTCCGTTGACGCTGGTGGTGGAAGGGGCCGATCAGCCGTTCTGCTTGGAGATCGTGGCAGCCCAGGCGTCAATCGGACGCTGGGCCAGGAGCAGGTTCATGGCGGGGACAGGGTACACGGCGCGGCTGCCCGCGAGCGCGGGCTTCCGACCGGGCTCGGGCCATTGCGAGGCCGGACGCCATTCGCGGAAATCCTGATTGAGCATCAGCGCAAGACGGTCGCAAGGCGTTCGATGCCGGGGTGCACACGGACACCCGCCGTCGACGGGTAGTGTGGCGGCAAACACGCCGTTGGAGGGCAATCCAATGCCGTCGAAGGAACACCTGCCGAACGTCAGCGACAAGGAACAGAAGATGTACGAACACGTCAAGGCCAGCGAACGGCAGCGCGGCCACTCCCTGAAGGAGTCGAAGGCGATCGCCGCCGCCACGGTCACGAAGCACCACAACGAATCGGACCACAAGAGCGGCAAGTGATGGCAAAGATCGTTGCGGCCATCACGACCTCAGTCGACGGCTACATCACCGGCCCGGATGACGGCCCTGACAAGGGGCTCGGCGACGGTGGCGAGCGCCTCCACTACTGGGTCTTCGGTGGCCCGTGGAGCTACGCGAGCGAGCCGCGGGGCAAGCCATCGGGCGAGGACGCTGCCTACCTCAATGAGATGACAGCCCGTGGCGGCGCGGTCGTCATCGGCCGGACCATGTACGAGGCCGCGGGGCACTGGGGTGACAAGAACCCGTTCGGCGTGCCCGTCTTCGTGGTCACGCACCGGCCCGAGGAGGAGCCTGAGTCCGGCGAGTTCACCTTCGTCGGAGACTTCGAGGAGGCGATCGATCGCGCCAAGGAGGCCGCCGGTGACAAGGACGTGAGCATTGGTGGCGGCGCCAACGTGATCCGACAGGGGCTCGATGCCGGAATCGTCGATGAACTCCACATCATCGTCGCGCCGGTCATCCTCGGTAGCGGCAAACGCCTCTTCGAGGACTTCACGAAGTCCCTCGATCTGGAGAACCGTGGCGTGCGGCAGTCTCCGTGGGCGACCTTCATCGAGTTCGCAGTACGTCGGTAGGCTGGCCGTGAGAGACACCGACCAGGGTCGAGTGGCCATGGTGGCGAGGAGCACCTCGAGGTCCGGATCGTCATAGACGCGCTTGTAGCCGAGTCCGTGCGTCTCATCCGTCTTCACCTGATGAAGACTTCGGCCGCTGTCTTCCCCGAGCGGGCGCCGAGCCGACTCGCCGGGGTGCGCCGAGGGGCCTAGTCGGCCAGTGGCCCGATTTGGTGGTATCGCCGGCAATTCGCGGCGCGCACATTCCGGAGGTGGATCAGTCCGCGCGTCGAATGCGCCTGTCCGGCGGCCTGCCGGTCGCCGGCTTGTTCGGCGGCGCCATCGGCCTTGCCGCCCTCGCGATCGCCGGCGCCGACTCGATCGCCCTCGCCTTTCTGGCGGCTGTCGTTGTCGCCTCCGGCGGTGTCCTTGTCCGCCGCCTTCGCAAGGCCGACGCAGCCCTCGTCGAAACGATCCGCCTCGCCGAGCAGACGGCCCAACGGCTGACACTCCTCGTCGAGCATGTCCCGGCCGTCGTCTACATCGACCTGGCGGATTCCGACGTCTCCGATGGCGGGCGCCTTGCCTATATGAGCCCCCAGATCCAGGGCATCCTCGGCTACACGCCCACGGAGCTGGTCGAAGATCCAGAGCTCTGGCCGAGCCGGATCCACCCGGACGACCGCGAAGCCGCCATCGACGCCTACGACGAGCATTGGCGGACGGGCGAGCCGCTCCGGGCCGAATATCGGATGCTCGCCCGGGATGGCGCCGAGGTTTGGGTCCGCGATGAGGCCTACGCGGTGGCTGACGATACCCAGAGCGGGCGTCGGACGTCGCAGGGTCTGCTCATCGACACGACCGACCGGAAGCGACTCGAGTCGAGGCTGATCCACGATGCGCTCCACGACCCGCTGACGGGCCTCGCCAACCGGGTCCTCCTCCGGGACCACGTCGAGCGGGCGCTGGCGCGACGGGACCGCAGCGGCGGGATGCTCGCCTTCCTGTTCGTTGATCTCGACGACTTCAAGCGCGTCAACGACTCCTACGGGCATGCGGCTGGTGACCAGATCCTCGTCCAGATCGGCGAGCGGCTGACCAGGGCGGTCCGGGCCGAGGACATCGTCGGACGCCAAAGTGGCGACGAGTTCGCCGTGCTCCTGGGCCGCGTCGCGGGCACCGGCGAGGCGGCGCTCGCGGCCGAGCGGATCCTCCGCGAGCTGCGCCGTCCGATCCAGCTGGGCGCCTGGTCGATCGTTGTCGGGGGCTCTGTCGGGATCGCGGTGGCGGTCGAGCCGGGCGCGACGTTGGAGGAGTTGATCACCCAGGCCGACGCCGCGATGTACACGGCCAAAGCCGAAGGCAAAGGCACCTTCGCTGTCTACGAGTCGCGGATGCCCATCCGGACGTGGGACGAGCTCGAGGCCGCCGGCTGAGGATCCCAGGGCGAGAGGGCGCTACGATTCAGGCATGAAGCTCGACGAATGGCCGCGCGTGTCGCTGATGTTCGGCCCGTCGCCGATCCACCCGCTGCCAAGGCTGAGCGCCGCCCTGGGTGGCAAGGTCGAGATCTGGGCGAAGCGTGAAGACTGCAACAGCGGCATCGCCTTCGGCGGCAACAAGGTCCGCAAGCTCGAGTACCTCGCGGCCGATGCGCTCGCCAAGGGCTGCGACACGCTGGTGTCCATCGGCGGGATCCAGTCCAACCACACCCGCGCCGTGACCGGCGTCGCCCGCCATCTGGGCTTGAACGTCGTGACCGTGCAGGAGCACTGGGTGGACTGGGACGATCCGGGCTACGAGGTCGTCGGCAACATCCAGCTGACCCGGATCATGGGCGGCGATGTGCGCATCGATCCCGCGCACTTCGACATCGGCATTCGTGACAGCTGGCGCCAGGCGCTCGAATCGGTTGAAGCCGCGGGCGGCAAGCCGTATCCGATTCCGGCCGGTGCCTCGGACCATCCACTTGGCGGCCTCGGCTTCGCCAACTGGGTGGGTGAGGTCGCGACACAGGAGCGAGAGCTCGGGGTGTTCTTCGACACCTTGATCGTGTGCACGGTCACCGGGTCGACCCACGCCGGCATGATCGCCGGCGTCGCGCTCGAGGCGCGAGGCGACCGCCGAGTGGTCGGGATCGACGCGTCCGGGACGCTGGAGAAGACGGTCGAACAGGTGAGCCGGATCGCGCAATTCACGGCCGTGGCCATCGGCGTCGATCGAGACCTGCGCTCTGACGAGATCACGGTCATGGACGGCTACGCGGGTCCCGCGTACGGCATTCCAGACGAGCCTACGATCGAGGCGATCCACCTCGCCGCGCTGACGGAGGGCATGCTCACCGACCCGGTCTACGAGGGAAAGTCGATGGCGGGACTCATCGGCATGATCAGGGCAGGCACGATCCCACCTGGCTCCCGCGTGCTGTACGCCCACCTGGGCGGCCAGCCCGCACTTTCCGCGTACGCCCACACGCCCGGCCTGGGCGGATAGGCCGGGCGGCAGCGCGTCGCCAGCCATCGAGGCCGGCATCCACCCGATGCCATCCCGAGGATAGAGTTCAAGCGTGACCCCGCCGCGCGACACCGACCCGGCCGCCTACGAGCGCTACGTCGCCGCGCTGCGAGCGATGTCGCCCCAGGAGCGCCTGCTCGCTGCGGCCAGCATGAGCGTCGAGGTGCGGCGCCTGGCCGAGGCCGGCGTGCGGCGCCGGCACCCTGAGTACGACGACGCTGCGGTCCTGGTGGCACTGGACGCGCTCTTCCAAGACGACTCGAACGCGCCGAGTCGGCCACGCCGCGGGCAACCGGTTTCGGGATGACCCTGGCGGATCTCGTTCGCGACGCCGTCCGAGCGCTGAACGAGGCAGCGGTCCCGTACATGGTCACGGGCTCGTTTGCGAGCACATTCCACGGCGAGCCACGGGCCACGCGCGACCTCGACGTCGTCATCGCGCCGGACCCCGCGACCCTCGAGCGCCTCGTTGCGGGGCTGCAGGCCGCGGGCTTCTACGTCGACCCGGACGCGGCGCGCGCGGCCCTCACGGGCCAATCGTCGTTCAACGCGATCGGGGCCGAGGCGCTGAAGATCGACTTCATCATCCGCCGGGCGCGGCCGTTCTCGGTGCAGGAATTCGAACGCCGACGACCGGCCGACATGCTCGGGACCCCAGGGTTCATTGCGACCGCCGAGGACATGATCATCGCGAAGCTCGAATGGGCGGCCGCGACGGACTCCGAGCGCCAGCTGCGCGACGTCCGTGGCATCCTCGCGGTCACGGGCGAAGGTGTCGACCGCTCGTACGTGGAGCGCTGGGTCACCGCGCTGC
The DNA here is from genome assembly GCA_041691215.1 of Chloroflexota bacterium. Classification (GTDB taxonomy): domain Bacteria; phylum Chloroflexota; class Limnocylindria; order Limnocylindrales; family CSP1-4; genus UBA5189. The sequence goes on from JBEPVB010000038.1 coordinate 9,085, forward strand.
ATCTCGAGGATGTCTGGGAGCGCGCCCGGGCCTGAGGGTTTGTTACATGGCGAGCTTCGGCTGGCGGCGGCTCGCTAGGCCTCAGCGGCCGCCACTTCGCCCGTCTTGACGTCGCCCGCCGGCTCGAACGTGAGGGCCATGACCCCGGACTCGGAGATGTGGGCGGGCTGTGCCGGGCGGAAGGTCATCGGCACCGTACCCGTATCGAAGAGGCGCTTGCCCGTGCCGAGCGCGATCGGATACATCCAAAGGTTCAGGCGATCCAGAAGCTCCGCGGCGAGGAGGCCCCGCAGCAGCTGGCCGCTGCCCCAGGTGTGCACCTCGTCGAACTCGTCGCGGAGCCGCCCGACGGACGCGGCGTTCGGCAGCACCGTGGTGTCGGCCCAGCTCGGATCCTCGAGCGTTCGGGAGACGACGTACTTCGGAATAGCGGCGAACTTCGCCGCGACCGGATTGTCGGCCGGCTGGAACGGCCAGTAGGCAGAGAAGATGTCGTACGTGCGGCGACCGAGGAGCAGCGCGTCGGTGCGCTCGATGCAGGCCATGATCGAGGCGCCGATCTCGGCATCCGTAAACGGAGCCTGCCAGCCGCCGAACGCGAAGCCGCCCTCGCTATCTTCATCGCGACCGCCGGGTGCCTGGTAGACCCCGTCGAGAGTGAGGAAGAGGTCTGCTGCGATGATGCCCACGCCGGTCTCCTTTCACTGGCGCGGAACAGATCGCTCACGCCGAAGATCCATTTTCGGACGGTTGGGCAATGGCGTCCAGCGAACCTACCTGGAGGCGATCAAGGCATCGAAAGACGGCAGCGAAACGACGCATGCGACGCGGCAATGGTTCACTGAGGCCTCGATCCGGCGGTCCACGGGATACCGCAACGGCCTCATCTGGCTCGCATTCGATTGTTGCGCGGGTTGTGCTCGACCTCGGCCAGCCCGAGCGCCTCGAGCACCGGTGGGACGTAGTTCGCGAACCGGCCGCGGAGGCCCTTCTTGAAGCCGTACCAACCCTCGACGGGGTTGCTCGATGATCGGCCCCATGCCTCCACGGTGTCCGGCTTCGCCTCCTTCTGCTCGTCGGCAACCCCGAGCGGGATCCAATCGGCGGCTTGCTTGAGCATCGCGTGCAGGTCATCGATGCAGCGGAGGTGATAGCGGAGCTCCGTTGCGCCCACCTGCACGACCAGGGCGGGCGGGTTGGCGTCCGGGTCGCGGTAGGCCTCGAACTCGGACGAGCCCGGCGGGGTCGTCAGAACCCACGGGTCATTGGGTGTCCCGGAGCCTTCGACGGTCTGGGCTGGCATGGTCCCCTCCCCTTTCGTGCTGAGCGATGTTGATGTCGAGGACGGTACGGATCGAAGACTGACATCTCTTGTCAGGCATTCGAAAAGACGCGAAACTCCTTGCCATGCGCGCCGGACGGCTCCTGAACCTCGTGTTGATCCTCCAGCAGCGCGGACGCGCCACGGCGGCCGAGCTCGCCGAGCGCCTCGAGGTCACCCAGCGGACGGTCATGCGCGATATCGAGGCGTTGTCGGGCGCCGGGGTCCCGGTCTACGCGATCCGAGGGCCCGGCGGTGGGTTCCAGCTCCTCGAGGGCTACGACCCCGGGCCGGTCAGCCCCTCGGACTGGCGTCCGCGCGAGCGGCGACCCGGCAGGCCGCGGCGGGCAACCGTGCGGATCTCCGTCGAGGGTCGACGCCTCGCAGCCCTCCTCGGCCGGCTCCAGCCCCTGCGAGTCAAGCGCGACGTCGCACCCGACCAGGAAGGCTGGCTGCAGGCGACCATCCGGCTCGAGTCGCTCGAGGGTGTCGCCATCGACGTGCTCTCACTCGGCCCGCACATCGAGGTCCTGGAGCCGCCGGAGCTGCGCGATGTCGTCGCTGATCGCGTGCGACGCACGGCTCGGCTCTATCGGGATGGCGCGTCCCTGGGACTCAGGGGCTGACCCCGACGTTGGCGACCGGCGTCAGGTCTTGGTGCCGACCACGACGACGCCGTTGACCGCTGGGTACTTCGAGTAATACCGCTTCGTCCAGTGGACCTTGCCGTGGTCGTAGATCGTCACGGTGACCCACACCTTGGCCCCGTCCACCGGGGAGTTGTTGCGGAACCTGTAGCCCACGGGCTTGGTCGGGTCGTTCACGACCGTGTCGATCGCGGGCGGGCCGGGCTGGATGACCAGGTCAGTGACCTTGGCGGTCCGGCCGTTTGGCACGCTCCAGATGTTGAACGTGAGCCATCGCCTGCTGCCGGCCTTGGTGATGGTCCGCGTGATCAGGATCGGGAACTCGGTGTCGTTCTTGAAGCTCATCGTCTGCTGGGTCTTGCCGATGATCCACACGGTGGCATCGAGACCCGGCGGATACCGGTTGATGAACTCGTTGTGGTTCTGGCGGGCGATCGGGACCATGCCGGCATGGAAGGCCGCGTTGAAGAGGGTCGTAGAGGTGGTGCAGATGCCGCCGCCGAACGCTCCGGTGACCGTGATCTTCCCGCCCTCGATCGCGTTGCCCGGACCCTCGCCGGGGAGCTTGCGGAGGTCGCCGACGGCCTTCCAGAAGTCGAACGTTTCGCCTGCCGGCACCACCGTGCCGTTGATCTTCGTGGCCGGGGCCTCGATGTTCCCACCCCAGTGATTGTTGACGATGACGAAGTAGTAGACCTTGAACGAGCTGATGAGCTTCATGTTGGGGGCGAACGCCGTGGCGGCCGCCGTGGTCAGCTTCGGGTCGACGACGGCCGTGACTGCGGCCGGGACCGGCGATGCCGCGGCGCCCGCCTGGCGGGCAGCGATCTCGCTGATGATCGCGGCCTTCGTGCCGGCAGCATCGAGGGTTCGGCCCTCGCGGCTCGTGCCGGTCGCGATAACGTGTCCGCTGACCAACGCGAGGCCCGCGTCCTGCTCGGTCTGGTTGACGCCCTGGGCCAGCGACGCGAGGATCGGGTCAAGGCCTGACTCGTCGAAGACCGGGGTGAGGCCCCCGGCCTCCGCGGTGGAGAACGAGATCAGCGGGGCGAGGCTCGTACGCGCGATCGTCCAGCTATCCAGGCCTCGGACGACTGCCATGTCGGCGGCCATTCGATTCGCGGCCGCCGTCGCCGCCTCGGCTGAGGTGGTGTCGACGGGTGGTGCCACCGACACGACCGGTACGGTGACGGTGATCGACGGCGGTGTGCCGAGCGCCCCGATCTGCTTGTCGAGCGCGGTCAACAGGGCCGCCTTGTCGACGACGCGACCGCCCTTCGCTGGCGACTCGCTGAACAGCCCATCGTGGCCGACCGACACGGAGGCGCTCGCAGGGCTGTGGTCGATCGTCTTGGCGAACGCCTCGACGGCGGCCGCCAGCTTGTCGTGGTCGTAGGCAACGGCGGCGTCGAGGGTCACGCCGTGGATCGCCGCCCGCGGTGCGGCGATGAGGTCGGCGAGAGGTTCGCCCCGGCGGCCAGCCCCGAGTGCGGCGTCGCCGAGCGCCCACGTGTCGGGGCCGCGGCCGATGTCGGCGTAGCTGATGGTCGCCTTCTGGCCGTCCGGGCCGGTGAGCGTGATCTGCCCGCTAGCGAGCGACCCATAGGCGTTGGCGATCTGCGCCTCCGCCTGGGCGCGAGTGAGCCCGCCGAGCTCCGTGCTGCCGACGCGCACGCCGGGCAGGACCCGACCGGCGTAGTTCAGTTCCCATGCGTACAGGACGCCCGCGCCGATGCTGCCGACGAGGAGGACGCCCAGGACGAACGAGACGCCGAAGCGGAGGGCGAGCGACCGTCGGCGCCGAGGCAGCGCCGGGGACTCGCCGTCGATCACGGCGTCCGCGACGGGCAGAGTCGGCACCGCATCGGCGGGCGTCTCGCCGTCGAGTGTGGAGGCGTTGGCAACCAGGTTGGCTGCGGAGCTGGAAATGTCGGTCATCAGGTGCTCATGCGCGTTCCGCCTGCGCCGGGCTCGTCCCCGACAGGAGCGACATCTTCGCGTGTGTACAAGGATCTGTCACGCGTACGTTCGTTCACCGTGTCCGGCGATGGGTCAGGATCGTCACGCCTGTCCGCCTCGCGGGATGCGCTCGAGCTCGCGTCGAAGATGTCTGCTCGGCCGAGAAACGATGCCCGGTGCGATCTCGCGGATAACCGGCGGCGGGCTGTTGTCGACGTAGCACGTGGCGGCCTCCGGCGCGCCGACGCGTGTTTCGATCGGCCGCACGACCTCCACGATCCGCTTGCGCTCCGCGATCAGCGCATGGATCACGTCGCCGGCACGAACCTTCGTCGACAGCTTCGCCGGGTTGCCGTTGACGCGGACGTGCCCGGCTTCGCACAGCTGGGTCGCCATGGGCCGGGTCTTGACCAGGCGCACCGCGCACAACCAGCGATCAATTCGCGTGTCGTCGGCCATGGATCGAGGATGGCGCCTCCGGCCGAGATGGTCGACCCCGGGGCAGTGGTCCTTCCCCTACCCCGAGTTCGCCAGCGGCGATGCCCGCCGGGCCGTCATCATTGCCCGATGGGCATGACACGCGACGGGCAGGAACCCAGCCGGCAAACCGCCGCGCAAGGCAACGTCCTCACGACGCTACCGGCAGCGATGACCGGCCGGGCCAGCCCCGCCAAGGCCGCGCTCGGCGACAAGCCGGTCTTTGCCTACATCAGCAGCCTACCGCAGCCCCAACGCTCCATCGCCGAACGCGTCGATGCCCTGGCGGCCGCGACGCTGCCGGCCCTTCAGCGCTCCGTGAAGTGGGGTATGGCGTGGTACGGCGTCGGCGACGGCTGGTGCTTCTCGTGCGGCGGCTTCGCGGCCCACGTCAAGCTCACCTTCGGGCGCGGCACGGAACTCAGTCCCGTACCGCCAAGCACGCCGATCGGGATGGGCAAGACCTCGCGTGGCGTGGATCTCGAATCACTGGGCGATCTCGACGAGCGCCAGCTCGCGTCGTGGATGCGGCAGGCCACGGCTATGCCCGGTTTCGGGGGCAAGAAGCGCTGAGCTTCGCGAGGCCCGGGGTGCCGAGGCCCTGAGGCAGCACTGGAAGCCGTGAATGAAGCTGCGATCGGAGTCATGAAGAAGCGGAGAAGAATCTCACCGGGGCCGCTCGCCACATCCGGGTCGGCCATTACGGACACGCGGCAGTGACTCGCTACCTCGTCCTCCTGCGCGGCATCAACGTCGGCGGCCGCAACAAGGTGCCGATGGCCGGACTGCGCGACCTCCTCGAGTCGCATGGCCACACGAAGGTCTCCACCTACATCGCCAGCGGCAACGTGATCCTGAACTCCGACAAAACTTCGGCCGAGATCAAGCACGAGCTCGAGGAAGCGCTCCCGATGACCTTCAAGCTCGACAGCGAGCTGATCGCGGTCTTGGTCCTGACGCGCGCCCAGCTGCGGGCGGTCGTCCGGGATCGGCCGAAGGGCTTCGGCGATCACCCGGACACGTACAACAGCGACGCGGTCTTCCTCATGGGCATCGACACAGCGACGGCGCTGCAGGTCTTCGACCCGCGACCCGGCGTCGACGAGGTGTGGCCGGGCACGGGCGTGATCTATTCGCAGCGACTCAGCGCGCAGCGGACGAAGAGCCGGCTCGGCAAGATCGTGGGCACCCCGGCCTACAAGTCGATGACGATCCGCAGCTGGACCACCACGATGGCCCTGCTCGAACGCATGGAGGCGCCCGCGGACGAGGCCTGACCGCAGGTCGGGCCTCGACGGGCCGGCCAGCCGAGGAACGCGGTCGGCGCGTTGGCCACTGAACGCGGTAGCCTCTCCCCATGGGACTCGGCTTTGGACTCCTCAGCGCCCAGACTCGCCCCGGTGAGACCGACTGGCTGCGGACGTACGACGAAACGGTCAGGCTCGCGGTCGAGGCGGAACGGCTCGGCTTCACGTCGGTCTGGACCACCGAACACCACTTCGTCGATGACGGCTACATGCCGTCGCTCCTCGTGGTCAGCGCGGCCCTTGCCCAGGCGACATCGCGGATCGAGATCGGCACGGGTGTGCTCCTCGCCCCGATGCACCACCCGCTGCGCCTGGCGGAGGACGCGGCGACCGTCCAGCTCCTGAGCCACGGCCGGCTCGCCCTCGGCCTGGGACTGGGCTGGTCGGGGGTCGAATACGCCGGCCTTGGCGCCGACATGCGCCGGCGCGGCGCGGCGATGGAGGAGATCCTCCGGATCCTGCCCCAGGCCTGGAGCGGAGCGCCCTTCAGCCACCATGGCGCGGTCTATGACCTGCCGACCCTCGCCGTCCGTCCGACGCCACAGGCGCCGATCCCGGTCCTCGTGGGCGGTGGCGCTGAACCGGCCATCCGCCGGGCCGCCCGCGTCGCCGATGGCATCTTCTCGAACGCGCCGGCGAACAAGTTCCGGGAGGAGGTCGGCTGGGTGCTGGAGGAGCTTGAACGGGCGGGCCGCGATCCCAAAACGTTCCGGTTCATCCATTACTCGATCCTCCTGCCGGGCACGTCCCGGGCCGACGCGCTCGCCCGCTACCGGGACGCCGTCTGGGCGCTGAGCTGGAAGTACTCGGACATGGAGGCGTCGGCGACGCGACCCCTGCCGCCGACCTCCCCTCCCCCGTTCGATCGACCGGACGAGTCGCTCCTTGCGCGCCGGACGGCCCACGCCGGAACGCCCGACGAGCTCGTCGAGGCCCTGCTCGCCGTGCGGAATGCGGTCCCGGTCCCGGTCGAGTTCGTGGCCCGTAGCCATCTGCCGATGCTCGACTACGGGGCGCAGCTCGAGGTCATGCAGCAGCTCGCCGATGGCGTCGCGCCGCACGTCTGAACCCGTCGCGATCCGCGCGCGATCGGCGTGCTCGGGTCAATGGGCGCGGTATGTGACCCTCACCGTGCCGTCGTCTAGTCTGAGCTGACGATGGGATCGACGAGGCACTCTTCGCCCGATGCGTCGGCTGACGAGTTCGTCCGCGACGCGCTCGCCCTCCTCGAGGGCTCGCCCCTGATCGATGGCCACAACGACCTCGCGATCGCGCTGCGCGAGAAGGTTGGCGGGATCGGCGTTTCCTCGGTCGACCTGCGCGGCCAGGTCGAGGGTCTCGACACCGACATTCCCCGCCTGCGCGCGGGTCGTGTGGGCGGCCAGTTCTGGTCCATCTGGGTCCCGGCCGACCTGCCCGAGGAGCGGGCCCTGCCGATGGCTCTCGAGCAGCTGGACGTCGCCGATGGATTCGCTGGTCGCTACCCGGACGTGTTCGGTCGCGCCGGGACCGCCGCCGAGGTCGAGGCGGTGTTCAAGAGCGGCCGGATCGCGTCCCTGCTGGGGCTCGAGGGCGGCGCGATGATCGCCAGCTCGCTGCCGATCCTTCGGACCTTCTTCGCCCGTGGCATTCGGTACATGACCCTGACCCATTGGAAAACCACGCGCTGGGCCGATTCCGCTACCGACGAGCCGCGGCATGGCGGCCTGACCGCGTTCGGGCGCGAGGTCGTCCGCGAGATGAACCGGCTGGGGATGCTCGTCGACCTCAGCCACGTGGCGCCCTCGACGATGGCCGCTGCGCTCGAGGTCACGGAATCCCCGGTCGTCTTCTCGCATTCGGGTGCCCAGGCCGTGAACGCTCATGTGCGCAACGTCCCGGATGAGATCCTGCGTCGGATCCCCGCCAACGGCGGTGTGGTCATGGCCGTCTTCCTCGGGCAGTTCGTGTCCGAGCAGCTCCGCCGCCACGTGCTACCGAGCGTGGAGCTCGAGGAGGCCTTCGAGCGGGAGCATCCGGACGCGCTACCCACGGCGGTTCGCGAGGTGGGCCGGGCGTGGCTCGCCGCGAACCCGCCCCCGGCGGCGACACTCGAGCAGATCGTCGATCACATCGACCATCTCGTGAAGGTGATGGGTCCCCAGCACGTCGGCATCGGGAGCGACTTCGACGGTGGCGAGCTCCTGCCGGTCGGGATGGAGGATGTCTCACGGTTCCCGTACCTCGTCGCCGAGCTCCTTCGACGCGGCTACGCCGAGGGCGATGTCCGGGCGATCGCGGGCGGCAACATCCTGCGGGTCATGCGCGGTGCCGAGGCCGCGGCGCGCCGGATCCAGGCCGAGCGGCCGCCGTCGGAGGCCACGATCGAGGCGCTGGACGGCACAGCGGCTGATGCCAGATGACATCTGAGCCGCGCGAGCGGCTGACCCTCGAACCGATCGCCGATGACCCTGAGGTCGGCCGCTGGTTGGCTGCCCTCGAGGACGGACGGCGTGACACGTTGCGTGAGCTCGAGCGCGTCACCCCGGACATGGTCGACTGGTATCCGGATGCACCCTTGAACAGCATCGGCGCCCTGCTCTATCACGTCGCCCTGATCGAGGCTGATTGGGTCATCCACGAGATCCTCGAGCTGGCTGATGCCCCGCCCGAGATCGAGCGGCTCCTGCCGTGGGCCGACCGCGAGGGCGACGGCCACCTGTGGCGCGCCGATGGCCAGGATCTCGATGCCCACGTCGATCGACTGGCGGGCGTTCGTCGCTTCGTCCTGGAGCGGCTGCGATCGACAACCAATGACGATTTCCACCGCGTCCGCCGGCTCGAGGCGTACGACGTGGCACCCGATTGGGCGGTCCACCACATCCTCCAGCACGAGGCGGAGCACCGATCGCATATCGCCTGGCTTCGGGACACGTATCCGCGAGGTAGCGCGGCTACCGGCACGACAGCAAGCGGCGGTCCGCCAGCGGCCGGCTGATGGCGTCGACCCCCCGCTTGCGCAGTGGGCGACTCGAGCTCGTCCCGCTCGACGTCGCCGCGGCCGAGGACATGGTCGACGTGCTCTCCAACCCGGCGCTCTACGAGTTCACCGGCGGCGAGCCGCCCGATTCGGCCAGTCTTCGCGATCGGTTCGCCCAGTTGGCCGCGGGACGCTCGTCCGACGGCGAGCAGCTCTGGCACAACTGGATCGTCCGGATCGCCGCCGACGGGAGCGCCATCGGAACCGTGCAGGCAACGGTGGCTGAGGCCGAATCCAAGGCCGAGATCGCCTGGGTCATCGGGGTCCCGTGGCAGGGGCGGGGCTACGCGTCCGAGGCAGCGCTTGCGCTGATTTCCTGGCTCCAGCTGCGTGGCACCACGACGGTGATCGCCCACATCCACCCGGACCACGCTGCGTCCGCTGGCGTTGCCCGGCGGGCGGGCCTTCACCCGACCGAGGACACCGAGGACGGCGAACGGGTCTGGCGGTGGTCAGCGCCCTGAGGAGGGAGTGGCTGCGTCGGGGTGCGTCATCTGACCGAGAGGTCCTTATCCTGCATCTCCCAGGCGTGGTCGAGCGTGTGGAAGGCGGAGTGCCGGATGAGGAACGGCAGGGTCCACGAGCGCATCCGGTGCTCGACCTTTCCCGCGTTGTAGGCCCGGATGGCCGCGAGGTAGGTCTCCCGATGCTGCTGCAGTCCTTCCGGGGTCAGCGCCGCCTCTTCCGGGATCCGCAAGCCGACCTGCTTCGCGAAATCCTCGCTCTCGGTCCGGATGGTGTGGCGGATGATCCGGTGGCGATCGCGTCCGCCTCCGCGCGGCCCCTTGCGCATCTCCGGCGAGACCCGCGTGGCGACGTCGTCGAAGAACGCCCAGCAGGCCTGGAGGAGCGCGATCTTGCGCTCGAGCGTCGCCTCGTCCATCGGCCCGTGCTCGCTCGATGAGGGCGAGAAGGAGATGCCCCAGAAGTCGGTCGATCCCGTTCCGACCCGATCCTCGACGATTTCCAGCGGCCCGGCAGCGTCGAACTCTTCGGCCAGCCCGGCAATAACCGCAATCGGCCGGTACCGCTCCCGATAGGCCTCGAGCGTCTCGAGGGCGATCTCGGCGCTCTTCGCACCCCGATTCCACCCTGGCCAGTCAAGGCTGAAGGCCACGGACCGTTTGTCCTTCGTTCCATGTTCGATGACCGTACGGACCGGCATGGCTCAATCATCCCCTGTCTTGGCCATCTGCGTTCACTCGACGTTGTCCTGGAGCGGATGGTCGAGCGGTGGGCCGGTCTCGTCCGCCGGGCCGGGCTACACGAGGACTGCGATGGTCGCC
>JBEPVB010000039.1:0-19061 GCA_041691215.1 Chloroflexota bacterium
TTCCCGGCCACCATCGAGCTGACCCTCGCGGCGATGCTGGTCTCGATCGGCTTCGGCATCCCGCTGGGCGTCGCGGCGGCCAAGCGCCAAGGCTCGATCTTCGACAACCTGGCGACGGTGATGTCGCTCCTCGGGATCTCCATCCCGATCTTCTTCCTGGGCCTGCTCCTGGCCTACGTCTTCGGCGTCTGGCTCCACTGGCTGCCGGTCATCGGGCGCTACGACCTGCGGACCTACAACTACGCCGGCGCCGGCACGAACTTCCTCCTCTGGGAGTCGCTGGTGATCGACCACAGCATCCCCAAATTCATCGACGCGGTGAAGCACCTGATCCTGCCGGCCATCGCCCTGGGCACGATTCCGCTGGCCTACGTCGCCCGGATCACCCGCTCGGCGGTCATCGAGGTCCTGAACGAGGACTACGTCCGGACGGCGCGGGCCAAGGGCCTGACCAGCGAGCGCATCGACAGCCGCCACGTCCTCCGCAACGCGATGCTGCCGATCGCGACGGTCGTCGGCCTCCAGACGGGCCTGCTCCTGGGCGGTGCCGTCCTGACCGAGACGATCTTCTCTTGGGGCGGGGTCGGGACGTGGCTCTACCAGGCCGCCGTCGACAAGGACTTCACGGTGATCCAGAGCGGCACCCTCATCCTGGCCACGATCTTCGTCCTGGTGAATCTGACCGTGGACGTCAGCTATGCCTTCCTCAACCCCCGGATCCGGTACTCCTGATGGCCGGCATCGCCCTTCCCCAGGTCATCGACGAGCCGATTAAGGGTTCGAGCCTCTGGCTCGACGCGGCCCGCCGCCTCCGCCGCAACCCGGCGGCCATGGTCGGCCTGGGCCTGATCCTGCTCTTCGTCATCGTGGCCATCGGGGCGCCGCTGCTGGCTCCCTACAGCCCGACCAAGGGCAGCCCCCAGCGCATCGACCACTTCCAGCTGCCCAGCGCCCGGCACATCCTGGGGACCGATATCCAGGGTCGCGACGTCCTGTCGCGGATCATGTGGGGAGCTCGCTCGTCGCTGTGGGTGGCCGTCCTGTCGGTCTCGGTCGGCCTGTCCCTGGGTCTCGTCTATGGCGCCATCAGCGGCTTCGTCGGCGGCTGGGTCGACTTCTGGATGATGCGCCTCGTCGACATCGTCCTTTCCCTGCCCGGCCTGCTCCTGACGATCACCATCGTCCTCTTCCTTGGCCCGGGCCTGAACACCATCGCCCTGGCCATCGCCGTAGAGAACGTGCCGATCTTCGCCCGGATCCTGAGATCGAGCATCCTGGCCCTCAAGGAATCCGACTTCACCCTGGCCGCCAGATCGATCGGGGCCACGGGCCCCAGGATCCTGATCCGGCACATCATGCCGAACGCCCTGACGCCCGTGATCGTCGCCTCGACCCTGGCCCTGGCCACGGCCATCGTCGATGCGGCCGGCCTCGGCTTCCTGGGCTTCGGGCCGCAGGACCCGGGCACGCCGGAGTGGGGCGCGATGCTGACCGATACCTATCGCTACCTGCAGTCCGGGGCGGCCTTCACGGCCCTTTTCCCGGGCGTGGCGATCGTGATCTCGGTCCTCGGCTTCAACCTCCTCGGCGACGGGCTCCGCGAAGCTCTCGATCCGAGGCTCAAGCGATGACGACCCACGTCGCGCCCCGGGCGGCCGGCTGGTGGCACGAGGAGGACGAGACCCTCCTCTCTGTGCGCGAGCTGAAGGTCGAGTTCTCGTCCTCGTCGGGCCGCGTCCACGCCGTCAACGGCGTGTCCTTCGACCTCGCGCCGCACGAGACGATCGGCATCGTCGGCGAGTCGGGCTGCGGCAAGAGCGTGACCTCGCTGGCCATCCTGGGCCTCCTGCCGAGGCCGGCCGGGCACGTCATGGGCGGCACGGTCCTGTTCGAGGGAACCGACCTCCTGGAGCTCAAGCCCGAGGAGCTGCGGGAGCTTCGGGGCAGCCGGATCTCGATGATCTTCCAGGACCCGATGACCTCGCTCAACCCGGTCCTGACGATCCGGGAGCAGCTGACCGAGGTCATCCTGGCCCACGAGAAGGTCGGCCGCCAGGCCGCCGACAAGCGGGCCGAGGAGCTCCTGGAGCTCGTCTCGATCCCCAATCCGAAGCAGCGAATGCGGGGCTATCCGCACCAGCTCTCGGGCGGCATGCGGCAGCGGGTGATGATCGCGATGGCTCTCGCCCTTCGGCCGAAGCTGATCATCGCCGATGAGCCGACGACCGCCCTCGACGTCACGATCCAGGCCCAGATCCTCGAGCTCCTTCACCGGGTCGCGTCCGAGACGGGCGCCGCCGTCATGCTCATCACCCACGATCTCGGCGTCGTGGCCGGCATGACCCAGCGGATCCAGGTCATGTACGCCGGGCGGATCGTCGAGACGGCGACGACACGGGAGCTCTTCGCCCATCCCCGCCATCCCTACACCGTGGGGCTGCTGCGATCGATCCCGCGCCTCGACGAGGATCAGGACCGCGAGCTCATCCCGATCGACGGCCTGCCGCCCGACCTGACCCGCCTGCCTCCGGGCTGTCCGTTCGCCCCGCGCTGCGCCTGGGCGATCGACCGATGCCTCGAGGAGGACCCCGCGCTTATGCCCGTGATCGCGGGGACGCGCCTCCAGACGACCGGGGCCGAGGCTACCCACAGGGTCGCCTGCTGGAACCCGGCGACCGACGAGGAGGGCCGGGCCGGCATGCCCGCCAGCGGCCGCGTCTCGGCGGTTTCGGCACGTGCCGCGGAACGAGCCGCGGCGGCTGCCCGGTCGCTCCAGGAGGCCGGCTCGTGAGCGCCATGGCCGGCGCACCCGAGGCGCCAGGTCGGGCGGCACCCGAGGAGCCCGCGGCGGGACGGACGCTCCTCGCGGTCCGCAACCTGCGGGTCTACTTCCCGATCTCCGAGGGCTTGATCTTCGAGCGCCATGTGGGCGACGTCCAGGCCGTCGACGACGTCAGCTTCGAGGTCGCCCGGGGCGAGACGCTTGGCCTGGTCGGGGAGTCCGGCTGTGGCAAGACGACGACCGGCCGGGCGATCCTGCGGCTCTACAAGCCCACGTCAGGCACGATCGAGTTCGACGGCATCGACATCACGACCCTCGAGGGCGAGAAGCTCCGCAAGATCCGGCGCCGGATGCAGATGATCTTCCAAGATCCGTACTCGAGCCTGAACCCCCGGATGACCGTGGGCGGCATCGTCGGCGAGCCCCTCGGGATCCACGGCCTGGGGACGACCGCCGAGCGACGCGAGCGCGTCGCCGAGCTCCTCGACGTCGTCGGCCTGAACCCCAACTTCCTCAACCGCTACCCGCACGAGTTCAGCGGCGGCCAGCGCCAGCGGATCGGGGTCGCCCGGGCCCTCGCGGTGAACCCCGAGCTGATCGTGGCCGACGAGCCGATCAGCGCCCTCGACGTCTCGATCCAGGCCCAGATCATCAACCTCCTCGGCCGCCTCCAGGACCAGTTCGAGCTGACGTACGTCTTCATCGCCCACGACCTCTCGGTCGTCCGCCATGTCAGCGATCGGATCGCGGTCATGTACCTCGGGCGAATCGTCGAGACGGCCCCCTCGGTCGAGCTCTACGCCCGTCCCCTCCACCCGTACTCGGTGGCCCTCCTGTCGGCCGTGCCGATCCCGGATCCCGAGGTCGAGTCGCGCCGCCGCCGGATCATCCTGACCGGCGACGTCCCGAGCCCGGTGAACCCGCCATCGGGCTGCCGCTTCCACACCCGCTGCTGGCTCCGCGAGCGGCTCGGCAATCCCGAGCGCTGCACGGTCGAGGATCCGGCCCTCCGCGACCTGGCGACCGGCCATGCCGTGGCCTGTCACTTCGCCGAGGAGGTCGATGGGGCCGTGGAACAGATGGTCGCCTCCGGGCGGCCCGTTCCTTCGACGGCCGCGCCGGCCGGCGGTGCCGAGGCTGCGGCGGCGTCGACCCCCCTCGTCGAGGCCGCGCCGGCCATCGTGGAGGCCCCGTCGGAGGCCGCGAGCGGCACCGCGGGCTCGGAGGCGCCGGGCTAGCGACAGGTAGACTCAGCGCGTGGAGACACGTCGCGTCGCCCTCGCCCAGATCGCCCCCCGGCTGGGGGCCCTCGACGAGAACCTGATCCGCCATCACGAGCTCATCGACGAAGCCAGGGCGAAGGGCGCCGACCTGGTCGTCTTTCCCGAGCTCGGCCTGACCGGCTACCAACTCCAGGACCTCGCGGCCGAGGTCGCCATGCGCCTCGACGATCCGCGGCTGGCGAAGCTGGCCGCCGCCACGCGGGGGCTGTCGGCGGTCGTCTCGTTCGTCGAGGAGTCGGCCGATCACCGCCTGTTCATCGCCGGCGCCCTTGTCGAGAACGGCGAGATCCGGCACGTCCACCGGAAGCTCTTCCTGCCGACCTACGGGCTCTTTGATGAGCGGCGCTTCTTTGCCGCCGGCGACATGCTCCGGGCTGTTCCCTCGCGGCTCGGCGTGGGCGTCGGGATCGCGGTCTGCGAGGACTTCTGGCACCTGCCAGTGGCCGGGCTGCTGGCCCTCGACGGCGCCCAGATCCTGGTCAACATCGCCTCGTCGCCCGGCCGCGACCTCGCCACCACGAACGAGGTCGGGCTCGGGACGGCGACGTCATGGCGGACGCTGATGCGGGCGTATGCCCAGCTCACGACGTCCTTCGTGATCTTCGTGAACCGGGTCGGGATCGACGAGTCGATCACATTCTGGGGCGGGTCCGAGATAATCGCCCCGACCGGCCAGGCCGTCCTGAGTGCGCCGATGTTCGACGAGGGCCTGTACGTCGGCGACATCGTCCTCGACGACATCCGGCGCGAGCGGATCGCCCTGCCGCTCCTCCGGGACGAGCGGCCGGACCTGCTCGCCCGGGAGCTCTCCAGGGTCATCGCCGAACGGGCCGGGATGGCTCCCGACGAGACGGCCGAGGCGGGCGCAGAAGAAGGCCTCGATGTCGCCCCGGCGATGGCGCCGTCGCGGCCGATCGGGTTCGGCATCGGGGCCGCTCCGAACGGCCCCGCCCCAAGCGTCCCGCCGCCGCGCGGGCCGGTCCCCGCGCGCGGTCTCCCAGCGGGTCCGATCGCACCCCGCCCGGTACCGACCCCGCCCGTTCGGAGTGGCTCGAAGCGCGCTGCGCAGCGAGGTGGCGGATCCCGATGACTACCGCCGCGACGATCATCCCGGTCGGCAAGGACGGCGTTCCGCTCTTCGAGCTTCCCGCCGAGCTGGCCATCGATACCGCAGTGGCCCGCCGCGTGATCGGCGCGTTCATCCGGGCCCAGCTCCAGCAGGCCGGCTTCGAGCGGGCCGTCCTGGGGTTGTCGGGCGGCATCGATTCCGCCCTGGTCGCCTTCCTCGTGGCCGACGCCATCGGCCCCGAGCGCCTGCTGTGCGTGATGATGCCGTCGCCGACGTCGTCGCCGGCATCGCAGGCGGACGCCGAGGCGGTCGTGGCGGCCCTCGGCTGCTCGAGCGAGCTCGTGCCCATCGGGCCGATGGTCGAAGGCTACTTCGGCGCGGCGGACGCGGCCATTGCTGCCGCGGCTGCGGAAGGCGGCGGGGGAGCGGCCGGCGGGTCCGTCCCTGATGCCAATCCGCTACGGCGCGGGAACTTCGCGGCCCGGATGCGGATGGCCGTCCTCTACGACCGCTCGGTGACCTGGGGCGGGCTCGTCGTCGGCACCGGTAACAAGACTGAATCCCTCATCGGCTACACGACCATCTTCGGCGACAGCGCCTGTGCCTTCAACCCGATCGGCGATCTCTACAAGAGCCAGGTCCGCCAGCTGGCGGTCGCGATGGGCGTTCCCGCCGCGGTCATCGCCAAGGCACCGTCGGCCGATCTCTGGCCGGGCCAGACCGACGAGGAGGAGGCGGGGTTCTCCTATCCCCACCTCGATCGGCTCCTTTTCTGGCGGATCGACAAGCGCCGCTCGGTCGAGGAGGTGGTCGCCATGGGCTTCGATCCGGAGCTCCTGGCGCGGGTCGACCGGATGGTCGCCGGGGCGGAATTCAAGCGGCAGGTCCCGCCGGTCGCCAAGCTCGGCCCGCGGACGGCCGGCGTCGACTATCTCTACCCCCGCCGGCGGCCTGGCTCGGTCCGCTCCTGAGCGCGACGATGGCCGGAGCCGGGGCAACCCTCTACCTCGTCGCGACCCCGATCGGCAATCTCGGCGACGTCACCCTTCGCGCCCTCGAGGTCCTGCGCGCCGTGCCCCTCATCGCGGCCGAGGACACCCGGATCTCGCGGCGGCTCCTTCTCCGCCATCAGATCGGAACCCGAATGACGAGCTACCACGCCCAGAGCGACCCGGCCAGGGCGGCCGAGCTGCTGGCCCACCTCCGCAATGGCGCGGACCTCGCCCTCGTTACGGACGCCGGCACTCCTGCGATCAGCGATCCGGGCATGGACCTTGCCGCGGCCTGGGCCGCGGAGGGCGGCCGGGTCGAGGCGATCCCGGGGGCCTCGGCGGTCCTGGTGGCCGTGGCCGCGTCCGGCGTGGCCGGACCGCGCTGGGCGTTCGAGGGTTTCCTGCCCCGCAGCGGACGCGAACGAAAGGAGAGGCTGGCGCGCCTGGCCGATGACGAGCGCGGAGCGGTGATCTTCGAGGCGCCCGGTCGCCTGCGGGCGACGCTCCGGGACCTCGCCGCTGTGTGCGGTCCGGACCGCCCGGCGGCGGTCTGCCGGGAGCTCACCAAGCTCCACGAGCAGGTCCGCCGGGGCACGCTCGCGACGCTCCTCGGGGAGGTCGACGACGGAGCCGTCCCCGCCCGCGGAGAGATCGTGATCGTCGTCGGATGGTCATCGGCGGCGGTCGAGGCCCGGACGAAGGATGCGGCCGGAGCCCGCGCTGCCGACGCCATGGCGCGGGTCGAAGCGCTCGTCACGGGCGGGCTCGCCCGCGGCGAAGCGGCCCGACGGGTCGCGACCGAGACGGGCCTCCACCGTCGCCAGCTGTACCAGCCGCCGCGGTGAACGGACCCGACAGGTGAGCACCGCCCGGTCGGGCTCTACCTGATCCTGGCCGGCTCCTTCTTCGAGCTGCCCGGCTGAGGCACGGCCCGGCGGCGCCGGAGGGGGACCAGCGCCGCCGTGGCCGTTGGGAGGAGTGGTCTGGGTCGGGTCAGGCGGCGACGGCCTCCGGGATCGGGTCCTCGGCCGAGGTGCCCTCCTCGTCGGCCTCGGCGGCGACGAACTGCTCGGCCTGCGTCTCGAGGCCGTCGGCGGCCGACTCGGCCGCGTAGTCCTTCTTGCGCCGGCCCGAGAGCATCTCGACGCTCGAGGCCACGACCTCGGTCTTCCAGTGGCGGGCGCCGCGCTCGTCGTCCCACGTCCGTGTCTGGATGCGGCCCTCGATCGACACCTGCTGGCCCTTGCCGAGGTAGCGGCCGCAGATCTCGGCGAGGCGATCCCAGGTCACGATGTTGTGGTACTCGGGCCGTTCCTTGCCGTTGCCGGCGTATTCGTTGGTGGCCACGCTGAACTGGGTGACGTGCTTCCCGGAGGCGAGCGCGCGCATCTCGGGGTCCCGCGTGAGGCGGCCGGTCAGAAGGACCTTGTTCACGGTCCAGATCTCCTTGTTGGTCGGCCGACGGGTCACGGGCCGACCCTGCGTGCGGCGGGCAGGGAGGCGTAGGTGCCGGCCTCGGCGGTGCAGGCCCTGGCGGGTCGGCGGATCGGCGAGGCCGGCGAGCTTCAGCGGGCGAGATCGACCGTAGCAGGGGCCGATCACCGGGAGGTCACCCGCGGGTCATCCCCGGCTCGACGAGCCCTCTAGCGGCAGGCCTGCGTCGGCGGGCAGGCGCCTCAGCGGTCGGAGGCGGCGAGACCCAGCTTCTTGCGCCGTGACTTGGTCTCGCCAAGGACCGCGGGACCCGCCTCACCATGGGCATGGCCGTGGCCCCCGTCGTCGGTAGCGTCGTGGGCGTGGCCGTGGGGGTTGAACGTCATGGCGGCCGCGAAGCCGGCCGCGGCAGGATCGGCGATCGGGGCCTCGTTGCCGTAGATGTCGCAGAAGATCTCGACGAGCTCGGGATCGAACTGGGTCCCGGCGTGGCTCCGGAGCTCCTCGACCGCGGCGGCGTGGGTGATCTTGCCCTTGTAGGGCCGGTCCTGGATCATCGCGTCATAGGCGTCGGCGATCGCCACGATCCGCGCCCCGAGCGGAATCTCCTGGCCGCGCAGGCCGTACGGATAGCCCGCCCCGCCGAAGCGCTCATGGTGGTGGAGGATGATCGGCACGGCATCCCGGAGGACCGTGGCCTGCTCGAGGATCACCTGGCCGATCCGGGGGTGCTGGACGACCGATCGCCACTCCGCGGGCGTCAGCGACGAGGGCTTCTCCAGGATGTCCTGGGGGATCCCGACCTTGCCCACGTCGTGCAGGAGGGCCGCCACGCGGATCTTGTCGATCTCGTGCTCGGGCAGGTCGAGCTGGCGGGCGAGGGTGGTCACGATCGTGGCGATGAGGGCCGATGGCTGGCCGCGGTAATGGGGAAGCGGGGCGATGATCTGGGCGAGGGCATCGGCCGCGGCGCCGTGGGCGAGCCGCCCGAGCTCCATGGCCTGGCTCCGGCCGGCCGGCGAGATCGGGGAGCGGACGATGGTCGAGTCGTCGTTGGGTTCCTCGAACGCGTAGACCTGGTCCCGCCCGAGGGCCTTGGCCGAGTACATGGCGGCGTCCGCCTCGCGGACCAGGGCATCGACGCGCAGCCGGTCTCCCGCCCCGCCGGTGACCCCGAGCGAGATGGTGACGCTGACCGTACTGCCGTCGGGCAGCTTGAGGAGCTCGGCCCCGACGAGGAGCCGGAGCTTGTCGGCGAGGTTGGCGCCATCGTCGACCGATGTCTCGGGGAGGACGACCATGAACTCCTCGCCGCCGTAGCGGCCGACTCGGTCCGAGGCCCGGATGTTCCGGCGCAGGACGTCGGCCACGCCGCGCAGGACGAGGTCGCCGGCTTCGTGGCCGTACGTATCGTTGATCGTCTTGAAGTGGTCGATGTCGGCAAAGGCAACGGCCAGCGGGCGGCGATAGCGGATCGACCGCTCGACCTCGGTGAACAGGTTGCCGATGATGGCCGGGCGATTGGGGAGCCCGGTCAGGCGATCGGTGGTGGCCTCCGAGTGGGCAGCCTCCATGCTCGATCCGAGGCGCTCGATCGCGCTCGCGAGCCGTCGGCCGAGGACATCACGTCGCGCCGGAATGACGACGTCCGACTCGCCCGCGGCCATCCGCTCGGCCACCCGGACGAGGGGCTCGATGCGCGATCGAACGTAGGCAACGGTCACCGCCACGGCCAGGCCCACGCCCGCCAGCGCCATGAGCACCGAGCGGGCGAGGAGGTTGCCTTCGTTCGGCAGGAGCAGGAGCGCAATGACGGCGACCGCCGGCACGACCGGCCAGCCCCCCCGAACAATTCGCATGCCTGCAGTCTGGGTTCCGGAGGGGTGGGGCCGACAGGCAACGGAGGTACCGGGACCCGAGCAGCGGATGGTCCCACCGCCCGGCCGGCCGGCCGGTGCCGTTGGTATACTCCGCCCGTTCCGATCGGGACGTCGAGACCGTCGGGCAGGGAGGTCCAGCGATCGCGCGAGGAGGGCGCACCAGTCGTCCCGTGAGGCGGCTGAGCGACCAGCAGCATCGGCCACGCCCGAGCGATGGCCAGCCCACGCGGGAGACGTCTATCCAGGTCCCGGCACCAACCGGGGCCTTTTTGTTTGGTCTGCGCGGCAATCCCGAAGTGGTTCGCGCCCGCGAGACGCGGCCTGCCAGGGCGGCGGCCAAGCAGGCGAGCGAGCGCACGCAAACGTGCGTGAGCGACGTGCGCCGGCCGACAACGCGGGCACGACGCGGGATCACGGGAGCCCCCTAGATGCCCGCTACGGTGATCGTGGGGCTCCAATGGGGCGACGAGGGGAAGGGCAAGACGACCGATTTCCTGGCCGAGCAGGTGGCCATGGTCGTTCGCTACCAGGGCGGTGACAACGCCGGCCATACGGTGGTCACCGGGGACGAGGTCTTCAAGCTCCACCTCGTGCCGTCGGGCGTCCTCTATCCCCATATCACGTCGGTGATCGGCAACGGCGTCGTGGTCAACCCGGCCACCCTCATCGCCGAGCTCGACATGCTGACCGCCCGGGGCATCGACGTCTCGCGGGTCAAGGTCAGCCGCAGCGCCCACGTGATCATGCCGTACCACGTGGCCCTCGACCGCGGCAACGAGATCCGGCTGGCCGGCGCCAAGGTTGGCACGACAGGCCGGGGGATCGGTCCGGCCTATGGGGACCGGGCCTGGCGCCTGGGCCTCCGGATGGAGGACCTCCTCGACCGCGCCGTCCTCGTCGAGCGCCTGGCCCGGGTCCTGCCGGACAAGAACCTCGTCCTCGCCAGCATGGGCGCCGAACCGTTCTCCGTCGAGGCGCTCGCAGACCAGGCCTTGGCCTGGGGGGAACGACTGGCACCCTATATGGATGACTCGACGTGGCTCGTCCAGGCCGCCCTGGGTCGCGGCGAGCACGTCCTCCTCGAGGGCGCCCAAGGCACGCTCCTGGACCTCGACCACGGCAGCTACCCGTTCGTGACGTCCTCGAACCCCGTGGCCGGCGGGGCCTGCACCGGAGGGGGCGTCGGACCGCTCCAGATCGACGAGGTCATGGGCGTCATGAAGGCCTACGCGACCCGCGTCGGCTCGGGTCCGTTTCCGACCGAGCTCTTTGACGAGATCGGGGCGGGGATCGCCAGCCGTGGCAATGAGGTCGGCACCACCACCGGCCGGCCGCGTCGCGTCGGCTGGTTCGACGCCGTGCCCCTGCGCTATGCGGTCGCCGTCAACTCGATCAGCAGCATCATGCTCAACAAGCTCGACATCCTGTCGGGCATCCCGACGATCCGTCTTGGCGTGGCCTACGACGTCGACGGGCGGCGCCTCGATCACTGGCCCTCGAGCGCCTCGGCCATCGCCCACGCGACCCCGATCTACGAGGACTTCCCGGGCTGGGAGGAGCCCCTCGGCAACGTCCGCTCGCTGTCCGACCTGCCCGAGAACGCGCGCCGCTACATGAGCGCCCTCGAGGAGATGGCCGGCGTCCCGATCGTCCTCGTCTCGGTCGGCCCGGAACGGACCCAGACGATCGAACGAGCCTGGCGGCCGATGCGCCATCGGGCCGGGATGGGCCTCTCGTGAGCGGGTCGGAAGGCCGCCCGGCGGCCCGTCGCCTGGACCACCGCCCGTGAGTCTCGTGATGCCCACCCGTATCCTCGTCGTCGGCGGCGGCGGGCGGGAGCACGCACTGGCCTGGAAGCTGGCCGCTGAGCCCGGCGTCAACGAGGTCCTCGTGGTGCCCGGGTCCGGTGCCATTGCCCGCGAATCGAGGGTCCGGGTGCTACCCGGCGTCGACCCCCTCGATCCCGCCGCGGTCCTGGCCGCCGCCCGGACGGCAGCCGCGGAGCTCGTGGTTGTCGGGCCGGAGGCGCCCCTTGCGGCAGGCGTCGCCGACGCGCTCCTGGCGGCGGGGATCGCGGTCTTCGGCCCGTCCCGGGCGGCCGCCCAGCTCGAGACGTCGAAGGCGTTCTGCCACGAGGTTGCCGAGGCGGCCGGCGTCCGCATGGCCCGTGCCCGGGCTTTCCACTCGGACGAGGGTGTCGCAGCGGCGGCCTTCATCCGCGAGCTGGCCGCGAGCGGCGCGGGCGCCGTCCTGAAGGCCGACGGCCTGGCGGCCGGGAAGGGCGTCATCGTCACCGAGTCCAGCGAGCAGGCCCTCGAGCTCGCACCGTCATTCCTGACCGGGCGGACGGGCGGGGGGGCGGCGCTCGTGATCGAGGAGCGGCTCGCCGGCCCGGAAGCGAGCGTCATCGCCCTCTGCGACGGGACGCGGGCGGTGGCCCTCCCCGCGGCCCGCGACCACAAGCGCCTGTGCGACGGCGACCAGGGTCCGAACACGGGCGGCATGGGTGCCTACTCGCCGCTGCCCGACCTCGACGACGAGGCGATCGACCGCGTCCTGGCCACGATCCACCGCCCGATCATCGCCGAGATGGCACGGCGCGGCCTGCCCTTCAGGGGCTTCCTGTATGCCGGGCTCATCCTGACCAAGGACGGCCCGGCCCTCCTCGAGTGCAACGTGCGGCTCGGCGACCCCGAGGCTCAGGTCATCCTGCCTCGCCTTGCCGTGGCCCTCGGGCCGCTCCTGTTGGCGGCTGCGCGAGGCCACCTGCCCGCCGAGGGCCCGTCGCGTTTGCCGACCCTGCCCGGCGCCGCGGTCGGCGTGGTCCTGGCCGCCGACGGCTACCCGGGCACGTCGAGGCGAGGCGCGCCGATCGGGGGTCTCGAGGCTGCGGCCGAGCTTGGTGCCCTGGTCTTCCATGCCGGGACGATCGAGCGGCCCCAGGGTGGCTACGGCACGAACGGCGGCCGGGTGCTCACCGTGGTCGGCCGCGGCCCGACGCTGGCTGCCGCCCGAGCCACGGCGGAAGAGGCGGCGAACGTGATCACCTGGGAAGGCCAGCAACGGCGCCACGACATCGCCAGGGACCTTCCCAGCGGCGCAATCGCGGTCGGAGCGGGTCGGTGATCCGCCGCTACACGCTGGCCGAAATGGGCGCCATCTGGGAGGAGGCCGCCCGCTTCGAGCACATGCTCCGGGTGGAGATCGAGGTTGCCCGCGCCCAGGTCGAGCGGGGCGACGTTCCGGCCGAGGCGCTGGCCGCCATCGAAGCCCGGGCCCGCGTCGACGTCGAGCGCATCGCCGAGATCGAGCGGACCACCGACCATGACGTCATCGCCTTCGTCAGCCAGGTCGCGGAATCGGTCGGCGCGGAGGGCCGTTACCTGCACCGCGGGCTCACGAGCAGCGACGTCCTCGACACTGCCCTGGCCCTCCAGCTCGGGGCGGCCGGTGACCTGCTGCTCCGGGATGCCGAACGGCTGATCTCGGCCCTGGTCACGCGTGCTCGCGCCGAGGCCGGGACGCTGATGATGGGCCGGACGCACTCGGTCCATGCCGAGCCGACGACGTTCGGGCTTAAGCTGGCCGGCTGGGCCTTCGAGGTCGATCGCGGGCGACGGCGCCTGGCCGAGGCGGTCGACGAGATCCGGACCGGCAAGATCTCCGGGCCGGTGGGCACCTACAGCCACCTCGGTCCGGACCTGGAGGCGGAGGTCCTCGGGGCGCTCGGCCTGCGGGTGGATCCGGTCTCGACCCAGATCGTGCAGCGCGACCGCCATGCCGCACTTCTGACCTCGATCGCCATCCTCGGCGGCAGCCTGGAGCGCTTTGCGACCGAGATCCGGAACCTCGCCCACACCGAGATCGGCGAGGTCATGGAGCCCTTCAGGCCCGGCCAGAAGGGCAGCTCGGCGATGCCCCACAAGCGCAACCCGATCCTGTCGGAGCGGATCGCCGGCATCGCCCGCCTGCTGCGGGGCTACGCCCAGACGGCGCTCGAGGACCAGGCCCTCTGGCACGAGCGCGACATCAGCCACTCCTCGGCGGAGCGGGTGATCCTTCCGGACGCGACGATCCTCGTCGACTACGCCCTCCAGAAGATGGCAGGGCTCATCGAGGGCCTCGTCGTCCGGCCCGAGCGGATGCGCGAGAACATCGGCCGCGGCCTCGGCCTCCACGCCAGCTCACGGGTCCTCGACGCGCTCGTGGATCGCGGTGGCATGGGACGCGAGGAAGCGTACGTGGTCGTCCAGCGCGCCTCGCTGGCGGCATCGGATGCGCACCGGCCCCTGCGCGAGCTGCTGGCCCTCGAGCCGTTCGTGGCGCGCCACCTTTCCCTCGCCGACCTCGACGGTTGCTTCGACGACGCCCGACACCTCGTCCACGTCGACGCGGTGATTGCCCGGCTCGACGCGCTGGTGCCACGGGCTGCGATGGCGGGCAGCGCTCGATGACCGCCGCGACCGGCGCCTACCTTCGTTCGGGGAAGGTCCGGGATCTCTACGACCTCGGGGATGGACGGCTGCTGCTCGTGGCCTCCGATCGGCTCTCGGCGTTCGACGTCGTCCTGCCGAGCGATATCCCCGACAAGGGACGGATCCTCACGGGCCTGTCGCGGTTCTGGTTCAATGTCACCCGCGATATCGTCCCCAGCCACCTCCTCGGGACGGATCCATCGGGCGTTCCCGCCGGGATCGTCCCGCTCGCGACGAAGGCCGATCTCCGGGGCCGGGTGATGGTCTGTCGGCGGGCGGAGGTTCTCCCGATCGAGGTCGTGGTCCGAGGCTATCTCGCGGGCTCGGGCTGGAAGGCCTACCTCGCGGATCGCTCGATCTGCGGGATCGAGCTGCCGGCAGGCCTCCGGGAATCCGATCGCCTCCCCGAGCCGATCCTGACCCCGGCGACGAAGGCGGAGATGGGGGAGCACGACGAGAACATCGATTTCGACCGCATGGTGGGCGCCCTGGAGCCCGTCGCCGGGAACGGCGCGCTGGACCTGGCGCGGCGCGTTCGGGCCGCCGGACTTGCGCTCTACGAAGTCGCCGCGACCCAGTGCGCCTCGGTCGGGCTGATTCTCGCCGACACCAAGTTCGAATTCGGTCTCGTCGACGGCGAGTTGATCCTCATCGATGAGGTCCTCACCCCGGATTCATCGCGCTTCTGGGACGCGGCGACCTATGCGCCCGGCGCACCCCAGGCGAGCTTCGATAAGCAGTTCGTGCGGGACTGGCTGGAAACGCAGTCCTGGGACAAGACGGCGCCCGGCCCGGAGCTTCCGGCGATCGTGGTGGCCGGGACGCGCTCCCGCTATGTCGAGGCCTACGAGCGCATCACCGGCGCCAGCTTCGACCGCTACCTTGGGGAGGACGTGATCGGATCATGACGATGGAGTTCCGGTTCGCGGTCAACGTCACGCCCAAGCCCGGGATCCTCGATCCCCAGGGCCGGGCGGTGGAGAACAGCCTGCCGCACCTCGGGATCGAGGGCGTCTCGGCGGTTCGGGTGGGCCGCCGGGTCGAGCTGACCGTCGTGGCCGCCGATGCGACGGCAGCCCGGGCCAAGGTCGAGCGCCTCGCCGCCGAGCTCCTCTCGAACCCCCTCATCGAGGCCTACGGCGTGGAGCAGCTCATGACAACGAGCTCGACGAGCGCATCGGAAGGCGCCGCCTGATGGCCGTCCGCATCGGCGTCGTCGTCTTCCCGGGCTCGAACTGCGATCGCGACACGATGCACGCCCTCGACCTCGCCGGTGCCGAGCCCGTGGAGCTGTGGCATGAGCAAGCGGAACTGGACGGCGTCGCGGGGGTGATCCTGCCGGGCGGCTTCGCCTTCGGCGATTACCTCCGGGCCGGGGTCATCGCCCGGTTCAGCCCGGTCATGCGTTCGGTGACCGGCTTCGCCGCGGCGGGCGGCCTCGTCCTGGGCATCTGCAACGGCTTCCAGGTCCTCGCCGAGGCCGGCCTCGTGCCGGGGGCGCTGCTCCGCAATCGGGGCCTCCGATTCCTGGGCCGGGATGTCCGGATCGCCGTCGAACAACCCGACACTCCGTTCACCCACCTGTCCGGCCCGCGTCGGCCGCTGCGGATGCCCGTCGCACACGGCGAGGGCTGCTATTTCGCCGATGCCGCGACGCTCGATGCCCTCGATGCCGCCGGGCAGGTCCTCTTCCGATATGTGCACGAGGACGGCAATGTGGCCGGCGAGACAGACGACCCGGCGAACCCGAATGGCTCGCTCCGGGCGATTGCGGGGGTCCGCAACGGGGCCGGCAACGTCGCCGGCCTGATGCCCCATCCTGAACGAGCCTCGGAAGCCATCCTCGGCTCGGATGACGGCTTCGGGCTCGTTCGATCGTTCGTCGAGGGCGCGGCGGCGATGGCCCAGGCCGGTGGCGTCCTCGAGGCGACGGCTCGATGACCATCGCGCCACCACGGGCGGCCGAGCCGCTCCATCGCGCGCTGGGCGTGACCGACGACGAGCTCGATGCGATCCGCGACCGCCTGGGGCGCGACCCCAACGATGTCGAGCTGGCGATGTTCAGCGTCATGTGGAGCGAGCACTGCTCCTACAAGAGCTCCAAGCCGCTCCTCGCGACCCTGCCGACCGCCGGGGCTGGCGTGGTGGCGGGTCCGGGTGAGAACGCCGGGGTGATCTCGATCGGCGATGGCTTGGCGGTCGCCTTCAAGATCGAATCCCACAACCACCCCAGTGCCGTCGAGCCCTACCAGGGCGCGGCGACCGGCGTCGGCGGCATCCTCCGGGACATCTTCACGATGGGCGCCCGTCCGATCGCGGTCCTCGACGCGCTCCGCTTCGGCGATCCCTCCGAGGCGCGAACGCGGCATCTCGTCGACGGCGTCGTCCGCGGTGTCGGCGGCTACGGCAACTGCGTCGGCGTGCCGACGGTCGGTGGCGAGCTGACCTTCGATCCTTCGTACGCTGGCAACCCGCTCGTCAACGTCATGGCCATCGGCCTCCTCGAGGAGCGCTACCTCACCCTCGCAGCCGCGCCCGGCCCGGGCAACCTCGTGATCCTTTTCGGCAGCACAACGGGCCGTGACGGCATCGGCGGGGCGAGCGTCCTGGCGTCGGCCACCTTCACCGACGTCGATGCGTCGAAGCGGCCATCGGTCCAGGTCGGCGACCCGTTCGCCGAGAAGCTCCTCATCGAGGCCTCCCTCGAGCTCATCGAACGCGGCCTCGTGGAAGGCCTCCAGGACCTCGGCGCCGGCGGCATCACGTGTGCCACGTCGGAGACCGCCGATCGAGCGGGCACCGGCATGGCCATCGACCTCGACGCGGTGCCACGTCGGGAGTCCGGCATGGCCGCTTTCGAGGTTCTCATCTCCGAGAGCCAGGAGCGGATGCTGGCGATCGTCCGGCCCGATCGCGAGGCCGCCGTCCGCGAGGTCTGCGAGCGGTGGGGCATTCCGGCGGCGGTCATCGGCACGGTCAGCGCCGATGGCGACATCGCCGTGGCAGAGGGCGGCCGCGAGATCGTTCGCATCCCGGCCCCGGCCCTGACCTCGAACGCGATCGTCCATCGCCGGCTCGCCACGCCGCCCGCCCGGCGTCGCTCCGCGCCTGCACCAGGCGCGGAGGTCGAGGCCGTCGATCGCCTGCCGGAGCGGGGCATGGACCCCGGAGCAGTCCTCGCCGCCCTGCTTGGCAGCCCCAACCTGGCCTCCCGGCGGCCGGTCTTCGAGCAGTACGACAGCACCGTCCAGGTCAACACGGTCGTCGGGCCCGGCCACGGCGCCGCGGTCCTCCGGGTCAAGGGCACGTCGAAGGCCCTCGTCGCGAGCACCGATGCGAACGCCGGCGTTGGCGCGGCGGATCCATGGCTCGGGGCCGCCATGAGCGTGGCCGAGGCGACCCGCAATGTCTCGATCACGGGTGCCCGGCCGCTCGGGGTCACGAACTGCCTGAACTTCGGGGACCCCACCCGGCCGGAGGCCTTCTGGGCCCTGAGCGAGGCCGTCCGCGGGCTCGGCGACGCTTGCCGCGCCCTTGGCCTGCCGGTCACCGGCGGCAACGTCTCCCTCTACAACGAATCGCCGGCGGGCTCGATCTTGCCGACGCCCGAGATCGGCGTCGTCGGGCTCCTCGACGACGTTGCCAGCCGCATCGGGCCGGCCTTCGTGGCTGAAGGCGACACGATCCTCGTGGCGGGTGAGGCAATGCCCGGCCTCGACGGCAGCGAGTACGCCCGCCTCGGCGGCGGCGCGGCCGAGGATGACCCACCGCCGCTCGATCTCGACCGCGAGCGGCGACTCCAGCTCTTCGTCCGCGAGGGCGCGGCCCGGCGGCTGATCGCCTCGGCCCAGGACGTGAGCGGCGGCGGCCTGGCGGTCGCCATCGCGGAATGCGCGATCTGGAGCGGCCTGGGCGCCGCCATCCGCGTCCGGATCGGCCACTCGCCGGCGGTCGACCTCTTCGGCGAGAGCCCCAGCCGCCTCGTCCTGACGACCCGGCCTCGCCACACGCCGGCCCTGGAGCTCCTGGCCCGCCAGTTCGGCCTCCCGATCGAGGTCATCGGCAGCGTCGGCGGCATCCGGCTCGTGATGGACCTTGTCGGGGCGGGCGCCACCGGGGCCGCCGAGGAGCGCGGTTCCCGGGTGGCCGATCCCATCGACGTCGCCCTGGCCGATCTCCGCCACACATGGGACCACGGCCTCGCCCGAGCGCTCGACTGGGAGGCGCCGGCCTCGGCGCCGGAGGGTCGCTGAGCATGGGCTCACCGACACCAGATCGGGGAGTCGCCTGATGGGCTCCTCGACACGCAACCCGGGGGATGCCTGAAATGGGCTCGTTGACACGCAATCCGGGAGACTGCTGAAATGTGCGGCGTGTTCGGCGCGGCCCTCCCGCGCGGATCCGGGACGGAGGCGGCAAACATCGCCGCGCTGGGCCTCTTCTCGCTGCAGCACCGCGGCCAGGAATCGGCCGGTCTGGCGGTCAGCGACGGCGCGGAGCTGTTCCTGTACAAGGACCTCGGGATGATCTCGACGGTCCTCGACGAGCGGCGCCTGCCGTCCTTCCGGGGCGACCTCGCGATCGCCCATTGCCGCTACTCCACGACCGGCTCGACCATCTGGGAGAACGCCCAGCCGACGCTTCGCCTCGGCCCCAGGCGCGCCGTCGCCATCGGCCACAACGGGAACCTCGTGAACACCCGCGAGCTCCTGGCCCAGCTCAAGGGCGGCCGCGGCCGCCTGCCGGCGACGACCGACACCGAGCTCCTGACGGCGCTCCTCGCAGACGAGCCGGGGGAGGACACGGTCGAGGCCCTGACGACCCTCCTGCCGCGGGTCCGGGGCGCCTACTCGCTGGTCATCCTGGACAAGGACCGGATCCTCGGGGTCCGGGATCCCCACGGCTTCCGGCCGTTGTGCATCGGGCGCATCCGCGACATCGCTGCGCCGATCGCGACGCCCGGCGGCCTGTGGGGCGACGACGTGCCGGCCGACGGCCCGCGCGACGCCTGGGTCGTGTCGTCGGAGACGACCGGCCTCGACATCGTCGGCGCGGAATACATCCGGGACGTGGAGCCGGGCGAGATCGTCGTCCTCGAGCCCGGCCGCGAGCCGGTCTCGGTCCGCTTCGCGACGGCAACCCCGGC
>JBEPVB010000040.1:0-18912 GCA_041691215.1 Chloroflexota bacterium
GCCCATCGGCACGACAGACGGTGAAAGCCGCCGGGCCATTGCGGCGAGGACGCCGTCCGGGTCGGCCCCGGCCCGGTCGATCTTGTTGACGAAGATGAGTGTCGGGACATGGAGCCGCTCGAGGGCGCGGAAGAGCAGCGGCGTCTGGGGCTGGACGCCCTCGACGGCCGAGACGACGAGGACGGCGCAATCGAAGACGCCGAGGACGCGTTCGACCTCGGCGATGAAGTCGGGGTGGCCGGGGGTGTCGACGAGGTTGACCGCGAGGTCGCCGATCAGGAACGAGGCGACCGCGGACCGGATGGTGATCCCGCGCTCGCGCTCGAGCTCGAGGGAGTCGGTCTGGGTTGTGCCGGCGTCGACGCTGCCGACGTGGTCGATCGCGCCGGCGAAGAAGAGGAGCCGCTCGGTGAGGGTGGTCTTACCGGCGTCGACGTGCGCGAGGATTCCGAGATTGAGCGTACGCATGGAGCCTCAAGCCTTCCAAGGAGGTGACTACCTTCTGGCTGGACGTGAGTGCTCCCATGTCGCTCCTTCCTCTCGAAAGCGGCGTACCTGCCTTCTCCAGATTCGCATGGGCGTCAAGCCGCTAGCCCACCCGCCAGAAGTCGCCGCGTCGACGACATGAGGCCGCCGCCTCGGCGCTCCTCTCCCCCATCGCCGTCGCGATGTCGTCGGCCCGTCGGCGCATGACCGAGCTCGACGAACAATCGATAGGTCTCGTTGCGGATCGCGAGATCGTGCGGCGTCATCCTTGTGTGCGGCGTACCCCGACCCCGTGGGCCCAGTCCCGTGATTCCTGGCTCGGCTGCGCCGACTCGACGTCAAGGATCAGCCGCTCCGGCGTCGCCCGGATCGCATAGCGTTGCCTCGTGACTCGTGACGTCGAAGACCTGAACCGGCGCCTGCTGCGCGCCCGCGACGCCATGGATCGTGGCTACGCCCAGCCGCTGGACGTCAAGGCGGTGGCCGCCACGGCCTTCATCTCCCCGGCCCATTTCAGCCGCAGCTTCCGGGCCGTCTTCGGCGAGACGCCCCACCGGTACCTGCAGCGGCGGCGGGTCGAGCGCTCGATGTTCCTCCTGCGCGAGACCGCCCGGAGCGTGACCGATATCTGCTTCGATGTCGGGTTCTCCAGCCTCGGCACGTTCAGCCGGACCTTCCGGGATATCGTCGGCGAGACGCCCTCGAGGTACCGCGAGGGCCACGGCCCGATGGTCGCTCCGAACTGCTTCCAGCTGGCGGCCACGCGGCCCTGGTGACCGCGGGCCCTCGGGACGGCCCTGCGGATGCTGCTCCAGTTCGGTCGGCCCACGCCCCAGCGATTCGAATTCACGAAGTCCTGACCACGACGCCGACGTCGTCTGCGCGGCGACCCCGCCGGCGAGGAGGAAGCAATCGAGCAGTTTCGGAGAAGCCACCTGACGGCGCGGCGGCATAGGATGCAGGCAATCGATCGAATCTACGACCCCGAAAGGAACCTGGCATGGCTACCGCCCAGAAGTCGAGCTCACGAACGGCAACCGACCCCGATGTGTTCAGCGCCGAGGAAAAGGCCGCGCTGCGCGAAACTGCTCGCGAGCGGAAGGCCGAGGCGCGCTCGAAGGATCTGCGCGCCGACGGCGAGCGCGACCTGCTCGCGAAGATCGCTGAGCTGCCCGCCGAAGAGAAGGACATGGCCGAGCGCCTCCACGCGCTCATCACCGGGGCGGCACCCGATCTCTGGGCCAAGACCTGGTACGGCATGCCTGCCTACGCTCGCGACGGCAAGATCGTGTGCTTCTTCAAGCCCGCATCGAAGTTCAAGACCAGGTACGCGACGTTTGGCTTCGAGGAAGAGGCCCGCCTGGATGACGGCACGATGTGGCCGACCTCGTATGCCCTGACGAAGCTGACCAAGGCCGACGAGGCGAAGATCATCGAGCTCGTGAAGAAGGCGGCCGGCTGACGGCCGACGGCATGTCCGCCTCCCTCCCTGCTCGTCCCCGACGAGGAGCCGCCACGCCATGATCTCGAAGCTGAACCTCACCGCGATCAAGGTCCTCGACCAGGACGAGGCCCTCGACTTCTACGTCAACAAGCTCGGGCTGGAGAAGGCCCAGGACTTCCAGCAGGGTCCCGTCCGCTGGCTGACCGTCCGCGTTCCGGGCGACCCCGACACCGAGATCTACCTCGAGAAACCCGGCCCGCCGGCCTACGACGAGGCGACCGCCTCGGAGCTCCGCGAGCTCATCACCAAGGGCGCCGTCGGCTGGGTCGCCTTCCAGACCGAGGATTGCCGGGGCCTGTATGAGACCCTCAAGTCGCGCGGCGTGACCGACTTCACCCAGGAGCCGACTGACCACTTCTACGGCACCGACATGGGCGTCCGGGACCCGTTCGGCAACGCCATCCGGATCCTCCAGCCGCCCAAGGTGACGGCGAAGGCGACGGCCTGACGGCCCGATGACCGGCGCCCCACCCAGCTCGGGTGGTGTCCGGCCTCAGTCGTCCGCGGTCAGGGACATGGTCCAGGGGCGGCCCAGCCGCGGCGGTGGGTCAAGGCTCACCGGCCAGCGGTCGGCGAGGATGTCGGCCAGCGCGTCGGGATCGCCGGCCTCAACGCCCGATTCGAGCAGGTGGTGGGCCGCTTGGCCGCGAACACGCTTGGCGACGACATCGCCGATCCGGTGCCCGATGCTCGAGGCCTGCTGGACCCTGACTGCCACCGTTCGATCGCCGAGGCCGGCCGGCATCCCAAGTGCCTGGAAGCTCGCCGGCCGAAGGTCGACGATGACGCCGCCCGGCCCGGCGAGCCGGGCGAACAGGTCGGAAAGGATGGCTCGCCAGAGCGGCTCGACGCGCCCCATGTCGATGAGGTTCGACCAGGACCGCATGCGATAGGCAGGGATCCGGTCGTTGGGCCGGAGGGCGCCCCACAGCGCGGACGTGATGACCACGCTGCGTTGCGCTCGTTGTGCGGCCGATCCCGACAGCGAGCCGAGGTCCAGCCCTTCGTGCAAGGGACCCACGTAGACCTCGGCCGCGGGTCGAGTCGGGGCCTCGAGGAGCCAGGTATTGCGGGCGATGTGGGCCGCCATCGTCGGCTTCTCTGCGAGCCGCTGGAAGGCGTCCGGGCCGGCGCTCGTCTCGATCAGGGCCTCGAGGATCCGGCCGCGGAGTGGTGTCAGCTCCGGAAAGGACAGCCCGTCGAGCATGACCGGTGGGCCGTGCTCGGGCGGCGGTCGCTTCGACTCCGATGGCGGGACGAGGATCAGCACGGCGACACTCTAGGCCCGGTCCGGGAGCCGGACGCAGAGCGGGCCTCGCGACGGCCCGATACCGGCCGCAGGGCCCAGCTTTGACCTACCTGCGCGCCCGGGCCCAGTCGAGCACGCGCTGCGCGCGGAGCGTGTTCCAGCGGCTGGGCTGGCCCTCGCCGTCCTCCATCTCGAAGGGCGACGCGCCCTTGTAGCGCCGCTGCAACGGCCATCGCCCGCTGGGGTCCCGATTGCCCTCCACGACCTTCACAGCCTCGGCCAGGCGCGCGTCGGGGGTGACCGCGGCGTCCCGAAGGTAGTCGAGGCCGCGCAGGACGTCGTAGTGCCACCAGGTCGGGAACGAGAACTGGAGCCAGCTCGGGTCGATCACCTCGCCGGTCGACTTCCGCCGGAAGAGCCGGCGTTCGAGCATGTAGGCCTCGCCACGGCGGCGGGCCTCGCCCACCTCGGCCGGGCCGTCGGTCGCCCGTTCGTATTCGAGGAGGCCCTCGAGGACGTTGATCGTCGTCCCGACCGACGACACCGTCGCGCCGTTCTCGACCTCGCAGTTCCAGCCGCCGTCGGGGAGCTGCTCACCGAGGAGCCGCTCGGCGAGCGCACTCATGTCCACCCCGAAGTACGCGCCGGTCGCAACGACGTTGCCGTTGATGCACGGCTCGACCTCGCCCTCGAAGAACCGGTTGTTCGCCCAGGGGTTCTCCCATGGGGAGCCGTCGCCCCAGGTCACGTGCTCGCGGACGAGGCCGATGGCTCGCCGGGCCTGCTGGCTCTCAGGCTCGAGGCCGAAGCGCCGGAGCAGCTCCAGGACGTGGAACGTGTCGGTGTAGTCCTGCGACCAGGCCGTGCCGGCCCACAGGCCATCCGGCGCCTGGAGCGCGAGGTGCCGGGCGCCCCAGCCTTCGGTCGCGACTCTCGCCCGCTCGGTCGCGATGACGTTGGCGGATTCGTGGATGAGGTCGCGCCTGACCTGCCAGCGGATCGCGGGATCGGCGTCGAGCAGCCAGTCGATGACGATCATGTCGCTCCCTCGCACACCCGGAATTTGGGCACCGGATCATACCGGCATCGAGGATCGGCCAGCGACGAGCCGGCATCGTGGGAGCCATGGATGCCGGCGATGCTTCGCTGTCCGTCTCCGCATGGCCTTGCCTTTCCGCGCCCTGTGCGGGCTTCCATGTCCGGCGGACCAGAGCTGGCCGGGTCGCCTCCCCGGTGCACCTTGACAACCGGCGTTTCATGAGAGGTGAACCCCGCCTCACGCGATCCGCGCCCGTCCACCCACCCCGTGGAGGTCCCCGATGCGCACTCAGGTTCGACGATTCGTCGTCCTCGCGACCACCCTGGCACTGTCGCTCGCGGTCATGGGCGCCACGGCCCCGGCCGCGCTCGCCGGACGCAGCGACGGGACGCGGGTCAACGGCATCAACGTCGACACGACCACGATTCCCCAGCTCGAGCGATTGATGAACCGAGGCCGCCTGACGTCGGTCCAGCTCGTCCAGTTCTATCTCCACCGGATCAAGAAGCTGAACCCGGAGCTCAACGCGATCATCACGGTCAGCCCGACGGCCCTCGCCCAGGCCCGGGCCGCCGATCGCGCCCGCGACGAAGACGAAGAGCATGGCCGCCGGGGCGACGATCGTCGCTCCAAGCCCCTCCTCGGGATCCCGGTGATCGTCAAGGACAACATCGATACGACCGGGATGCCGACTACGGCCGGCTCCTGGGCCCTCGCCGGCAGCTCGCCCCACGATGCCTTCATCGTTCGACGGCTCAAGGCGGCCGGCGCGATCGTGATCGCGAAGGCGAACCTCTCCGAGTGGGCGAACTTCCGCTCAGGCCCTTCATCGAGCGGCTGGAGCGGCATCGGCGGCCAGACGAACATGGCCTATGTCCTCGATCGCAACCCGTGCGGTTCGAGCTCGGGTTCGGGCGTCGCAGCCTCCGCCGACCTCGCAACCGTCGCCGTCGGCACCGAGACGGATGGCTCGATCGTCTGCCCGTCCGGCGCGAACGGTGACGCCGGCATCAAGCCGACCCTCGGCCTGGTAAGCCGGTCCGGGATCATCCCGATCTCGGCGGAGCAGGACACGGCGGGCCCGATCACCCGAAACATGACCGACGCGGCCGCCCTCCTCGGGGCCATGACCGGCATCGACTCGAGCGATCCGGCGACCGCGGCGCAGGCCGGCCATGCCTATCGGGATTACACCAAGTTCCTCGACAAGAAGGCCCTCAAGGGTGCGCGGATCGGGGTCTGGCGCGTGGGCACCTACGACCCAACCGTCAGCCCCGAGATCGACACGATCATGAACGCCACCGTCGCCGCCCTGGAGGCCCAGGGCGCGACGATCGTGGATCCGGCGCGGATTCTGATCGAGCCGGCCTACGGGCCGGAGTTCACGGCCCTGCTGTGCGAGTTCAAGCACGACATCGGGGCCTACCTCCAGGCCTACACCCACCACCAGTACCCCAAGACGCTCCAGGACCTGATCGACTTCAACAACGCCCACCCGGGGCTCGAGGGGCCCTGGAACTCGGCGGTCTTCGACGCTGCCCAGGCGAGCCCGGATGTCACCGACCCGACGTGCGTCGACGCGCGCAAGTTGGCGACCTCGACGGCGCGGGCGTCGATCGACGACCTCATGGCCGCCGACAATCTCGACGCGATCATCGCCCCGACGAACGGCGCGGCCTGGGTCACCGACCCGGTCAACGGCGACCTCGGCGGCGACTTCTCGACCTTCGTCGGCTCATCGAGCCCGTCGGCGATCGCGGGCTATCCCGACATCACCGTGCCGGCCGGCTTCGTCGGACCGCTCCCAGTGGGTGTGTCGTTCATCGGCGGCCGCTGGAGCGAGCCGCGGCTCATCGGCCTCGCCTACGCCTTCGAGCAGGCGACCCACATCCGCGTGCCACCGAAGTTCCTCGCGTCGACGCCGGCTGCCGCGGCCACGCGGGTGGCCGCGCCCCAGGCATTGCCGCGAGCGATCGTGCCGACCGGCTGGCGATACCTGGGGCCGGCCTTCCTCTAGAACGACGGCGAGGTGGAGGCGGCCCAGCCGGTCGGGGCCGCCACGCCACCGTGTACGGCTTGTCGTCGGTGAGTCCGCCCGGGTATGAGGCGCGCTAGCCCTTCAGCGCCAGCTCGAGGAACGCGAGGACGTCGGCCCGCTCGTCGATGAGCTTGTGGACCGGCTTGCCCAGGCCGTGGCCGGCATCGGTGTCGATCCGGATGACCACCGGCGCGTCGCCGGCCTGGGCCGCCTGGAGCGCTGCGGCGAACTTGAAGGAGTGGCCGGGGACGACCCGGTCGTCGTGGTCGCCGGTCGTCACGAGCGTCGGCGGATAGGCCGTGCCGGGGCGGATGTTGTGGAGCGGCGAGTAGGCGAAGAGGGTCGCGAACTCGTCGGGATCGTCGGCCGAGCCGTAGTCGCTGGTCCAGCCCCAGCCGATCGTGAACTGGTGGAAGCGAAGCATGTCCATGACCCCGACCTCGGCGATGGCGGCGCCGAACAGCTCGGGATGCTGGGTGATCGTGGCGCCGACGAGGAGGCCTCCGTTGGACCGGCCGCTGATCCCGATGCGCGCCGGCCGCGTCCATCCCGATCCGGCAAGCCACCGGAGGCAGGCGGCGAAGTCGTCGAAGACGTTCTGCTTGTTGGCCAGCCGCCCGGCTTCGTGCCAGGCCTTGCCATACTCCCCTCCCCCGCGCAGCGAGGCGACCGCAAGCAACCCGCCTCGCTCCATCCAGGCCAGCCATTCGGCCTTGAAGCTCGGGCCCGTGGGGACCTGGAAGCCACCGTAGCCGTGGACGAGGGTCGGCACGTCGCCGTTCGGAACGATGGCCCGACGATGGGTCAGGAAGAGGGGCACCGGGGTTCCGTCGGCGGATGGCACGAACACCTGCTCGGTCACGTAATCGTCGGGGTTCCAGGCGAGCTCCGGCCGCTGGACTTCGCGGACGAACCCATCGGCCATCCGCACGGCCAGGACCGACGCCGGCGAGGCGAACGTCGCCAGGGTCAGGAACAGCTCCTCGTCCTGGCGCCGCCCCGCGGTCTCGAGGATCGAGCCGATGCGGGGCAGGGCGACGTCGACGACGTGCCGTCCGTCGAGCTCGAAGATCGCGAGCCGGCTCTGGGCATGGTGGAGGTACACCGCAGCGAGGCGATTCCCGACGAGCTCCACGCGCTCGAGCGGCTCCTCGGCCTCGGCCAGAACCTCGCGCGGATGCGATGGGTCGTCCAGGTGGACGGCGATGACGCGACTCAGCGGCGCGTCGAGATCGGTGAGCAGGTAGAGGGTCCGGTCGATCGCGGCAATGAGCTGGTAGCTCGCGTTCGCGGCGTCCAGGACGGGCCGAACCACCGCTGTCTCGACGCCCCTGTCGAGATCCGCGACGTAGATGCGGTTCTCGGGGTCCGTGCCCCGCCAGATGGTGACCACAAGCAGCCGGCCATCATCGGCGACCTCGGGTTCGTAGCCCCATTCCGGGTGCTCGGGCGTCGAGAACACGGGGCGGTCATCCGCCGAGTCCGTGCCGAGCCGGTGGTAGCGAAGCTCCATGTCCCGGTTCGGGGCGTCGTAGGCAGCGTCGGGTGGCGGCTCGGGGTAGCGGCCGTAGAAGAAGCCGCTCTCATCGGCCGTCCAGGCCGCCGACGAGAACTTGCTCCAATCGATCCGATCAGGCAGGTCCTCGCCCGTCTCGACGTCCCGCACCCGCCAGCGATGCCAGTCCGAGCCGGCATGGCTGAGGGCCAGCGCCGCCATGCCGCCGCTCTCCGCGATTCCGATCGAGCCGAGGGACGTCGTCCCTTCCTCGCTCAACTCGTTGGGATCGAAGAGGACGCGGCCCTCGGCCTCGGGTGCATCGGCCGTCCAGAGGACGTCCTGGTCCTGGAGCCCAGTGTTCCGGAGCTGGAACCAGCGGCTGCCCCGACGCCACGGAGCGCCGATGCGGGGGTGGTCCCAGAGCTCGGCCAGCCGAGCGCGGATCGCCGCCCGCGCCGGGACCGTCGCGAGGAGACTCGTGGTCACGGCGTTCTGGGCGGTGATCCAGGCCCGGGACGCCGGCGCATCGCTGTCCTCGAGGGGTCGGTAGGGATCGGCGACCCGCGTGCCGTGGTAGTCGTCCACCTGCTCGGTGGTCGGCGGGGTCGGGTAGGTCAGCCTCGCCATCGGGGACCTCCAGCCCGCGGCGTCGTAGGCGGCGCGCAGCCATCCGATGAGGTCAGCGTCGATCTCCTCGATCAGGCCACGAGCCGCTTGTACCGGATCCGGTGGGGCTGGTCGGCCGAGGTGCCGAGCTCCTTGTGGCGGAAGGCCTCGTAGTCGCTGAGATTGCCCTCGAAGAAGCGGACCTGGCTGTCGCCCTCGAACGCCAGGATGTGGGTCGCGATCCGGTCAAGGAACCAGCGATCGTGGCTGATGACCACGACGCAGCCCGGGAATGACTCCAGGCCGGCTTCGAGCGCCCGCAGGGTATCGAGGTCGAGGTCGTTGGTCGGCTCATCGAGGAGGACGACATTGCCACCCGCCTGGAGGAGCTTCGCCAGGTGGACGCGGTTACGCTCGCCGCCCGACAGCCTGCCCACGAGCTTCTGCTGGTCGGCGCCGCGGAAGTTGAAGCTCGACACGTAGGCGCGGGCCGGCAGCTCCCGCTTGCCAACGGTGATCACCTCCGCGCCCTGGGTGATCTCCTGGAAGACCGTCTTCTCCGGAGCAAGCTCGTCCCGCGACTGGTCGACGTAGCTCAGCTGGACGGTGTCCCCGATCGTGATCTCGCCGGCGTCTGCTGCCTCCTGGCCGACGAGCATCCGGAAGAGCGTCGTCTTGCCGGCGCCGTTGGGGCCAATGATCCCCACGATGCCCGCCCGAGGCAGCGAGAACGTCAGGTCCTCGATGAGCAGGCGGTCGCCGTAGCCCTTGCGGAGGGCCGCCACTTCGATGACCTGGTCGCCGAGCCGTGGCCCGGGCGGTATCGCGATCTCGAGCTCACGGCTCGTGTCTTTCGCGTCGTTCGCCTCGGCGAGCAGCCGCTCGTAGGCCGACAGGCGGGCCTTGCCCTTGGCCTGGCGGGCCTTGGCGCCCATGCGGACCCACTCCAACTCACGGGCGAGCGTCCGCTGCCGCGCATCGACCTGCTTCTGCT
The DNA here is from genome assembly GCA_041691215.1 of Chloroflexota bacterium. Taxonomy (GTDB): domain Bacteria; phylum Chloroflexota; class Limnocylindria; order Limnocylindrales; family CSP1-4; genus UBA5189. Next base: position 9,415 of record JBEPVB010000040.1, read on the forward strand.
CGCGGGACAGGCGCTCCAGCTTTTGCTCGAGCCAGCTCGAATAGTTGCCCGAGAACGGCACGCCCCGCCCGCGGTCCAGCTCGAGGATCCATTTGGCCACATTGTCGAGGAAGTAGCGATCGTGGGTCACGGCCACCACCGTGCCGGCGTACTCGTCGAGGAAGCGCTCCAACCAGTCGACGGACTCGGCATCCAGGTGGTTCGTGGGTTCGTCGAGGAGGAGGAGGTCGGGATGCTGGAGGAGGAGGCGGGCCAACGCGACGCGGCGCTTCTCGCCGCCTGACAGCCTCGCAACGTCGGCGTCGTCGGGCGGGCAGCGCAGGGCCTCCATCGCGATCTCGACGTTGCGCTCGACGTTCCACGCGTCCGCCGCGTTGATCCGGTCCTCGAGCCTCGACTGGGCGGCCCCGATCGCCTCGTAGTCGGCGTCGGGCTCCGACCATCTGGCCATGACGGCGTTGTACTCGTCGAGGAGGGCCTGCACCCCGGCCACGCCGTCCATGACGTTGCCCTTGACGTCCTTGGACGCGTCGAGCTGGGGCTCCTGGCTCAGGTAGCCGACCGTGAAGCCGGGCGTCAGGCGCGCCTCGCCGGTGAAGCCGTCGTCGAGTCCGGCCATGATCCGGAGGAGGCTCGACTTGCCCGCCCCGTTCGGGCCGATGACCCCGATCTTGGCGCCGGGATAAAACGAGATCGAGATGTCCTCGAGGACCGTTCGATCGGGAGGGTAGTGGCGGGCGAGCTTGTGGGTGCTGTAGATGAACTCGGCAGGCATCTGCCAAGGGTAGTGGACGAAGCCGGATCCAGGTCTCGGGCCGCCGCCCCCCGAGGGGTTGTCGTCCGCGAGGGCCGGACTCGGATCGAGCCGAGTCGGCGGCACCGGCCGGGTATCGCAGGCCAAGGTGAATCCAGGATGAGGTGACGCCGATCGATCCTCCTCCCGGCGTCATACTCCCGCGATGGCCGAAGGTGATGCGAAGCGCATCTTCACCGGGATCGCCGGCTCGTATGACCGTGTCGCGACGGTCCTCTCGCTCGGGCAGGATCCGCGCTGGCGAACGGCCCTCGTGGACGCCATCGATGCCCGCCCCACGGATCGCGTCCTCGATGTCGCGACGGGCACCGGGATGGTCGCCCAGGCTCTCCACGATCGGTATGGCTGCACGGTCGTGGGCCTCGACCAGAGTGGCGACATGCTCCGGCTGGCGCGACGTCGGGTCGCCGTCTTTGCGTCCCTTGTCGAGGGGCGCGCCGAGGACCTCCCGTTTGCCGGCGACGAGTTCGACCACCTCACATTCACCTACCTTCTGCGCTACGTCTCGGACCCGGCGGCGACGATGCGGGAGCTCGCTCGGGTGGTGAAGCCAGGCGGCCGCGTCGCGATGGTCGAGTTCGGCCTGCCAGGCGGCATCTGGCGTCCGCTGTGGTGGCTGCACACCCGGATCGGGCTGCCCGTCGCGGGCCGCCTCGTCTCGGCGAAGTGGTCGTCGGTCGGGGCGTTCCTGGGCCCCAGCGTCGATGGCTTCTACGCTCGTCACTCCCTTGCTGACATCGAGCGGTACTGGCGCGAGGCCGGCCTTCGTGATGTGCGCACCCGACGGATGAGCCTCGGCGGGGGTGTGGTCATGAGTGCCACGAAAGCCGAGGCGCTCGAGGCGCAACCTGAGGCCGCCACGGCGGCCGTGGCATCTCTCGCACCGGCGTTCTACGCCGCGCGACAGGGTGGCTGGCGCGACTACTGGACGCTCCTCCATCCGCCCTACACGGTCTGGCATCTCTCGTACGTGCTCCTGGGCGCGGCCGTGGCGCCGGCGCCCGATCCGCGGATCGTGGGTGGGGCCATGGTCGCGTTCGGGCTGGCGGTCGGGGTTGCCGCCCACGCCTTCGACGAGTTGAACGGCCGCCCGCTGCAGACCCGAATCCCGTCACCGGTGCTGGTGGCCCTCGGCGCCTCGGCACTGCTCGCCGCCGTCGCCATCGGACTCGTCGGCGCCACCATGTTCGGACCGCTCTTCCTGTTGTTCGTGGCCGGCGGGGCAGCGCTCGTGGTCCTCTACGCCTTCGAAGTCCCCCTCGTGCACACGGACATCGGCTTCGCCCTCGGGTGGGGCGCCTTCCCGGTCATCGCGACCGCATTCGCAAGCGGCGCCCACCCAGTCCCGAGCGCGCTGGCCGCTCTCGCTGCAGCGTTGCTGAGCTTGGCCCAGCGGCGGCTCTCCACACGCGCCCGCTCAATCCGACGCCGTGCCACGGCGCTGGGCGGCGAGATCGTGTACTCGGATGGCACTCGCGAGACGATCGACGCCCACGCCCTCATCGGCGCACCCGAGGGAGCGCTCTCCATCCTGTGGGTTGCGGTGTTGGCCGTCTCCCTCGGTGTCCTGCTCGCGCACTGGCTTTGAGGGGTTATGCCCATCTGACATGGGCTCGATAGCGGTGCTGGCGTATCGGGTCCGCCGCCTGGAGCTGGGCGGCGCGTATGGTCGCGAGACCGAGGGCCGCAAGGAGCGCAGACCGATGCCGTATTCGAATGTGAGCGACCTGCCGACGGAGCAGGTTGACCAGTACAGCACGCACCAGAAGCACGCCTTCCTCAAGGCCTTCGACAACGCCTACAGCGAATACCACGGCGACGAGGGCCGGGCCTTTGCGACCGCCCATGCCGCCGCGCAGCGAGCGCCGGAGCGGGAGCCGGATCGGAAACAGGCCCGCGCCCGCTCCTCCTAGGCCCGTCCGGGTCAGCGGCCGACCGCCTCGACGAGCGACTCGAGTGACGGGACCACGACCGCGGCACCCGCGCCGGTGAGAACTGCGGCACCGACCGCGGAGCCGGCCGTCACGCCGATCGGGACCATGCCGGCGGCAACGGCCGCCGCGATGTCCCAGGTCGAATCGCCGATGTACCAGCAGCGGGTCGGGGCGACGTCGATCTCCTTGGCACCAAGGAGCAGGAGGTCGGGCTCTGGCTTGGCGTGCTCGACGTGGCTGCCGTCGACGATCGTCGGCTCACGTTCGAGGCCGAGGGCCGCGACCGAGGTCCCGACCTGCTCCCGCCGGCTGGAGGTGGCGATCGCCCAGGGCACGCCGCGAGCCTCGATGGCCATGACGAGCGCGCGGACGCCCGGCAGGGCGCGGGGATCCGTGTTCAGCGACGAATAGATCTCCCCGCATCGTCGGTCGATCGCCTCGGCCCGGTCGGCGTCGACCGTCATGCCCGCCAGTGTCGCGACCTCGCGAACGAGGCGTTTCCCGTCGACCCCGATGAGCGGACCGAGCCGGTCCCGGTCACAGGCGATCCCCTCTTCTTCGAAGACCCGCGCCCAGGCCTCGATGCGATCCGCGACCGTGTCGACGAGGGTGCCATCGAGGTCGAACAGGACACCGCCGGGGCGCGGGAGCTCAGCCATGCCGCTACGGCACGATGTTGTGGTTCAGGTGGAAGACGTTGTCCGGATCCCAGGCGCGCTTGAGCGCCTCGAGTCGGGCCATCTTGGCGTCGCCGTAGATCGCTCGCGTCTCGGCGGGCCCGAAGTCGGAGTTCTCGTTCGCGTAGCGGCCCGGGATCATGTCCGGGCCGAAGATCGCCATTCCCTGGCGAACCCACTCGGCGTTCGCGTCATCGAGTGACGGGTCGGTCCAGGCACTGTCAGCGCTGACATCGAATGGCGCGTAGCGGCCGGTGAAGGCGGTCGCATCCTCCGCAACACGGCCGATGGCGCCCCCCTGGGCAGTGATGGAAAAGGAGCTATCGCCGGGCGCTCGGGTCACGTGCTCGACCAGGGCGTCGAGGACCTCGGGGCCGACGTCATTGGCGTAGCCGCCGCCGATGAACAGGCGGCTGCCCCAGCCCATCGCCTCGTCGTTCGCCACCTGGACTTCGAGGTAGGGCTGGCTGCCGCCCGAGACGGACACCGGGGTCGGCCCGGCGCTCAATGGGGCCATGTCGCGCTCCGCCGCCTCGACGCTCCCGCTGTGGTTGTAGCCCACGATTACGATCGGCTTGCCGGCCACCGCATCCGGGTAGTCGGACGCCGGCTGGGCCATGCCGATCGCGAGGATCATCGAGGCCGCATCCGGCGCGGTGGCCGAGAACTCCCTGAAGATCGCCCAGACCTCGTGAACGTCCCCGGCTGGGTAGATGCGGGCGCCGCGGTGGAGCAGCGGCCCGAACTCGTGGAGGCCAAGCTCGAACGACGTCACGACCCCGAAGTTCGCGCCCGCGCCGCGGACGCCCCAGAAAAGCTCGGGCTCCTCCGTCTCGCTCGCCCGGATCAGGCGGCCATCCGCGGTGACGAGCTCGACCGACCGCAGGTTGTCGATCGTCAGGCCGAAATGCCGCTGCAGCCGGCCGACGCCGCCACCGAGGGTCAGTCCCGCCACACCGGTGTGTCCGATGACCCCGACGGGACAGACCAGGCCGTGGCCCTGGGCGGCGATGTCCAGCTCGCCCAGGAGCGCGCCGCCGTTGGCCCGGGCGATGCGCGCGTCGGGATCGACGCTGACGCCGCGCATCTTCGAAAGATCGATGACGAGCCCGCCCTCGCACGTCGAGTGGCCGGACGCGCTGTGGCCCCCGGAGCGGACCGCGATCTCGAGGCCCGTCTCCCGCCCGAAGCGGATGGCGGCGGCGACATCGGCGACGTTCGAAGGTCGGACGAGGAACGCCGGGTGTCGATCGAAGACGGCATTCCAGACCCGCCGCGCATCGTCATAGGAGGCGTGATCGGGCGTGATGACCTCGCCCCCGAACGACGTCCGGAGGTGGTCGACCTGGGCGGGCGTCGGCGCCGCAGCTGCATCGGTCATGCCTGATCCCTCTCCTCTCGGCGCCAGTCTAGGTTTCCCGGCGTCGTCATGAAGGGTGCCCATTCCCGGCGGCGTCGCCCGGCTAGCATCCGCGGATGATCCCCGCCACAGCTCGACCTGCCGATGCCGACGCCCAGCCCCTCGGCCGGAACCGCGACTTCCGGGTGCTCCTGGTCAGCCAGGGCGTGTCGTCACTCGGCGACGCGGTCAGCTTCACGGCCCTCCCGCTCCTGGTCCTGGCCCTGACCGGCTCGGGCGTGGCGATGGGCGTGGTCGGGGCGCTCCAGACGCTGCCGGACCTCGTCCTGGGGATGTTCGCGGGCGCGCTGGCCGATCGGAGCGATCGCAAACGGATGATGTTCGGGGCCGACCTGGGCCGAGCCGCGCTGACCGCCCTGATCCCGCTGTCGGTCCTGCTCCACGGCCCGACGATGGTCGTCATCCTCCTCGTCGCCGCACCGCTGAGCACCCTTCGCTCACTCTTCTTTGCCGGCTACACCGCCTCGATCCCGGCGCTCGTCGGGCGGCCCCAGCTTGCACGGGCCAACGCGATCTTCGAGACCGTCTACTCGTCGGGCTTCATCGTCGGGCCGTCGATAGCGGGCCTCCTGGCCAGCGTCATCGGGCCGGGCCCGACGCTTGGCGTCGATGCCGCTTCCTTCGCCCTCTCGTCGGTCGGGCTCTTCTTCGTCCAGCGGCCGCTGCGTGCGCCCGTCGACCGTCCGGCCACGCGGATCCTCGACGACATCCGCGAGGGTGTCTCCTTCATCCTCGGTCACTCGATGCTGCGCTCGGCGATTCTGTTCTGGGGCCTCAGTGCGATCACGACCGCGCCGCTGGCGGCGGCCGTGGTCTTCCGGATCACCCGCGACCTCGCCCTCTCGCCAACGATCCTCGGCCTGGTCCTGACGGCCTACGGGATCGGAACGGTCGCGGGTTCCCTCGCCGCGACGCGCATCGGGCGACGGCGGAGCGTCGCACCGATCCTGCTGGCCGGCCAGTTCGCGGCCGGCCTCGCGATCCTGGGCGTAGCCCTGTCCGGCCTGGTGCCGCTGATCATGGGATTCGCCGTGCTCGCCGGCGCTTGCGAGTCGATGGTCCTGGTGACCTACATCTCGGTTCGATCGGCCTATTCGCCGGACCATCTCCTCGGTCGGGTCGGAAGCACCGCGCGGGTCATCTCGCTCGGTATGCAGCCGCTGGGCATGCTGGCCGGCGGATTGCTCATCGACGCCACGAGCGGGACGACCACGATCGCGGTCATGGGCATCGTCCTGTGCGTCATCGCGCTCGCATTCATGCCCGTGCGGGCGCTCCGCGAGGCGCGCCTGTCCGGGCCGCCCCACGCGACGGCATGACGCTCCGTCATCGCAATCACCGCGATCGCGATCACTCTCCGGTAGTCGCACCCTCGTGTTTCTCGGTGCGGTCCACGCGGGAGAGGACAGGTGAGTGAGTTCGGAGGCGCCCCGAGCATTCGGGTGCGCAAACGGAAAAGCGATCCGGCCGCCGGCGCCGTGGGGCTCGTCGCGCCCGCGCGCCGTCCGAAGGTTGCGCGCGCCATCGCCGCTCCACCGCGCATTCGACCCGACGACGGCGCCGATCCAGCTCCGAGGGACCTGGTGCGCGGACTGAACATTCTGCGGGCCGCCCAGCGGGCACTCCTGCGAGCCAGTGATGAGGCCGAGCTTCTCGACCTGATCTGCGGGATCGCAGTCAACGAGGCTGGCTATCGCATGGCCTGGGCCGGGCTCGCCGAGGATGACGCGGAAAAGAACATCCGCCCGATCGCCTGGGCGGGGGTCGAGCATGGCTATCTCGAAGCGATCCGGGCGACGTGGTCCGACACGGCCCAGGGCCGAGGCCCGGCCGGGACAGCCATAAAGACCAGTCGCCCGGCCCTCGGGCGAAACTTCGCTACCGATCCCGAGCTGCGGCCCTGGCGGGAGGAGGCCAGGAAGCACGGCTTTGCGTCGACGCTGGCCCTGCCCCTCCGGACGGAGTCCGTACCCTACGGTCTCCTGGCGATGTATGCCACCACGCCGGATGCCTTCTCCCACTGGGAGGTCGAGCTGCTGGTCAACCTGGCCGACGATCTCGCTTTCGGGATCAATACGCTGCGCGCCCGCTCGACCGCCGAGGCGGCCCAGCGACGGAGCGAGCGCAACCTCATCGAGGCCCAGCGGATCTCCCACATCGGCAGCTGGGAGTGGGATCTCCATGCCGGAACCGCGATCCGGTCGGACGAGCTGCACCGGATCTACGGGGTCGAGCCGGGGGCCATCTCGTCGACCAACGAGGCGTTCCTGGCATTCGTCCACCCGGACGACCGGGACCGCGTCCAGGCGTCCGAGCGAGCGGCGATAACCACGGACCAGCGGTACGCCCTCGAGTACCGGGCGATTCGGCCGGACGGCACCGTCCGGCTCATCCACGACGAGGCCGAGGTCGTCCGCGATCCGAGCGGGGCGATCGTCCGGATGACGGGCACGGTCCAGGACATCACCGAGCGGGTCTCGGCCGAGGCCGAACGAGCGACCCTGGTGGCAGCCATCGAGCAGACCGCCGACGCGATCTGGATCAAGGACACCGATGGGATCGTGACCTACGTCAACCGGGCGTTCACCGATGTCTACGGGTACGAACCTCAGGAGATCGTGGGTCAATTCGCCGGCATGGTCGACAGCGGGCGCCACACCCGCGCCTTCTTCGATGCCATCTGGGCCCAGGTGTCGACCGGCAAGACGTGGGCCGGCGTCATCGTCAACCGCCGCAAGGACGGCGAGCTGATCGAGCTCGAAGCCGTGATCTCGGGGATCCGCGACGCGTCGGGCAAGACCCTGAGCTTCATGCAGACGGATCGCGACGTAACTCGCGAGCGGGCCCTCGAGGAGACGATTCGCCGAAGCGCCCGGGAGCGTTCGATGATCGAAGCGGCGATGGCGGGCATCGACCTGAGCTCCAGCCCCGAGACGATCGCCAAGGTTGCCTGCGAAAAGCTGGTCCAGCTCCCGGTCGTCGACGCTGCCTTCGTGATCGCCCTGAGTGATGAGGATCACGCTCTCGTCATCGGCAACGAGGGACCTGGTGGCACCAGCACGCTGGCGAGCAGCGTCCTGCCGGCAACCCGAGCCAAGTACCTCTTCGAGCGCGCGTCTCGCGGAGTCTGGACCGAAGACTGGCACGCTCGACCCGAGGACGGCGAGTACGGGGCCCAGATGGCCGCCAGCGGGGTGCGGACAGTCGCGTATGCGCCACTCACGGGCCCTCGCGGCCTGATCGGCGTCGTCGGGTTGGCCATCCTCCATCGGGATCGGGAGGCCCTCAGCGAACAGTTGCCGGTGCTCACCACGCTGGCCTCCATTCTCGGGACGCTGCTCTCGCCGGGTCTCGATGTGCGCAACACCGAGAACAGCGCCCGGGCAAGGACCCAGGGGATCCTGGACGCATCCGCCTTCACCCCGTTCTTTCAGCCGATCGTCGAGCTCCACACCGGGAGGGTGACTGGCTACGAAGCCCTCAGCCGCTTCGCCGACGGGGTTCCGCCGGACATCACCTTCGCCCTGGCGGTCCGCTCCGGCCTGGGACTCGAGCTCGAGGCCGCGACGATCGGCGCAGCCCTCGAAGCCGCGACCGTCCTGCCGGTCGGCAAGTACCTCAGCCTGAACGTCTCACCCACCCTGATCGGATCGGGACGAATCCGCGATCTCCTGGCCGGCGTGGCCCGGGAGATCGTCCTCGAGATCACCGAGCATGAGCCGACCGACGACTACCCGGCACTTCGCGATGCAATCTCCTCCCTGGGTCCGACGGTCTCGATCTCCGTCGACGACGCCGGGGCGGGGTATGCGTCCCTGCGCCACGTCCTCGAGCTATCCCCCGCGTTCGTGAAGCTCGACATTGGGCTTATCCGCGGGATCAACGCGGATCCTGCTCGGCAGGCGCTCATCGCCGGGATGAGCTACTTCGCCGTTAAGCGGAAGTTGGGCCTCATCGCGGAGGGCATCGAGGCGCTCGCCGAGCTCGAGACGATACAGCTCCTGGGCGTCCGATTCGGACAGGGGTACCTCCTCGGGCGCCCCCAGAGCGGAAGCACGGCCGGACCGTGGCCGGCGGTGATTGCGATGCCGGGCGCCGCTCGGAGGGCCAGTGCTCGGGTCGCCTCCGGACGCTCCGGTCGCACGGAGCCGGCTCCGGTGAGCCAGGACCGCGCGCGAGGAACGTCGGATCGAGGCAAAGGGTCGTGAAGGACCAAGCCCTCAAGCTCGTCGGTCACCGATCCACCGAGTGGTCGGGCAAGGTCAAGCGGGTCAAGGGCCAGGCCGAGGAGACCGTCGCCGACGCCAAGGACACCACCGCCGAAGCCACCGACACGCGCCGCTTCGCAGAGGGCCGCGACTGCTGACGGCCCCGTCCGTTGACCCAGCGGTCGGCGCCGGAGACCCGAGCGCCGACCTACGCCGCGGGCAGGGCGCCGGGATCAGCACCGGGATCAGCACTGCGCCAGCGGAGCCGGTGAGGGTGTCATGTCGCGTGGGGCGACGTAATCTGGCCACTATGGCAAGCGCGACCGACGACCTCGAGAACGGCAGGCCCACAACGCTGACCGCGGCATATCGGGCGGACGAGCCGTCCATCCAGCCTGATCGTGCGCTTTGTGCTCCAGGCGGCCGGGATCTAGGACCGCGCCCC
>JBEPVB010000041.1:0-18851 GCA_041691215.1 Chloroflexota bacterium
CGCCGTCGCCGCATCGCTCGTCCTCGCCGCAGGGGCGCTCGGCCTGGCCTTCGCGGGCGGCAGCCGGACGATCATCCCGAGCCCGCGGCCGTCGGCCAATGGGCTGACCTCGTCCCCCACGTCCGCCCCAAGCGTGCCGCCGGTTGCCGGCGCCTTCAGGGCCGCGGATCGTCCCGATGTGTTCGACGCGGGCGGACAGTTCGAGCTGACCTCGGCCACGGTCGGCTGGCTCCGAACCTACGACGCGGGGTCGCGACCCGGCGGTCTCTTCCGGACGACCGATGCGGGTCAAACGTGGACCCAGCTGGGCGTGCAGCCGCTGGGCCCGACGCGCTTCGTCGACGACACGACGGCCTACGTCGGGACGGCCGACAGTCAAATCCTCGCGACCCATGACGGTGGAGCGACGTGGCGGGCTTCGACGATCGACCCGCCGACCGGGGCCTTCGGTCCATGGTTTATCACGGCGGCCTCACCGGACGTCGCCTTCGCCACGTACGCGCGGAACGATGCCAGCACCGAGCTCCTCGTCTACTCGACCACGGACGGCGGGGCGACTTGGGGCGGCCCTGCCCACTCCACGACAGCGATCCTCGACGCGAGCTACAACAAGCCCCAGGGCGGCGACAATGGCCCCCTCTGGATGACCCTAGGGAAGGCCGACAACAAACCCTTCGACAATCGCGTCGCGATCTCGATAGACGGTGGCGCCAACTGGTCGATCCAGCCACTCCCGGCGGACTCAACCTTCCCCGCCTCGAACCTGAAGGGGCCGTCAACCATCCGCATGGATGGCGACGGACGCGAAACGCTCGCGCTCAGCGATGGCGACGCGACGGGGATCTACACGACCTCCGATGTCGGGCAGTCCTGGACGAGGATCCGCACGTGGCCGAACGGCGCGATCGTTGAGCTCCGCTCGGACACCACCTGGACGGCGACGACGCCCGCCGCGTTCTGGTCGACCACGGACGGAGGCAGGACCTGGCGCGAGACGCCGCGGGAGACAGAGCCGCCCGTCGTCGGGGTGACCTTCGCGACACCCGACGTCGGCTGGGGGGAGGTCGTGTGCAGCCATAGAATCTGGCAGACCCAGGTCACGCCAGACCCGATCTGCCTGGGTCGAGCGACGGGCGTGGTCTTCATGGCCACGGCAGACGGCGGCGCGACCTGGCAGGAAATCGGCCAGTAGGCACGGGCGCCGCACGAGCGCCGAGCACGGACCCTGCGGCCGGGGGCTGCCGGCCGCAGGTGCGGGATCAGATCCCCGCCGGGCTGGGCTCCTGCCGACCGCCGATGAGCTGCTCGTGGAGGTGGGCCTGGCAATCGCTCGGGCCGATGGCGATGACCTTGTCGCCGACCTTCAGGGCCATGTCCGGTCGGAGGGCCGTGGCGATCCCGTCGCGGACGACCGCGAACAGCGAGCAGCCTTCGGGCATGGTGAGCTCACCGGCGGCCTTGCCGATGGCCGGCGAACCGCTCTGCAGGTGGGCCTCGATGATCTCGAGCTCGCCTTCGCCGAGGGCCGCCAGGTGGAGGAGCTCGTTGACCGGGATGTCCTGCTCGATCGCGCCCAGGATCATTCGCGTCGGGCTGATGATCTCGTCGACGCCGAGGTGGCGGAAGAGGTCTTCGTTCTTTGGGTTGTTGACCCGGGCGATCGTTCGGGGGACGTCGAAGTGGTGCTTGGCCATCTGGCAGATGACCAGGTTGTCCTCGTCGTCGCCGGTGACCGCGGCCACGATCGCGGCCCGGGCACAGCCGGCCTCGCCGAGGTACTTGCCCTCGCAGCCGTCGTGGGCCACCACGATCGAGCCGATCTCGTCGGCAATCTGGTCGGCCCGGGCACGGTCCTTCTCCATGACGACCACCTCGTGGCCGCTTTCGATGAGCTCCTTGGCGAGGTAGTAGCCGACCTTGCCGCCGCCGATCACAAGGACGAACATCTCAGGCCTCCCGACCGGCCGTGCCGGCCTCGATGGCGCTCTTCAGCGGCGCGTGGCCTTCCTTGCCGTGGTGGCTCCCGGTCGGGGCGATCACGCCCGGCAGCCCGAGCGCAGGCAGGCCGAGGAACTCGCTGATGGCGTCGGCCTGGATGGTCGTCCGGCACATGGTGGCGATGCCCAGCTCGGCGTAGGCGGCCGCCCGGACTGGATCGTTGATCTTGGCCACGACCTTCTTGATGCCCAGCTTCTCGGCGGCCAGCTGGGCCGCCATGATGTTCCGGTTGTCGCCCTCGGTCAGGGCGAGGAACACGTCGGCATCGCCCGCGCCGGCCCGCCGGAGGGTGTCCTCGTCGGTCCCGTCGCCACGCACGGCGTCGCCGTGGAACTCGGCCGGCAGGCGATCGAAGGCCCGGGTGGACAGGTCCAGCACGACGACCTTGTGGCCCGCGGCGTCGTAGGCCTCGGCCAGGACCGCTCCGACGCGGCCGGACCCGACGATGACGATCTTCACGTTGCTTCCTCGGCGATGGGCTCGCGCACCACCCAGACGGCGCACGGGGCGTTCTTCAGGACGTAGGGAATTGTCCGCCCGATGGCGAAATCGCCCCCGAACCGCTTGCGATACGGCAGGCCCAGGACCAGAAGGTCAGCTGACCGCTCGGTTGCCTCGTCGACCAGGGCGGCTCCGACGTCACGGGCCTGGAGCAGCACGGGCTCGAGCCGCATCTTCGATTCCTCCGCCGTTGCCTCGGCCAGATCAAGGATCTGCTGGGCCTCCTCGGATCGGCCGGCGATGTCGGCATCGAGCGGCAGCGACCAGCCGATCTCGACGACGTGGACGGCCACGAGCTCCGCCTTCGTGGCCCGTCCGAGCTCGCTCACGAGCTGCACGATGCGGGCGTCGCTGGTGCCCCCGGCGAGCGCGATCACCGCGCGCCGGAACACGTTGGGATGGGATTCGGACACCGGTCTGGTCGACCGCCTTGGGCTGTTGGGGACACCGGGTCCCGCTCGATTCCGGGCCCGTCCAGGGCCGTGGCGGCGGTCACGATACCACCGTACCGGGCGGTTCTCGCGATCGGGGCCGGTGCTCCGGCGCACCGCCTGGACAAGTCGGTCGCGCCGGGCCTCCCGTCAGTGGGTGTCGACGGACCGCTTCGACGGGGGGTGCGCCTCGAAGGCTTCTGGATCCTCGCGGCGATAGGGGACATTCACCACAACGGTATGGGGTCGCCCGAGCAGGATCGTCCGCAGGCGTCGGGCCGACTGGTTGTAAAGAAGGCGCTCCCACCAGCTCTTGGCCACGTACTCGGGGATCACGACGAAGGTGATCGGGGACGGCCGCTCGGCCGGCCAGCCCCGGTCCAGGACGTCGAGATAGGCGATCAGCGGACCGGCCAGGGCCCGGAAGGGCGACTCGATCACGACCAGGGGCACCCCGGGCACCTGGCGCTCCCAGTCGGCCCGGACAAGGTCCACCGCCTCGGGGTCCTCGAAGATGAACACCGCCCGGACGTCGTCCGAGATCGAGCGGGCGACGTTGACCGCCTGGATGACGGCCCGGTTGATGCCCGGCACGGGCACGATCGCCCGCTCTTCGCGGACCGGCGGCTGGGCCACGAAATCGGGCCGGACCGTCAGCTCCCTGCTGCTCCGCTCGTACTGGTGATGGATGAAGAGCATGATCGCGACGAGGATCGGGATGAGGATCACGACCAGGTAGGCGCCGGCCAGGAACTTGACGCTCGCCACGACGACCAGGACGACCGCCGTCAGGACGGCCCCGACGGCGTTGATGCCGGCTCTCCAGGCCCAGCCCGAGGAACGCTCCCTGAACCAGTGCCGGACCATGCCCGCCTGGGACAAGGTGAAGCACACGAAGACGCCGACCGAGTAGAGCGGGATCAGGGCGTGGGTGTCGCCGTGGAAGAGATAGAGGAGGACGGCGGCGATCGCGGCCAGGAGGATGATCCCCCACGAGAACGCCAGGCGATCGCCCCGGAAGCTGAACTGGCGGGGCATGTAGCCGTCCTCGGCGAGGAGGGCGGCCAGCCTCGGGAAGGCATTGAAGCTGGTGTTCGCGGCGAGGAACAGGATCAGCGCCGTGGCCGCCTGGAAGGCGTAGAAGAGCGGCGAGTTCGCGCCGAAGACGACGGTCGCGACGAGGGCCACCACCGTCTGGCCGCCTTCCTTCGTGGGCAGGATCCCGAATCCGTCGGCGACGACGGTGATGCCGATGAACAGGACGCCAAGGAGGATGGCCATCGCCACCAGGGTGTTGGCCGCGTTCTTCGATTCCGGTGGCTTGAAGGCCGGCACACCGTTGGCAATCGCCTCCGTCCCGGTCAGGGCCACCGATCCGGAGGCGAAGGCCTTGAGCAGGAGGAAGAGGCCGAAGGGCTGGGTGTCGAAGGGCGCCGCATCGGCCTGGGCGACGTCAACCGCCCCGCCGGTCACGATCCGGAAGACGCCGATGCCGACCATCAGCAGGGCGAGGCCCAGGAAGAGGTAGGTCGGGACGGCGAAGATGTTGCCGGACTCGCGGAGGCCACGGAGGTTGGCGATCGTGATCAGGGTGATGGCGACGACCGCGATCTCGACCCGGACATTGAAGATCGAGGGAAAGACCGAGTAGGTCTGGGCGATGGCGGATGCCGTCGAGACCGCGACCGTCATGACGTAGTCGATCAGTAGCGCCGCCGCGGCCACCAGCGAGGCAAGGGCGCCGATGTTCTCCTTGGCCACCGCATAGGCCCCGCCGCCGTTGGGATAGGCCCGGCAGACCTGCCGGTACGACAGGGCCACGACCGCCAGCAGGACCGAGATGGCGATCGCGATCTCGATCGAGACGAGGATCGCGGCGGCGCCGGCCAGGACGAGGACGCGCAGGATCTCCTCGGTCGCGTAGGCCGAGGACGAGATGGCGTCCGAGCTGAAGATCGCCAGGGCCTGCTTCTTGGGCAGCCGCTCGCTGGCCTCCTCCTCCATCGCGAGGGGCCGGCCGAACAGGAACGCCCGGGCGCGGGCGAGGAGTCGCCCGCCGGGCGTCATCGCCCCGCTCGCCGCAGCCTTGGCCACGAGCTGGCCGGGGCCCGTGTATCGGAAATACGGGGAGTGGGGTCGCTCGACGCGAACCCGGCGATCCGCCAGCTTCCGGCCGCGCTTCGGTCCGGGACCGGTCGAGCCGCCTCCGGGCAGCATCGCGGTCATGTCAGCGCCGCCTGCCGTGGCGCGGGAGCCGCGTCCCGCGCACCCCGCCGGGCCCCTCGGATCGTCATCGCCCGCGCCGGTAGGGGACGTCGGCGATGACCGTGTGCTCGCGGCCGACGATCGCGGCCTTGAGCCGCCTGGCGGTCTGGTTGTAGAGCAGCCGGTCCCACCAGTGCTTGGCCACGTACTCGGGAAGGACCACGATCGTGATCGGCTCCTCCCGGTCCGGCGGCCAGGTCTCGGCCAGGACGTCGAGGTAGGCGACGAAGGGCTCGACGATCGCCCGGAAGGGCGATTCCACGATGACCAGGGGAACGCCGGGCAGCTGCCGCTCCCAGCGTCGGCGAAGGATCTCGGCCTCGTCGCCGTTGTCGGTGACATAGACGGCCCGGACGTCGTTGGCGATCGTCCTGGCGAAGGTCACGGCCTGGACGACCGTCCGGTTGATGCCGTTGACCGGGACGACGGCGCGCTGCTCGCGGTGCGGCCCCGCGAACACGATGTCGTCGCGGACGTGGAGCTCCGTGGCCTGGCCCTCGTACTGGCGGCGGATGAACAGCATCATCATGACGAGGCAGGGAACAAGCAGCAGGACGATGAACGATTCCGGCGCCTTGGCGGCGGTGACGACGACCGCGACGATGGCCGTCAGGACGCAGCCGAAGGCGTTGATGGCCAGGCGTCGCTGCCAGCCGGCCGGCCGTTCCCGGAGCCAGTGCCGGATCATGCCTGCCTGGCTGATCGTGAAGTCGATGAAGACCCCGACTGCGTAGAGCGGGATCAGGAGGTGGGTCTCGCCCTTGAACACGATGACCAGCAAGGAGGCCACGACGGCCAGGACGATGATCCCGTAGGAGAACGCCAGGCGATCGCCCCGCAGCCCGAACTGGCGGGGCATGTGGGAATCGCCGGCCAGGATCGCCAGCAGCCGCGGGAACGCGTTGAAGCTCGTGTTCGCGGCCAGGAACAGGAGCAGGGCGGTGAACGATTGGAAGAGGAAGAAGGGGATCGAGTTGTCGCCGTAGATGCGCCGGGCCACCTGGCTGATCACGGTCCGCTGCTCGGGCTGGTCGAGATGGGTGATCCCGAAGTTGACGGCCAGAAAGGTGATCCCGATGAACAGGACGCCCAGCAGCCCGGCCATCACCGCCAGCGTCGTGGCCGCGTTCTTCGCCTCGGGCGGCTGGAAGGCCGGCACACCGGTGGCGATGGCCTCGGTCCCGGTGAGGGCCACCGCCCCGGCCGCGAACGCCCGCAGCAGGAGGAGCGTGCCGACCTGCTCCGGGACCTTCCCTGCGCCGGTGGCCAATGAGACCGCGAAGTCGCTGTGCTCGCCGTTCACGACGATCCGGAAGGTGCCGATCGCGATCATCAGGAGGGCCGAGCCGACGAACAGGTAGGTCGGGATGGCGAAGATGTTGCCGGCCTCGCGGAGGCCCCGAAGGTTGCCGATGGTGATCAGGGCGATCGCCACGACGCCGATGATGACCCGCTCGTCGATGAGCTCCGGGATGGCCGAGGTGATCTGCTCGACCGCCGAGGTGGTCGAGACCGCGACGGTCATGACGTAGTCGATGAGGAGGGCAGAAGCCGCGATCAGCGAGACGTTCCGCCCGAAGTTGCGCTTGGAGACCGAGTACGAGCCGCCGCCCGTCGGGTAGGCCAGGCAGACCTGGCGGTAGCTGAAGGCGACCGCGATGAGGAGGACCGCGATCGCGATCGAGACCTGGAGCCCCAGGACGAGGCCGGCCGCGCCGGCCAGGATCAGGACCCGCAGGATCTCCTCGGTCGCGTAGGCCGACGACGAGATGGCATCCGAGCTGAAGATCGCGAGCGCCTTCTTCTTCGAGAGGCGCTGCCCGATCTCCTCGTCCGAGGCCAGCGGGCGACCGAGGAGGAGATGGCGGATCTCGGCGATGGCCCGGCCGGCGCCCGTCGTGGGCGTGCTCGCGGCGGCCTTGGCCGTCATCATGCCCTTGCCGCTCCAGCGGAAGTAGGCGGCGTGGGGCCGCTCGATGCGAACCCGACGATCGCCGATCTTTCGGCCGCGAAGAGGTTCCTGGCCGCCCACCGGTGCCCTCAGAAACCGGCGCGGAGGCGGGCCACGAGCCCCCCCGGAAGGCCCGCTTGGCGCATCGCCGTCTGGACCGCCTCGATGTCGTACTCGACCCGCTGCCAGGTCACGCTGTCAAGCGCGTCGTCGAGGATCATGAAGGAGGCCCGCGCGTCGCCGTCGCGGGGCTGGCCGACGCTGCCGGGGTTGACCAGGGCCCGCCGGCCCCGCAGCTCCAGGACCGAGCCGTGGCTGGGGCTGAGGACCTCGATCGAGCCGTCCTCCTCGAGCCAGGCCATCGGCAGGTGGGTATGGCCGTGGAGCCCCAGGCGCGTCTTCAGGACAGCCAGGTTGGCCCGGGCCACGGGCATCGAGGTCACGTATTCCCAGGTCGGATCGCGGGGGCTGCCGTGGACCAGGGTCCGGTCGCCATCGACGCGGGTCGGGTGGAGCGCGGCCAACCATGCCCGCGTCGCGGGGCTGATCGCCGTCCGGGTCCACTCCATCGCCCGCCGAGCGTCCGGATTGAACCAGTCGATCTGGGACCCGCCGATGGCCGCGGCATCGTGATTGCCCTGGACGCCCGAGGCCCCCAGGTCCCGGAGCCGGCCGACCACGCCATCGGGGTCCGGACCGTAGCCCACGACGTCACCGAGATGCCACCAGGCGTCGACGGGACCAGCGGCGCCGATGACCGAATCGAGGGCCGGCAGGTTGGCATGGACGTCCGAAACGACGGCGATTCGCATCCGCGGCCAGCGTAGCAGGGGGCGTCTTTCACCAAGGTCGTCGGACGCGCGCCGCCCGGTCGCGCGGATAGCCGGCCGGCGTCGGGGCCACCTTCCTCACCAGGACGATGCCGTGGCCGGCGATTCCCGCGGCGGCGGCCAGCCGTGGCGGGTGGGGATGGACGGCCGGCCGACTGCCACCGAGCGTCGCCGCAGCGCGCCCGGCCGTGGCCAGCTCGTCGTCGATGTCGCCCCGCTTCCAGGCCAGCAGGTGGCCGGCCGGGCTGAGGAGCGGGAGGGCCAGCTCGATCAGCTCGGCCAGGTTGCCAACCGCCCGGGCCGTGACGATGTCCCAGGCGCCTGGAGCCAGGGTCTCGGCCCGGGCATCGGCGACCTCGACGCGGGGGCCGAGGCCGAGGGCTTCGACGGCCGTGGCCAGGAAGGCGGCCTTCTTGCGGACCGATTCCACGAGCGTGAAGCGGGCCCACGGCATGGCCGCCGCAAGGGTCAGGCCCGGAAACCCGCCGCCGCTCCCGAGATCGAGGACGGTGGCCTGCGGCAGGCCTGGCAGCAGCGCCAGGGCGGCGAGGCTGTCCGCGACGTGCAGTCGCGCGATCGACGCGGGACCCGTGATGGCGGTGAGGTTGATGGCCGCGTTCCAGGCCAGGAGCAGCCGGACATGTCCCTCGATGAGCCTGAGCGAAGCCGGGCCGACGACGATACCCGCCACCCCGAGCGCGGCCAGGGCGGGCTCCAGGGCGTCGTCGTAGGCGGGCGGGAGAAGAGGGAGGTGCTCAAAACGCGTCGGGAGCGGTTCTCGCTGGCGGTTCAGCTGGTCCTCCCACAAGGGGGCGGATCACCGCCACGGAGAGCCGCCCCCGGCGACGCCGTGTGATGCGCGCCGCGGCCTCGGTCTCTCGCCCGGCGGTCCGTTTTCGTGGCCGGGTTTCCCCGCGCCCGTCGCGCCTGACGCTCCCCGCTGCCAACCGGTGCGGATGCAGGACGCTACGAGCGTCGGACGCCCTCGTCAACGGGGTTATCCACCTCGAACCGCGCGCTTCAACCGGCCACGGTGGATAACTCACCGCGAGCGGGGGAAAGCCCGGGTTCAGGCCTTGGGCGTGCCTCGAACCGGGCGGCCGAGGGTTCGGCGCACGACGTCCACGACCTCCTCGACGTAACGCTCGGCGTCCCCGTGCTGGGCCGCCGTCCGGACACAGCCCTGGACGTGGTCCTCGAGGACGAGGATGGCCAGCGAGTCGACGGCCGCCCGGAGGGCCGACGTCTGCTGGAGGATGTCGACGCAGTACTCCTCCCGCTCGATCATCCGGGCAATGCCGCGGACCTGGCCCTCGATCCTGGCCAGGCGCCGCACCAGCTGGGCCTTGTCCTTCGAGTAGCTGTGGCGGAACGTCTCCGCGGCGGTGGGAAGATCGCTTGCTTGGTCCTGCGTCGTCATCCTGGGGTCGGCTCTCCCGGGCGCCGGATGGCCGGCTGCTCCGATCTCGGATGATACCCCCTGGGGGTATCCGCCACAAGCCGGTACGGCCGCTTTCCGCGGGCCGACTGGGCACGTCCGAGGACGGGACCCGTTACACTTCCGCATGGATGGATCCCCGCGACCTCCTTCGCGCGTTCCCGGACGGGATTGCCTGCACCGTCTGCGACCAGCCCGTCCCCGTCGAACGGATCCAGCTCCTGGCTCGCCGCGAGGACATGACCTTCGTCCAGATCGAGTGCGGGGCATGCCGGAGCACGACCCTGGCCTTCCTGGCCGATTCATCCCCGGAGGACGCCGGGCAGTCCGAGCGCCCTGCCCCGAGGCCGGTCATCACCTCTGACGATGTCATCGAGATGCACCGCTTCCTCAGCCATTGGCAGGGCGATGCGCAGTCCCTGGTCGCGGATCGTGACGGCAAGGAATCGAGATCCGGGCAGTCGATGCCGCCTCGATGACCGTCGTCGCTGTCCAGCCCACCGGACGCCCGGGCAGGCCCTCGCCCCCGAGCGAACCGTCGGTCGAAGACCGACCCGACGCAGGCCAGGATGACGCCCTCCGGATGCGCGGTCCCGTGGGCGTCGATTCGAACGGCCGGCCATGGCCCGTCTTCGCCCACGGCAGCGAGGCGGAGATGGCCCGCATCCTCGACTTCTACGCCGTCCAGTGGACCTATGAGCCGACCACCTTTCCGATCCTCTGGAACCTCGACGGCGAGGTGATCGAGAGCTTTGCGCCCGACTTCTACCTGCCCGAGCTCGATCTCTACCTCGAGATGACGACCCTCAAGCAGCGCCTCGTGCGCAAGAAGAACCGCAAGCTGCGCCGGCTCCGGGAGCTTTACCCGGACATCCGGATCAAGCTCTTCTACGCCCGCGACTTCCGGGCGATGATGCTGAAATACGGCCGTCTCGCGCTGGCCAACTCGCTGTCGGGGACGCTCGGCCAGGTCGTGCCGGACCGGGCACCGGTGGACATCGAGGCGGTCGCCGGCGGCGAGGTCGTCGACCTGGTCGAGGTCATCGTGGCCGCCGGCACTGGGCCCGCCCGTCGTCACGGCCGGCGGTCCGCACCGATCGCCGCCACGGAGAAAGCACGCGTCGATCGATGAGGGTCCCCACCGATCTGATCGCGGATATCGGCGAGATCCTCCTCGAGGAGGACGCGATCCAGGCGCGCATCCGGGAGCTAGGCGCCCAGATCAGCACCGACTACGCCGGCCGTCAACTGACCCTGGTCAGCGTCCTGAAGGGCTCCCTGCCGTTCATGGCCGACCTGATGCGCTCGATCACCCTGCCCCTCCGGATCGACCTCATGGAGGTCTCCTCCTACGGCGGCGCGACCACCGAATCGTCGGGCCTGGTCCGGATCCTCAAGGACCTCTCGGCGACCATCGAGGGTGAGGATGTCCTGATCTGCGAGGACATCATCGACACCGGCCTGACCCTCAACTACCTCATCCGCTACCTCCGGGGCAAGAAGCCGACCTCGCTCAGGATCTGCACACTCCTCGACAAGCCGGCCCGGCGCCTGGTGGAGATCCCGGTCGACTACACCGGTTTCACGATCCCCGACCAGTTCGTGGTCGGCTACGGGCTCGACTACGGCGAGCTCTACCGGAACCTGCGGTTCGTGGGCGTCCTGAAGCCCGAGGTCTACACGACGCCCGAATGAGCCTCCACCGCCGCCCGGTTGGCCGGGCTCGCCTGCTCGCTGCGCTCGGCGCTGCCGTGATCGTCGTGGGCTGTCTGCTCCGCTGGTGGACAGTCGGCTGCGCTGGCTGCCTCACGCCGCTCGGCGGCAACGCCTTCGAGGGCATGGGCATCGTGGTCTTCGTCGTCGCCCTGGCCACGATCGCGGTGGTGACCCTGCCCTACGCCACCGAGCGCCCCGTGGCCGCGGACCGCTGGCCGGCCTACGCGCTCCTGGCGGCGGTCGGCTGGCTGGCCCTGGTCATCCGGATCATCGACCTCGCGATCCTGCGGGCGCTCTCGTTCCACCAGCCGACCGAGGTATTCACCAATGGCCCGGGCCTGTGGGTGGCCGGCATCGGCCTGGTCATGCTGGCCCGGGCGGCCTACGACATCTACCGGGAGCCGGGCCGCCGCTGATCCGGGCGGCGCCGATTGCCGGGGCGACCTTTGCCGGGGCCGCCGGCGCCTGCCCTCCGCCTAGTCCTCGCCGAGGTAGGCCTTCCGGACGGTCTCGTTGGTCATGACCTCGCTGGCCGGTCCCGCCAGGACCACCCGGCCGGTCTGGAGGACATAGGCGCGGTTGGCAATCGAGAGGGCCTGGAGGGCGTTCTGCTCGACCAGGAGGATCGTGGTGCCCTGGCCGTTGATCTCCTTGATGATCGCGAAGATCTGCTGGACCAGGATGGGCGAGAGGCCCAGCGACGGCTCGTCGAGGAGCAGGAGGCGCGGATGGGACATCAGGGCCCGGGCGATGGCGAGCATCTGCTGCTCCCCGCCTGAGAGGGTCCCGCCCAGCTGGTGGGTCCGCTCCCGGAGGCGGGGAAAGAGGGTCATGACCCGCTCGAGGTCGGGCGGGATCGTCGCCGGCTGGCGGGTGAAGGCGCCCATCATCAGGTTCTCGAGGACCGACATCCGGCCGAAGATCCGACGTCCTTCCGGAGCGTGGCCGATGCCCCGCTTGACGAGCTGGTGGGCGGGCGCCTTGGACACGTCCTCGCCCTCGAACCGGACGCTGCCGCGCCGCGGGTGGAGGAGTCCGGAGATGGTCTTGAGGGTCGTGGTCTTGCCGGCCCCGTTGGCGCCGATCAGGGTGACGATCTCGCCCTCGGAGACCGTCAGGTCGACGCCCTGGAGGGCGTGGATCTGGCCGTAGTAGGTGTTGACGTCGTCGAGGGCCAGCATCGTCTCACTGCCCTTGGCGCCCTGCTCCACGATGCTCATTCGGCCGGTGCTCCGAGGTAGGCTTCGATGACCTTCGGGTCGCGCCGGATCTCCTCGGGCGTGCCTTCCGCGATCTTCTCGCCATGGTCGAGGACCGTGACCCGGTCGCTGATTCCCATGACCACCTTCATGTCGTGCTCGATGAGCAGGATCGTCAGGCCGAGGTCGCGCCGGAGGCGCCCGATCAGGGCGGTCAGGCCGGCGGTCTCGTTAGGGTTCATCCCGGCCGTCGGTTCGTCGAGCAGCAGGAGGACCGGGTTCGAGGCAATGGCCCGGGCGATCTCGAGGCGGCGCTGGTCGCCGTAGGGCAGGTTCTTGGCCAGGCCGGCGCCGGCGCCCTTGAGGCCGACGAGCGCCAGGAGCTCTTCGGCGCGAGCCCTGGAATAGACCTCCTCCCGGCGGTTCCGCGGCGTCGACAGAAGGGCGTCATACCAGCCGGCATGGAGCCGGGCGTGCATGCCGACCTGGACGTTCTCGAGAGCGGTCATGTTCTGGAAGAGGCGGATGTTCTGGAACGTCCGGCCCAGGCCGGCCACGACCATGTCGTTCGGCCGGGCACTCCGGAAGGTCCCGAACCGGGCGAGGAAGCGCTGGTAGCCGGGGCCCCGGGCGACGCCCGTGACGAGCGACGCCAGGAGGGCGAGGACGGCGATGAAGATGCCCAGGATCACGAGACCCCCGGGCGCGCCGGCGACGCCGGCGATAGCCGTCAGGACCCCGATTGCGGCCGGGATCGCGAGCCAAAGGAAGGGCTCGAGCCAGGCCCGCCGGGCATGGGCGATGACCGTCTCGCCGCGGAACTGGATCTGTCCCTCCGTCGGGTCGTAGATCCCGGCGATGATGTTGAAGAACGTCGTCTTGCCGGCTCCGTTTGGACCGATGAGGCTGACGATGCTGTTGACCGGGATCGTGAAGTCGATCGCGTTGACGGCCACGAGCCCGCCGAAGCGCTTGGTGACCTTGACCGCGCGCAGCACTTCGGGTGCGTCGGTCACGGCTTGCTCTCCGAGGCGTCGTCAGCTGATGGACCGCCGGGCGCATCGCCCATTGATCCGGCGAGGCCCGGTTCGTCGGGCTCACCTTCATCGACCTCGCCGGCGAGGTCGTCGCCGACATGCAGCTCGCGACGTCGTCGCTGGCTGGGAAAGAGGCCCTCCGGCCTGAACAACATCATCAGGACCAGGGCCATCCCGAACAGCAGGTACTGATAGTCGAGGAAGTTGATGTTCGTCAGGAACGGGATCCCGAGTCCCTCGACGATCCCGTTGAGCTGCTTGAGGACGACGATCTGAATGAGGTAGACGACGAACGCACCGGCGGCAACACCCCAGATGTTGCCCATGCCGCCGAGGATGACCATGGCCAGGACGATGAAGGAGACGGCGAACAGGAACTGCTCCGGCGAGACGATCGTGAGCTTCGAGGCATTGAAGACGCCCGCGAACCCGGCCGTCGTGGCACCGATGGCGAAGGCCAGGAGCTTTGTCGTGACCGTGTTGATCCCGTTTGCGGCAGCCGCCAGCTCGTCTTCCCGGATCGCGTTCCAGGCGCGTCCTATCCGCGAATCCTGCATCCGATAGAGCAGGATCATGGCCACGGTCACGATTCCGACCGCGAGGATGTAGTAGGCGAATGGTGACAGCGGGGTGAACTCCCCGATGAGCGGCAGGGGCTCGGGCCGGTAGATGCCGCCGATCCCGTTCGTGCCCTCCGTCCATTTGTCGAGGTTGAGGAAGACGATCGGCACGATCTCGCCGAAGCCCAGGGTCATGATCGCCAGGTAATCGCCGCGCAGCCGGAGGGTCGGGGCGCCCAGGGCGATCCCGAACACCGCCGCAACCGCCGCCCCGACGGCCAGCATCGGCAGGAACGGCAGGTTCTGGTGCGAGAACGGCGAGTTCGAGTACGCATAGGTGTAGGACCCGATCGCGAAGAATGCCGCGTACCCGAGGTCCAGCAGGCCGGCCAGCCCGACGACGACGTTCAGGCCCATCGCCAGGAGGATGAATACCCCCGCGTTGGCGAACGTGTCGAACCAGGCGTCGCTGCGCTGGATCAACGAAAGCGGCGGGACCTGGGGCAGCAGGATCATGGCGATGGTGACGACGACCATCGAGCCGAGGATGGTCGTCGATCGATGCAGGTGGGCGAAGTCCTGGAGACGGGCCCGGGGCGAGCGGGTCGGGCCGGCCGCCGGCCGGACCGTGGTCGTGGCGGTCATGCGCGATCACCCGTGAGCTGACCGAGGATGCCGGTCGGTCTGAAGAGCAGGACCAGGGTCAGGATGAGGAAGACGAGGAACTCGGACCACCTCGAGTAGCCGAGCGAAGCCGCAGCGTTCTCGATGAAGCCGATGATGAAGCCACCGATGACCGCGCCGGTGATGTTGCCGATGCCGCCGAGGACCGCGGCCGTGAAGGCTTTCAGCCCGGAGTTGAAGCCGAGGTCGAAGCGGACGAACCCGAACCGGAGCCCCCACACCAGGCCCGCCGCGGCCGCGAGCACGCCGCCGATCAGGAAAGTCAGGGAGATCGTCTGGTTGGCATCAACGCCCATGAGCGCGCTTGCTTCCTGGTCCTGCGCCGTCGCCCGCATCGCCCGCCCGAGCCTGGTTCGCGAGACGAACGTCTGGAGCCCGAGCATCAGGCCCATGGCGAGCAGGAAGATGAAGATGGAGAGGATCGAGATCTGCGCCCCTCCGACGTCGACCGTCCAGTTGAGCGGGAAGATCTGGGGCGACTTGCGGTCGCCCGATCCGGCGATGGTCAGGGCCACGTTCTGGAGGATGAACGAGACGCCGACGGCAGTGATCAGGGGCGCCAGTCGCGGCGCGTGCCGGAGGGGGCGGTACACGGCTCGTTCGATGCCGACGTTGAGGAGTCCGATGATCGGCATGGTGAAGACCAGGGCGCCGATCAGCAGCAGGAAGAGGAGCGGGATATTCGTGACGGGATCGTTGTGCCCCGTGATGCCCGCGATGAACACCGTGGAGAGGAACGCCCCGAGCATGAAGATGTCGCCGTGGGCGAAGTTGATCAGCTCGATGATCCCGTAGACCATGGTGTAGCCGAGGGCAATCAACGCGTAGATCGCCCCGATCGACAGGGCGTTGACGGTCTGCTGGAGGGCCTCGGGGAACGCCTTTTCCACCGTCCGCCCGCCGAAGGCGAACAACAGGACCCACAGGATGAGGAGATAGGCGACGACCCCGATGACCGCGATGGCGGTCATCCGGAAGCCCCTGGCCATGGGATTCGATTGCCCAGCGGGCGAGGCGATCGCGGTCACGATATCGACCTCATGTTTCGCGGCGATGAGGTGGATCTAGCGAGGCCGGGGATCGCGGGATCCCCGGCCTCGCCCCTGGGGCGCGAAAGGTTACTTCTGGGCCGCGTCGATCTGGGTGTCGTACTTCCAATCGCCCTTGCCACTGGCACCGGCGGGGTCAAACGAGTAGATCGAAACGATCAGCTGACTGGTGTCGCCGTTCTTGTCGAACTTGACCTTGCCGACGTCGAGCGTGTACTCGACGCTGGTGTCGGTCCCGGCGACGCGGACCGCCTCGCGGAGGGCGGCATTGTCCTTGGGGTTGGTCGCGGCGGCGCGCTTGAGCGCGTCGAGGACGACCTGGGTGCAGGCGAAGCCCTGGCCGGCGTAGCCGGTCGCGGCGATCTTGTACTCGGCGAGGTAGTCGGCGTCGAACTTGTCCTTGCCCTCGAACGTGCCAGGACCCGCGAGGGTGCTGAACGCATCCTTGGCCACGCTGGCGGCGAGGTTGAGGAAGGAGTCCTTGGTCGCGCCAGAGCCGTCGTTGATGCCATCAGGGCCAACGTACGGGACATTCAGGCCGACCTGGTTCGCCGCGAGGGCGATGCGGGCGCCGCCGGAAGCGGTCACGCCGCCGAAGTAGATGGAGTCGGGGTTGAGGGCCTTGGCCGCGGTCATGATCGAGAGGTAGTCCTGCGTCGTCCTCGGGAAGCCCTCGTGCTTGACGACGGTGCCGCCGCGGGACTTGAACTCGGCCTCGAAGGAGTCGGAGATGCCCTTACCGAAGGTCTCGGTGTCGTCGATGATGTAGACCTTGGTCTTCTTGAGGACCGTGATCATGTACGCCGCCGCAGCCGGACCCTGGATCGCGTCGTTGGTGACGACACGGATGTAGTTGTTCGGCTTGGTGCGCAGGGCGGCGGCATCCGGCCCGACCGTCAGCGCGGTGGTCGTGTTCGACGGCGAGCACTGGAGCAGCCCGGCCGCGTTCGAGATCGGGATCTGCGCCTTGGCGACGCCCGAGTTGACCGGTCCGACCACGGCAACGTAGTCAGGGATACCGACGATCTTGGTCATGTTGTTCGCGCCGGTCTGCGGATCGTGGGCGCCATTGAGGGCGTCATCGTAGACCGCCGAGTTCGGCACGGTCACGGTGAAGTCACCGACCTTGCCACCAGCCTGCTTCACGGCAAGACGGATGCCGTTCAAGATGGGATCGGAAGCAGCCTTGTCGCTGCCCTGGAACGGCAGGTCAACCGCGATCTGAACGCTCTTGTTGAGGCTGCCCGTGGTGGTGCCACCGCATGCGCTGAGCGCCAGCACGGCGCCCACGGCGATGACCGAGAATTTCCTGAGCTTCATGCACTCTCCTCCTCGAAATCGATCGCCCTGGGGTCTCCCGAGGCGACCACCCGGTCGGCCGACGAGCGTTCCTGACCTGAAACCGGGCCGGCCTCCGCCGCTTCGCCCGTCCGATGAGTCGCCCGATGCTCCGCCCCGGGCTGGGGCGAGGACGGGTACCCGGAACAGTGCGCAACGGTCGGGGACTCGACCTTGTCCAGGCGGCGCGCAGGTTGCCGCCGAAGCGATGCCGTATGATAGGCGTCGGCGCACCGATTGCAACACCGGTCGCCGCGACCCGGGTCGGTTCTTCGAGCATCTCGCTCGCTTCCCGTGCGGTCCGCGGCTCCGGAGGATATCCCGGTCGATCTACCGGTCGGGATGGGGGCATCGCGGCGGCGCCACCCTTCGAGGTAGCAGCGGCTACGTGGATTACACGGTCCGAGCAGCCCGGATCACGGACATCGACCGTTTCGTCGCGATCAGCGACGGGCAGATCGGTGGTCGTGGCGCGGGTACGGCGCTCGATGCGGCGGACATGCTCCGCCAGCTCGTCTACCTCCCTCACGCGAGCATCCTCGTCGCGGAACGGCGACGGGAGATCGTGGGCGGTGCGGTCCTTGCGATCCGTCCGTCCGTTCGGGCCGGCGGTTACGTCGGTTCGATCGACCTCCTGGCCGTCGACCCCGGGGCCGATGCCGACGCGGTGACCGAGCTCCTCCTCGCCGAGGCGATTCGATCAGCCGCCAACAAGGGCTGCGCGTCCGTAGAAGCGCCG
The DNA here is from genome assembly GCA_041691215.1 of Chloroflexota bacterium. Classification (GTDB taxonomy): domain Bacteria; phylum Chloroflexota; class Limnocylindria; order Limnocylindrales; family CSP1-4; genus UBA5189. The sequence continues at coordinate 17,737 of JBEPVB010000041.1, forward strand.
CGGCCGGACGATCCCACCGAGCGGGCCCGGTGGGAGGAACGTGGTTTCACCGACATCGGTCCGCGCATGGGACGAACGTTGGCCCCGGCAGGAGCCGGCGGCCGCCGCCCCAAATGATCGCGACGCCCGGTCCGGTTCGCCGGCCGGGGGGTCGCAACGAATAGGAGAATCAGTGAGCAAGAACGTCGCCGTCTTCGTGGACGTGGCGAACATCTTCTACGCGGCCAAGGCGGCCGGCGTGGACATCGACTACGTCACGCTGCTCAAGACGGCTTCGGCCGGGCGCGATCTCGTACGCGCCTACGCATACACGGGACTCGATCCCGACAACGAGAACCAGCGGAACTTCCACGACTTCCTGCGCCGCCACGGCTACAAGGTCGTCAGCAAGGACATCCGCAAGTACGGCGACGGCAAGGTCAAGGCCAACCTCGACATCGAGCTCGTCGTCGACATGATGAAGACCGCCCGGAACCTTGATATCGCGATCGTCATCTCGGGCGATGGCGACTTCGCGCCGGCCATCAGGGCCGTCCAGGAGATGGGCGTCCGGGTCGAGGTGATCAGCTTCCGGGGCAATACCTCGTCGGACCTCATCGAGGTCGCCGACCAGTTCACCGAGATCACCCAGATCGCCCGCGTCGAGAAGGGCTCGTCGCGCTCCGGCCGGCGGGTGGCCGAGGACGAGGACGAGGACCTGTCGATGACCGAGGTCCCCGACAAGCAGAGCGAGGGCACGGGCCGAGGCCGTGGCCGGGGCCGCGGCCGGGGCAAGGCCGCCGAGGCGGAGCCCGTCGTCGCGACGCGCAGTCGATCCCGAAGCCGCGTCGCCGTCGCGCCCGACGAAGGGGCCGTGGCGGCCATCACCTCCGGCGGCACGCCGCTGGTGGCCCTGCCCGGCGAGAAGCTGTCCCGCGCCGCCGCAGTTTCGCCCGTCGCGATCGCCTCGGACGAGGATGCCCCCGAGGAGCTTGACGGCGAGCCGATCGCCGAGGCCGACGACGACGAGCCGCGCCGCCGCCGCCGCCGACGCGGCGGTCGTGGGCGGGGTCGTGGCCGAGGTCGCGAGAACGGCGTCGCCACGGACGAGGTCGCCGCTGACGGCGTCCCGGTCG